>NZ_JBFTKG010000018.1:0-85097 GCF_056395825.1 Arthrobacter sp. 05T47 | reverse complement strand
CCGTGTACGACGGCGAAGACCTCGCCGAAGTCGGCCAGCTCACCGGCCTGGGAGCCGGGGGCGTGATCGCTGCCCATTCCGGCCAGGTCTGGACCGTGGCCTTCGCCGGCTTCGCGCCCGGTTTCGGGTACATGGTGGGGGAGAACCAGCAGCTGGAAGTGCCCCGCCGCGCCTCGCCGCGCACCGCCGTCCCCGCAGGCTCCGTGGCACTGGCCGGGAACTACTCGGCCGTATATCCGCGGCGTTCCCCCGGCGGCTGGCAGCTGATCGGGCGCACCAGCGCCAGGATGTGGGACCTGGAACGGGAGCAGCCCGCCCTGGCCGCGCCCGGCCACCGGGTGCAGTTCCGGCCGGTCCGGGACGCGGTCAYCCTCGGAACCGARTCCGCCGCGGAGCCGGTGGCASAGCCAGCCGCGCAGWCTGSCGCWGAACCTACGGTCCACAGCRCCGGCGCAGCGCCGGAACCGGCTGCCGGSCRGGACGTYGCCTGCGGACTCCGGATCGTTGCGCCGGGCCTGCAGAGCCTGATCCAGGACCTCGGCCGGCACGGCCACTCCGGCCTGGGCGTCTCCGCCGCCGGCGCGCTGGACCGGGCCTCGCTGCGCCGGGCCAACCGCCTCGTCGGCAACACCCCCGGCGCAGCCGCCATCGAAACAGTCGCCGGCGGGCTCACGGTCCGGGCGGTGGGGGACCAGGTCCTCGCGGTCACCGGGGCGCCGTCGGCRCTRAGCATCGAATCCGCGCCGGACRACGCCGGGGACACCTGGCAACGCGCCGCRYTGATGGCCACCCCGTTCGCGCTGCTCGACGGYGAAACGCTCAGCATTGGTGCGCCGCAGAGCGGCTTCCGCAGCTATCTCGCGGTCCGCGGCGGWGTYGATGCAGCCCCGGTGCTGGGCAGCCGCTCCACGGACACCATGTCCGGRATCGGTCCTGCACCCCTGGCCGCRGGACAGGTGCTGGCCGCSGGCGGRGAGGCCGAATCCGGCGTCGTCGGGGCTCCCGAACTGCAGCCGGACTACCCGGGAACCGGGGTGACCGTCCTCGACGTCGTTCCCGGCCCCCGCGCCGACTGGTTCGATCGGGCGGCGCTGGACTCCTTCGCCGCCCAGGAGTGGGAGGTGAAGGCCCAGTCCAACCGCGTYGGCATGCGGCTGGACGGKACACCGCTGCAGCGGACCCGCCARGGCGAACTGGCCAGCGAAGGCACCGTGGCAGGCGCCCTGCAGGTCCCRCCCGAAGGGCTGCCCGTGCTCTTCCTGGCCGACCACCCGATCACCGGCGGCTACCCGGTGATCGGTGTGGTGATCGACTCCCAGTTGGACCTCGCCGCGCAGGTCCCCATCGGCGGCAAGATCCGCTTCCGCTGGGCTGAACACGGCCCCACCGAACACACCGCCACTGAACACACCGTCACCGAAAAAGAAGCGAGTAACTGATGCGCAAGGTCCTGATCGCCAACCGTGGAGAAATCGCGGTCCGCATAGCCCGGGCCTGCGACGACGCGCAGCTGGCGTCCGTCGCCGTCTATGCCGACATCGACGCCGACGCCCTGCACGTTTCCGCCGCGGACGAAGCCTTCAGCCTGGACGGCAACTCTCCCGCCGACACCTACCTGAACATCCCTAAGCTCCTGGCCGCGGCGGCCGCGTCCGGCGCAGACGCCGTCCACCCCGGCTACGGCTTCCTCTCCGAGAACGCCGACTTCGCCCAGGCCGTCATCGACGCCGGACTGACCTGGATCGGACCGGCTCCTGACGCGATCCGGCTGCTCGGCAACAAGATCACGGCCCGCGACGCCGCCGTCCGGGCCGGCGCGCCGCTGGTCGCCGGCAGCGACGGACCCGTGGACACCGCGGCCGAGGCCCGGGCCTTCGCCGAACAGCACGGCCTGCCCATCGCCATCAAGGCCGCTTTTGGCGGCGGCGGCCGCGGCATGAAGGTGGTCCGCGTCCTTGACGAGGTCGAGGAAGCCTTCGACTCCGCCGTGCGCGAGGCAGTTGCCGCGTTCGGCCGGGGCGAGTGCTTTGTGGAGCGTTACCTGGACCGACCGCGCCACGTCGAGGCGCAGGTCCTTGCGGACGCCCACGGCAACGTCGTCGTCGTCGGAACCCGCGACTGCTCCCTGCAGCGGCGGCACCAGAAACTCCTAGAAGAGGCGCCCGCGCCGTTCCTGAGCGAAGAGCAGACCACGCTGATTTACGATGCCGCCAAGGCCGTCTGCCGGGAAGCAGGCTACTCCGGCGCCGGCACGGTGGAATTCCTGGTCGCTGCGGACGGCACCGTCGCCTTCCTCGAAGTGAACACCCGACTCCAGGTGGAGCACCCCATCACCGAGGAAACCACGGGGATCGATCTCGTCCAGGAGCAGTTCAGGATCGCCGCGGGTGAGCCGCTGCGCCACACCGAGGACCCGACGCCGCATGGACACGCCTTCGAGTTCCGGCTCAACGCCGAGGACGTGGGCCGCGGCTTCCTGCCGTCGCCCGGCACCATCGGCGAATTCGCCGGCCCCACCGGCCCGGGCATCCGCCTGGATACCGGGGTCCGCTCCGGCTCTTTCGTGGCGCCGCAGTTCGATTCCCTGCTCGCCAAGCTGATCGTCACAGGCGCGGACCGCCAGCAGGCCCTGCGCCGCGCCCGCCGTGCCCTCGCCGAAATGCGTATCACCGGGGTGGCCACCGTGCTGCCGTTCCACCGGGCCGTGCTCGAATCCCCGGATTTCACCTCCGAGGACGGGCTCGGTATCCACACCCGCTGGATAGAAACCGACTTCGCGGACAAGATCCCGGCCGATCCCGGCTACAGCACCACCGCGCCCGACGGCGAACGCCGCACCATCACCGTTGACGTGGACGGCCGCCGCCTGGCCGTCGGGCTCCCGGCAGACCTCCTGGACGGCTGGGCACTGTCTGGTCGGACGATGTCCGGTGGAGCACTGCCTGCCGGCGTGTCCGTGGACGGAGCCTCCGACGGCGGTGCTGGCGCTGCCGATCCGGGCGAACTGCGCGCCGACATGGCCGGGACCGTGGTGAAGTGGCTCGTCGATCCGGGTGCCGAGGTGTCGGCCGGGGACCCGGTGGTGGTCCTCGAAGCCATGAAGATGGAAACCCAGATCGCCGCGCACCGGGACGGCACTGTCACCGACGTCCGCACGGAAGCCGGCGGAGTGGTTGCGGCCGGTGCCGTGCTGGCCCTGATCGGCTAGCCGTTTTCGGGGATTGAACGGGCCGTTTCCGCTGCGCGGAAACGGCCCGTTGTCGTTCGTGCAGTCACGAAATTTATTGGTCATCCATTGACAGGCGCGCCCCATGACCCTAATTTGAGTTGTACACCTGACCGTACAACTTAAGGAGGTGGGTCATGACGCTGCTTTCCTCTGTAGCAGACAACGCGGCCCGCGTGAGTGTTGATGCTCTGCAGCATCGCAGTTACAGGATTGTCCGCCTAAAACACCCAGGTCGGTGGCTGGCCGGAGCCTTGGTGATAGTCTCACTGGCACTTCTGGCCAAGGCATTTGCAGAAGGCCAAATCCGATGGGACGTGGTGGGTAAATTCCTCACCGCAGACGTGATCCTCCGCGGATTCGCCAACACGCTGCTCATTTCATTCATTGCCATGATTTTGGGTGCTGGGCTGGGAACACTGTTCGCCATCATGCGCTTGTCGAACAACCCCGTAACTCATTTTGTTGCCTGGCTGTATGTCTGGATTTTCCGGGGAACGCCGGTCCTGTTGCAGTTGCTGATCTGGTTCAACATCGCGCTCGTCTTTCCCACCATCACCATTCCGGGTCTGTACGAGGCCAGGACAGTGGATGTGGTCACCCCCTTTGTTGCGGCACTCCTGGGTCTGGGCGTCAATGAAGGTGCCTACATGGCAGAGGTGGTCCGCGGTGGCATCAGCTCGGTTGACCATGGGCAGACCGAGGCCGCCCAAACCATCGGTATGTCCAGGTTCCAGACATTGCGTCGGATCATCCTGCCTCAAACGATGCGGTTGATTATCCCGCCCATGGGAAACTCCGCTATCGGCATGCTCAAGTTCTCCTCCCTGGCCACTGCCATCTCCTTTACAGAAATGCTGAATGCCGCCCAACAGGTTTACTTCGTCAATGGTGCCGTGATTGAGCTGCTGCTGGTTTGTGCCGTCTGGTATCTGCTTGGGACCACGGTCCTCAATATTGTCCAGTTCTACATTGAGCGCCACTACGGCCGCGGTGTCGCCCGTGGGGCAAGCCGGCCACCGTTCCGATTCACTTTTGGCGTATTCCGACTTGCGCCTAAAACAGCCGTTGGGGAGCAGCAATGAGAACAATGGTCAAGGCGATCAATGTCCACAAGAAGTTCAACGGGCAAGAGGTGCTCAAAGGCGTCGATCTGGATGTGCTCGACGGCGAAGTCTTGTGCATCCTCGGCCCCTCCGGTGGCGGCAAGAGCACACTGCTGCGTTGCCTCAACCACTTGGAAACTTTGGATGACGGTGTGGTCTGGATCGATGGCTCCATCATCGGCTATGAGCTGCACGGCGCCGTGCTGCGTGAGCTTCCACCGCGCAAGGTCCGCCAGCAGCAGCGGGAGATTGGCATGGTTTTCCAGAATTTCAACCTCTTTCCCCACATGACCGCACTGCAGAACGTGATCGAGGGCCCCACAACGGTGCGCAGGGAATCTCGGGCCTCGGCGTCGGCCAGGGGAACCGGACTCCTTGCTTCCGTCGGTTTGGGGGACCGCGGCGCGGCCTATCCGGCACAGCTTTCCGGCGGGCAAAAACAGCGGGTCGCCATCGCCCGCGCTTTGGCTATGAATCCCAAGGTCATGCTCTTTGACGAACCAACATCCGCCTTGGACCCGGAGCTGGTCGGCGAAGTCCTGGATGTGATGCGCGAACTCGCGGCATCTGGGACCACGATGGTCGTCGTCACCCACGAAATAGCGTTTGCCCGGGAAGTGGCGGACCGAGTGGCCATCATGATTGACGGCACCATCCGTGAGATCGGGCCACCCGCTGAGGTGCTCTCCAACCCCCAAGATCCGCGCGTACGCAGCTTCCTGAAGCGCGTCCTCAACTAACCCTTCATCGCTCCACCGATCACAAAGGAATCAACAATGACGATGTTTTCTTGGACCACAAAGTCAGCCAAATGCGGCGCCGGACCCGCTGTCCTTGCCTTGGCGGCAATCCTTGCGCTGAGCGCATGTGGCGGGCCGGTCAATGCCACAGCCCCCACCACGGCCGCGCCGGCCAGCCAGGAACTGCGCGCAATGCTTCCAGCAAAGGTCCGTGACACCGGGGTCCTGAACATTGCGATCAGCCTTGCCTATCCTCCGATGGAGTATTCGGATGCCGGTTCCACTGAGCTCAAGGGTGCGGACATTGACTTGGCCAAGGAAATAGCCTCACGGCTCGGATTGAAGCCGAACTTCCAGAATGTCGACTTTTCCCAGCTCATCGTGTCAGCCACCACCGGACGCGCGGACATCATTTTGACCGCATTTTCTGACTTGAAAAAGCGGCAGACAGAGCTTGATTTTGTGGATTATTTCCGAACTGGCAACCAGTTCTTTGCCCCGGTCCAAAACCAGAAGGACATCAAGACCCTGGCGGACCTGTGCGGGCGGACGGTGACGGTATCGACAGGAACAAGTTGGGTTGGATCGGTGGAAGACCTTTCCAAGAGCACCTGCCCGGCGGAAAAGCCCATCAAGATTCTGCAGATTCCTACTCAGGCGGAGGAAATCCTTCAGATGCAGCAGGACCGCGCACAGGCCTCGCTGATCGGCTTCGAAGGGATCCTTGATCTGCAGAAGCAACAGCCGGACAAGTTTTACACCATTGGCGATTTGCTGGAACCGGGAAACTACGGAATTGCCGTAGCCAAGGAATCCACCCAGCTAAGGGACGCCATCAAAGCCGCCATGGACGCCATGAACACTGACGGAACCTATGCCAAGATTCTGGACCAATATGGTTTGAAGCAAGCCGCATTGAAATCCATCACCGTCAACGACGGCAAATAGACACCGAAGCACACCAAGGGAGACAGACTCGCATGACAGCTGATTTTGCGCTCGATCCACAGGATTCGGCACCGCTGTACACGCAGCTCTACCGGGATCTGCGACAGAGAATCCTGGACGGCGAATACGCAGAAGGCGAGGCGATCCCGTCGGAGACGGTGCTGCGGGATTTGCACGGCATCACTCGCAGCACCGTCAGGCACGCGGTATCCCTGCTCGTTTCAGAGGGGCTAGTCCACCAAATACGGGGCAAAGGAACGATTGTCACGTACACACCCATCAACCACAGCATCTGGAACTTCGGCGGCTTCACCGACTTCTCGAGGGCACGGAATCAGAAGCCGGTCACAGTCGTCATTTCCCAAGAAGTAGAGGACGGGACCGCAGGGCTGCAACTGCGCCTGGTCCGGGCCAGAGGTGTTGCGACAGACCAGTCACCGACGTATCTCAACATAGACACATCCGTTCTGAGCCTGGGCCGGTTTCCCGGATTGGACGCGTTCAACTTCGAACGGCTCTCTCTCTATCAGGTCCTGCGCGAGCACTACGGCGTGGCCCCGGTCCGTTCAGAATTCACATTGTCTGTCGCTCTGCCCTCGAACCTGACGCGTCAGGTCTTTGGCGATTTGCCTGGTACGCCGGGGTTCATCTGTGCCAGCGGCGAAGTGTTCAGCAATGACGACGAATTGGTCGAACACACTTCGGTGATCTACTCACCAGCCCTCGAAATGCGTGTCGCCACTTCCTGGAACGGGACTACGCCGGGTTCACCCGCCTCCACTGCGGGCGCTCCAAGACAGCTCGGTTCAGATCCCAACCCGACCTCCCTTACCAGTTAGGAATCATCCCTTGAACAACGGTGACAGCCGGTTTAGCCAAACCTTCAAGACGTCCAAACCCATTCTCGGCATGCTTCACCTTTCCGGAGAGTCCGCGGCCGAAAGACTGGACATCGCTCGGTACGAAACGGATGTCCTCCGCGCCAATGGTGTGGACGGCATCGTCGTCGAAAACTATTTTGGCGATAAGCAGGACGTGCGCAATGTGTTGGAGTGGTTGGAGGGAAGATACCCCGACCTCCTGGTGGGCGTGAATGTCCTGCACGATCACCGTTTGGCTTTCGAACTGGCACGGCAGTTCCGCATCGATTTCATCCAAATGGATTCCGTCGCTGGGCACCTCGAACCGGAGGCAGACGCCGAATTTGCGCTAGAACTCCAGGCCCTTCGCAGCCAGGTGACATCGGTATTGTTCGGCGGGGTCCGCTTCAAGTACCAGCCGGTGAACTCCGGCCGGACAGAGGCAGAAGATTCGATGGTTGGCCTGGAACGGTGCGATGCCTTTGTCATCACCGGAGACGCCACTGGCCAAGAAACGGATTTGGCAAAGGTCCAGCGTTTCCGCTCAATTGTGGGTGATGACTTCCCACTTCTCATCGGCGCCGGCCTGACGACCGCGAACGTGCATGAACAATTGGCGGCGGCCGATGGTGCAATTGTGGGCAGCTTCCTAAAAGACACCCATGTCGACACCGGTCGGGTTCTGGCCGAACACGTAGAGGACCTGATGCGCGAAGTACGCAGTCTCCGCGGTTCTTCATCGGTCTACGAGGAGACGGTGCGATGAAGATTTTGGCAACGGAACTGCTGGCGGAGGATTTTGCACCGTTTGGGCGAGTGCATGTGATGGCATCCGCTCTTCCGGACGAGACCGGCGCTGGCTTGATTGCAGCGGAAGGCAATGGGTGGTCCGATGTGTACACGGCGAAACCGTTGATCAGTACCAATGGGAGTCTGGGCCTGACCCGGGGCGGTGGCACGCCATTTACGACGCATCGGATGGAACGGCACTTGGCCACGGAAGAAGCGCTCTTCACAGCCGGAGCCCCTCTAGTCCTGGCCGTTGCCGAACCAACCGATGCCGGGTATCCCAGCGCGGCAGATGTCCGGGCCTTCGTGATCAGCCCAGGCACCGTCGTTGTGCTGCACAATGGCACCTGGCACGACGCTTGTCATGGCGTTGAGGGGGCGGCCTACTACTACTGGATGGCGGCGACCGGCGGCGACGGCGGGCCTACCTGGACCGACATCAAGCACGGCCCGGTGCACGTTTCCGTCAGCAAGGCAAGGTCGGGATCGCATGACGGGTAGTGCTTCTGGGGAGAGGCCCACGACATTTTTCATTGGCGATGTTGCCATGGACAACTACTACGCTGCGGACCGGTGGCCAGGTCTGGCCGACAAGGCACCCATGAGGGCCACCAGCAGCTATGTGGGAGGAATGATCGCCAACGCAGCGGCCGTTCATGCCGGGCTGGGCGGGCCCACGGAATTTATCTCGTTGCTAAACCAGGGGCCGCTGTCCCGATGCCTGAGCGACGATCTTGGCCGTCACGGCATAGGAACCACGCACATGCTGTACGCGCCAGATGTCCCAGATCCTCTCAACATGATCTTCCTGGTTGGCAACGAACATGTTGTGTTGTACGCGGAGACTGGCGACAGCCCCATGATGCTGTCCGCGGCTGCTGTAGAGGCGCTTCGGTCACCCGGATATCTGTACACCACCCTCTCGCGGGTAAAACGCCTACGAGCCGGGACTGACAGCGGTGAACGGGTGCTGTCGGATCTTCGGCAACACGGACGTAAAGTCGTCTTTGACTTGGACGTCGAGGGATTCGGCATCGCGGACACAGGCTTCCTCCAGGGTGCGGACGTTGTCATTATGAACCAGGTCGGATTCGAGATTTCCTTTGGGGATCCTGACCTCTCTTCTGTCAACGCCTGGATGCACAAACACCGAGTCAACACCGTCATCCGCACCATGGCCGCGGACGGCGTGGAGATCTTTGACGGCACGACGGTGGACCACGTCCATGGCTATGTTGTCCCGGTGGTGGACGTTACCGGAGCCGGGGACACATTCGGTGGCGCGCTCGTCTTTGCCCTGTCCGATTCCATCGACCTGCGGTCATCGGTCGAGTTTGCTGTGGCCGCCGCCTCCCGTGCCGTCACCATTGAGGGGCCCCGCGGCGGAGTGGCCCAACTTGAGGACATCGAGAGGTTCCAAAGGGAGCAAAGAGTCGCGTCCTCATAGAGGTCGTCGCTGTCGCGGCCAAAATGGGAGCGGCCGGGCACGCTGCGGGGCGTGTCCGGCCGTTCTCCAAGCTGCCTAGGACCGTGATTCGGCGAGGGCCGGGGCGGTTTCGGTGCGGTGAGCCGGTGGTTGTGCGCGCCGGTTGAGCCACATTTCCCGTGTTACCCCGGGCGGGCGTTTCTCTCTCCGGCAGCGTGGCGCGGCTAGAACAGCCCTGTTCCAATGTCGTGTCCAATGTCCTTTCCAATCCGGCGGAGCAGCGCGGCGGACAGGACGGGGTCCTTGGACGAGTCCTGATCCGTGTAGTCGGCCAGCGTGTACACCCGGGTGAGGTCCATTTCGGCCCACCGTTCCTGGGGCAGGAGGGAACGGCCGGCGACAGCGATGATGGGACGGGACCCGGACCGGCGTGCGACGGCGGCGGGCAACTTCCCGGCGAGGGTTTGCTCGTCCAGGCTGCCTTCGCCGGTGATGACGATGTCGCAGTGGTCCTTGCGGGCATTGAAGTCCAGCAGGTCCAGGAAGTAGTCGGCGCCGGAGACCTGCTGTGCCCCCAGGAGCAGGCAGGCGAAGCCGAGCCCTCCGGCACTTCCGGCGCCCTCGTGTTCAGCCAGCTGCGCCGCGCCGGCCAATTCCGCTGCCGTCAGCCGGGCGACGAAATGCGCGAGGCCTTTGTCCAGGGCCGCGATTTCCTCGGGGCCGGCGCCCTTTTGGGGACCGAAGACCGCCGGTGCGCCCTGGGCGCCGAGCAGCGGGTTGTGGACGTCGCTGGCGACGACGAGCTCGATTCCGGCCAGTTCCGGCAGGGCGGTCCGGTGGATGCTGTGGATCTGGGCCAGCGCCCCGCCGCTGCCGTAGAGCTGGCGGCCGGCGGCGTCGCGGAAGCTGTAGCCGAGGGCTGTGAGCATTCCCATGCCGCCGTCGGTGCTGGCGCTGCCGCCGAGGGCCAGCACGATCCTGGCCGGCCGCAGGCTGAGGGCGAACAGGACAGCTTCGCCGAAGCCGCGGCTGGAGGCAGCCAGCGGTTCAAGGTTGCCGTCCGGCAGGAGCCCGAGGCCGCACGTGTTGGCCACTTCGACGACGGCGGTGGCGCCGTCGAACGCGATGCTGGCCTGGACGGGCTGGCCGGTGGGTCCAGCGACGGTGTAGTTGCGCCGGGTGAAACCGGAGGCGACGGCGGCATCGACGCTGCCGTCCCCTCCGTCCGCCAGGGGAAGCAGTTCACAGTCGATGGATCCGATTCCGGATCCGGCTGCCGAACGCAGTCCTGCTGCCAGGGCATAGGCCACTTCGCCGGCCGTGAGGCTGCCTTTGAATTTGTCCGGTGCGATCAGGGCCCGCACGCTCTGCGGGGCGGGTGCTGTGGCCATGTCAGTTGCTTTTCGAGTAGACAGGGTGGCGGTCCTCGCTCGATGCCAGATCCTTGTTGGCCGGTTCGTTGGCCGGTTCCGTGGGCTGGGGGCTGATCTCCTTGGGTGTGTGCGGGTCGTGGCCGGTCAGGTCGGCGGCGATGTCCGTGAATTCGTCGAGGGGTGTCGGGTCCTCGCTGGGCAGCGGCTCCACGGCTTCGCCGTTGAAGACGCGGCGGACACGGTCCGCGTCCAGCGTCCGGTCCCACCAGGCAATGAAGAGCGTGGCGACGGCGTTGCCGGTGAAGTTCACCAGGGCCCGGCATTCGGACATGAACTTCTCGATGCCGAAGATGAGCATGATGCCGGCGGCCGGGATGGTGCCGACGGTGGCCAGCGTGGCGGTCAGGGCGATGAAACCGCCGCCGGCGACGCCTGCCGCGCCCTTGGAGGTGAGCAGCATGACCGCAATCAGACCCAGCTGCTGGCCGATGGTCAGGGAGGTGTTGGTGGCCTGCGCGATGTAGACGGCGGCCAGCGAAAGGTAGATGGCGGCGCCGTCGAGGTTGAAGCTGTAGCCGGTGGGCACGACGAGTCCGACTGTTTCCTTCTTGACCCCGGCGTGTTCAAGCTTGCGCATCAGGCCCGGCAGCGCCGGTTCGGCGGTGGAGGTGCCCAGGATCAGCAGGTACTCCTCTTTGAGGTGGCGGATCATCTTGAAGATGTTCAGCTTCAGGAAGGCCATGACGGATCCGAGGACCACGACGACGAACAGGATTGAGGTGGCGTAGAAGAGGGCGATCAGCCCGCCCATGCTGGAGAGGGAGGAGACGCCGTACTTGCCGACAGCGAAGGCCATGGCGCCGAACGCACCCAGCGGAGCGGCCTTCATGATGAAGCCCAGGATCTTGAACATGACCCCGGTGAGGCGCTGGACACCGTCAAGGACGGGCGCGCCGACTTTGCCCATGGCGTTCAGGGCGATACCGAAGATCACGGCAATGAAGATGATCTGCAGGATGTCGCCTTCCACGAAGGGCGCGACGATGCTGGTGGGGATGATGTGGGTCAGGAACTGCCACCACTCCTGGTGGGCGCCGGCGTCGATGAGCTTGGCCGCGGAGTCCGATGTCTTGATCGCGCTGGCGTTGGCGTTGACCCCCTCGCCGAGGCGGAAGATGTTGATGGCGACCAGGCCGAATAGCAGGGCGAAGATGGTGCCGATCTGGAAATACGTCAGTGCCTTCAGGCCGGTCAAGCCGACCTTCTTCAGGTCCGCAACGCTGGCGATGCCCCCGACGATGGTCAGGAACACGATTGGCCCGATCAGCATTCTCATGGCGTTGACGAAGGTGGTGCCGATCGGTTCCAGGGCGATGCCGGCGGAGGGCGCGAGCCAGCCCACGAGAATGCCGAGGACGATGCCGGTCAATACCCAGAAGTACAGCTGGCGGTACCAGCGTGTCTTGGGGGTTTGATTCTTAGCTGCCGCGGCTGCGCCCGCAGTGGTGATTGGTCCCATGATTCCTACCTCATTGTGGAATGTGAATGGCGTGGTGCTTGAAGAATGAAGAGCTGGGTCGGGCGGGCAGCGGCGACGGCGCGCGGCGCCGCCCGCCCCGAAGGTGGTCCGGCTAGACGGCAGCCAGAGTGTGGGTGAGGGCCTGGATGATGGCCTCAGTGACGTCGTCGGTGTTGGCTTCGCCGCCGACGTCGCGCGTCAGGTAGCCAGCGGCCGTGGTCTGCTCGATCGCGGCCTCGACGCGGCGGGCTTCCTCGTGCAGGCCGAAGTGGTCAAGCATCAGGGCGGCGCTGGCGATCGCGCCGATGGGGTTGCTGATGCCCTTGCCGGCGATGTCCGGCGCGGAGCCGTGCACCGGTTCAAACATGGACGGGAAGCGGCGTTCCGGGTTCAGGTTCGCGCTGGCCGCCAGGCCGAGGCTTCCGGCCAAGGCGGAGCCGAGATCCGAGAGGATGTCCGCGTTCAGGTTCGAGGCGACAACGACGGAAAGTTCTTCGGGGTGCAGGATGAACTTGGCGCTCATGGCGTCGACCAGGACGCTTTCGGTGGCGACGTCCGGGTAGTCCAGGGCCACGCGCTGGAACGTTTCGTCCCAGAGGACCATGCCGTACTGCTGGGCGTTGGACTTGGTGACGGAGGAGACCTTCTTCACGGTACGGGTCCGGGCGAGGTCGAAGGCGAAGCGCATGATCCGCTCGCAGCCCTTTTCCGTGAAGAGGGCTGTCTGGAGGGCCACTTCGTTGCCGGGGCCGCGGCCGCTGAGGTTCCGTCCGCCCAGGCCGGCGTACTCGCCTTCGCTGTTTTCGCGGACAACGATCCAATCGAGCTCGGTGTGGTCGGCCTTGCGCAGCGGGGACTGGATGCCGGGGAGGAACTTCACCGGGCGGATGTTGGCCCACTGGTCGAAGTTCTGCGTGATGTTCAGGCGCAGGCCCCAGAGGCTGATGTGGTCCGGGACGTTTTCCCAGCCGACAGCGCCGAAGTAGATGGCGTCAAAGTTCTTCAGGGCCTCCAGGCCCTTCGGGTCCATCATCTGGCCGGTCATTTCGTAGTAGCCGCAACCCCACGGGAACTCGGTCCAGTCGAAGGCGAACCTGCCGCCTGAATTCTGTGCCAGGGCGTCCAGGACGCGGCGTCCGGCGGAGACAACTTCCTTGCCCACACCGTCGGCGGGAATCGAAGCGATGCTGAATTTCTGGGTGGCGCTCATGTGCCTACCTCCTCGTTGAGTGTGTTAGCAGCGTCACGCTGCCTGTCCTCTTCAAGTAGACGATCCGGCACCGTACGCCGTCCAAGACCAAGATTCGATACGGTAAATAGGCTTAGCCTATTGGTCGTTCGGCTGCGGGCCCTGGGCTACTGCCACATGCAGCTCTGCGACGGCCAGGAAGGCTCTGGCGGCAGGGGTCAGGTCTTCCTTGCGGCTCAGGATGGCGACGTCCAGGTGGGACACTGGCTCGATCAGCAGGGTCCGCAACCCTGACTTGTGCGCCAGCGGCGCCCAGGATGACGGCATGACGGCGTGGCCCACGCCCGCCAGGACCAGCGGCAGGATCGAGGTCCGGTGCGCTACCTCCACCACGATTTCCGTGTTGACGCCCCGGGCCAGCGCATCATCGACCAGCCATCGCATCAGGGATCCGCGCTGGCTTGCGATCAGCCGGTGGCCGCCAAGATCCTCGCGCTGAATGGCCGTCCCCGGGCCAAACGTGTCCGCCTGCGGGTTGACGATCAGGATCAGCGGCTGGCGTTCCAGCTCCAGGACCTGGACACCCGGGACCCGGATGGGGTTTGGGGATCCGGCCAGGCCGATTTCGGTGCTGCCGTTGCGGACGGATTCAATGACTTCCTCGGGCGTAAACGCTGCGCTGACGTTAAGCCGGACCGAGGGATGCGTGCGCGTGTACTCGGCGATCATCGACGTCAGCGGTTCGATGCCGGGGGAGGGCATGGTGATAATGTCCAGCCGCCCGCTCCGCACGCCGCGCAGCGCCTGCACCGCGGACTGCGCGGCATCAAGGTCCCGCATCACCAGCCGGGCCGGTCCGACGAGTTCCTTGCCCGCTTCGCTGAGGACCGCGCGGCGGCCGATGCGGTGGAAGAGCGGCACGCCCAGCTCCTTTTCCAGGCCCGCGATGGTCTGGGACAGGGACGGCTGGGCGATCAGCAGGTGTTCCGCGGCGCGGTTGAAGCCGTCGTGGTCGACGACGGCCAGAAAATACTTCAGCTTCCGGGTGTCCACGCCAGCTCCTTCACCGTTCCGGGGGCTTCCCGCCCCCCGGAATATATGCCCCTGGGGCGACACAGCGGGCGGCGGTGAAGCAAAGATAGCCTACGCCTATCAGGCCGCCGTGGCTCGGCGTGACCTGGCCGCCAAGTCTGGCCGGGCTGTTGCCAGCGGGCCTAGAATCGGGCTGGGCGAACGGGCCAAGGCACCGGCCGACTCGCCAGCGGGAGGATCAAGTCCATGTTCCAGCGGTGCCAGTTGAGGGGGCCTGCCATGGACAGCAACGGAAATATTGAAACGGAACAAAAGTACGACGCTGGGACGTCCACGCCCCTTCCGGAGCTGCTGGAAATCCACGGCGTGGACGATGTCGCGGAGCCGGTGACGGATCACCTTGAGGCGGTGTACTTCGACACGCCGTCCCTTGCTCTCGCCGCACGTCGCCTGACCCTGCGGCGCCGCACGGGCGGCACGGACGCCGGGTGGCACCTCAAGCTTCCCGCCGGCACGGACCAGCGGGAGGAAATCCATGCACCGCTGGGCCAGCCGGAGACCGTTCCGGACGAGCTGTCCGATCATCTGCAGGTATTCACCCGCGGGGAAGAGCTGGTGCCGGTGGCCCGGCTGAGTACGCGGCGCACCACCTACCGGCTTTACGGGCCTATCGGTGAGCATCTGGCCGACTTCGCCGACGACGTTGTCCACGCCGAGGCTTTGCAGCCCCCAGGGCCGGCCCTCGACTGGCGTGAATGGGAGCTCGAACTCGTCCACGGAAACCGGGAGTTCCTCGACGCCGCCACCGAAACCCTGACGTCCACGGGAGCGGCCCGCTCCGCCTATCCGTCCAAGCTTGCCCGTACTTTTGGAGCTGCGTGGCCGGCCGGGCTTAGCCCCCGGGCCGAAAAGACCCGGAAGAAGCTCCGGAAGAAAGGCCCGGCGGTCGACGTCGTGACGGCCTATCTGGACGCACGGATCGAAGACTTCATCACCAATGATCCGGGTGTCCGGCAGGGGACGCCGGATTCAGTCCACAAGATGCGGTCCGCGACCCGCCGGGCGCGCTCCGCCCTGGCCACCTATCGCAAACTCTTCAAGCGCTCAGCGGTCCGTGACCTGCAGGCCGAGTTGAAGTGGCTTGGCCGGGTCCTGGGCCCGGCACGCGACGCCGAAGTCATGCTTGAGCGCCTTCGCCGGCACATCCAGGAACTCCCCGAGGACCAGAGGTCCGGCTCGTTGGAGCAGATGATCGAACTGGAGCTGGTCGCCGTCCACGACGAAGGTTACAGAAACGTCCTCGACACCCTCCAGGCCGGCCGCTATTTCCGCCTCCTCGGCTCCCTTGAGGACTTTCGGGACCACCCGCCTGCCCGGCCCCTCGCCTTCCGCCCCGCGCACAACGTGACGGCCAAGCTGGTGAACAAGGCAGCAGAACGGGTGGAGCGTTCCCGGAAGGCCGTCAAACGCTCCAGCGGCAGGGCCGCCCGCGACACGGCCCTGCACGAAGTCCGAAAAGACGCCAAACGCCTGCGCCACGCCGGCGAATCGGTCAGGAAGATCCACGGCAAACGCGCCGCAAAGCTCACAAAATCCGCTGGACGACTCCAGAGGGTACTCGGCGACCACCAGGATAGCGTCATGGCCACGGCCCTGCTGCGCAGAGTCGCGGCCACCCCGGACCGGCCCGCCGATACCGATCTCGGCGTCAAGAGTTTGCTGAAGATGGAAAAACGTCTCGCCCGGAAGACGGAGAAGAAAGCCCGCAGGGCAGGGAAAAAGCTTCGCGGCCTGCGTCTGCGCTCCTGACCCGGGAAACCTGCTGTCCTGCAGCTTCTTCGGCTATTTGGCGCCGAGGAAGATCGGGTTGGTCAGGGCGGCCATCGGGCCCAGCAGCAGGGCGGTTCCCATGGCTGTCCCGTTGCTGGGCGTGCCGTCCGGCATGGGGTGGCGCACCTCAACGCGCACATAGGCGGCGAGTTGTGGCGTGGTCACCCAGGTGCTGGCTCCCTGGCCCGAGTCCGGCAGGGTAATTTGCTGGGTCTGGCCTTCATCGGTGATGAACCGGACTACTCCGTTCGGCACGCCGGAGATCTTCGCCGTGACACTGACACGGGCATCCGCGGCGGCGTCGAGGCGTTCCCCGACGCCGGCGCTCCGGCCGCCTGACGTGGCACTGAAGTCGACGGACACGTCCGCCGATTCGGCGATCCAGTTCCGGCCGCTGCGGATACCGGCCAGCACGGCGTCGCGGGAGAGCGCCGCGGCGTAGACAACGTTGTGCGGGAACCCGATGACCTGGGGTGCGCTGTGGGCGTCGCTGTTGCCCATCGCCGGGAGCCAGCGGCCGCCGGTGCGCGCGGAGCTGGCCAGCATGGAGTCCCACGTGTTGATGGCGTACTCGTCGTCGGCGGTCCACGGGCCGGTCCACACCTCGACGGCGTCGGCATTCTCGTACCCGAACTTCCAGCGGCAGGCCACGTACGGGCAGTATGGGTGGGCCGGGACCACGATCCCGCCGGAATCGTGGATTCGCTTGGCTTCCTGCTCGAAGCCCTTGTCCCGCGCCCGGTAGCGCCAGTCGATCCATTCGCCGGGTTCGAGCCCGAGTGCGAGGTAGTGCCCGTTCCGGGTGGTCACCTCCTCACCCGTGAGGATGAGCAGGTCGTTGCCGGCCAGCGGCCCCCACGCGCCGTGCGACGCCGGGGTGTTGTGGTCCGTGCTGATCATGAAGTCCAGGCGCGCAGCGCGGGCCCCGGCAGCGACGTCCTCGGGCGTGCGCTTGCCGTCGGAATACACGGTGTGGAGGTGGGCGTCGCCGCGGTACCAGCCGGCGCCGCGGCCCGCGACCTGCTGCGGCGGGTACTGCGGGCGGAAGGCCGCGCCGTCGGGCCCGTAGTCCAGGGTGACGGTGACGGTGTAATCCATGCCCTGCCCGGCCACCTGGTACGGGCCGAGCGCGATGTTCCAGGTGCCCTTGCCGACCGGGCCGGGCAGGTAGCCGGGCGTTGCTTCGGCGGCGCTGATGAAGAACTCCGTGCGGAAGCCGCCGGACCAGCCCCGGAAACCCTTGCCCGCGAGGTCGGTGCCCTTCTCGTCGAAGACGCCGATGTCGCACGCGTTGGCCAGGAGCCCGGAGGCGACGGTGGGCTTGCTGTAGCTGTAGGAGACGCTGATCCTGTTGACACCGGCGGGCACCTCAACGGGCAGGTAGACGAAATCCGCGGCGCCCGGCTCGAGGTGTCCGGTGATCGTCTTGGTTTTGCTGGTGCCGGTATCGGCGGCGGCGAAAGTGACAGGAGCCAGGGTCAGCGCCGCTCCGGTCAGCGCAGCAGCCAGAAAGCCGCGTCGGGAAGGGGAAAGCAGGTCATTGTTGCCCTCATGGGCTTTACAAGGTGAACTCACCCGCCCCATGTTCACCATGCGGACTTAACAGCTGGCGTCCGAAGCCAAGACGGGACATGAACACGAACCCTGGACGGGGATCCACGCGATCCCCGCCCAGGAGCGGCAACCGGGGGTGGCGTCCTCGGCGGAAGGGAGAGAGAATCCAGAGAGAAGGCTCAATCTGACCAGAAGGAGTGATCGGCCATGATCACTGCGGTGGCGCAGGCGCGCCCGGTGGTTAGCCGTGACGGGTACTTGCCCATTGAGGATCACGGCGCCGGGCTCGATGTAAGAAACGGCCTGCTGTTCCGCTACTTGCAGGCATAGATGGTGGCGCGATTAAGGGCCGCTGAGGGCAGCCCGGGACGGTGCAGCTCAGCCCCGGGCGCCGGCCATGACCGGCTCGCCGTTGAAGTATTCAAGCTCCCAGCCGTCAACGGCATGGTGGTGGGCCAGGTTGAGTGCGGCGTTGTCGATGCTTTGCAAGGTGTATCCGACGGCGCGGCTGAGGCTCAGCCGGATCAGCGTGGCGTGGGCAACCACCACGACGCGGCGGCCGCGGAAGCCACCCCGGATCCGCAGCGCGTCCAGTTCGGGTCCGGCCTGCAGGCCCTCAGCGGGTCCGAAGCTGCGCTCGGCAAGTTCCGGTACGCGCCGGGCCGGGCCGAGCCGCAGCCCGTCGGCAATCAGGTCGGCGGTTTCTGCGGCACGGCGCAGCGGCGAGGAAACGACCGCATCCCACTGGTAGCCGGACAGGACGGCGACGGCGTCCCGCGCCTGGCGGCGGCCGACGTCGTTGAGCGGAATGTCGGTGGAACCCTGAAGCCGGCGCTGCACGTTCCAGTCCGTCTGGCCATGGCGGACAAGGGCAAAGGTCGTCAGGGTTGTGTTTTCCATGTTGGCTACGATTCCTTCTGCCGGGTGCGGAATTGATGCAACACGATCCACTACCATCGTTGCCCGGCAGCGCTGAGAAATCTCTGAGGCAACGGCCACGGCGGGCAAAGCGGGCGGTCCACCCGGCCGGGGCCGGGGGCCGGCGTTCCGTAGCCCCCGGCCTGCAAGGGCTAAAGGAATCCCAAAGCCTTCGCGGGTACGCTACGAGGCGGGACCGACGCGGGCCATGGGCTGAACCCGGTTCGGGCCGCCGAGGGGAGGAAATAATGGCTGCCACATCCAGGAATCGCGCAGCCGTGGCCATTGCAATGATGGTTGCCGTGTGCCTGGGTCTGATGCTGGCCGGTTGCCAGTCCGGTCCGCGGGAGGCCAAACCATTCAGTGCTTCGGCGACGGCCCAGCCGACACACGCCCAACCCACAAACGCCCAGCCCAGCAGCGCCCAGCCCTCCACCCCTTCGGCGGTGCCGGCGCCCCCGGGGACTGTCCACTTCACCGCCCAGGGCGACATCGGCGTCAGCACCGGGGCCAAAAAAGTGCTGGACGTTATTGCCGGCCTCCAGCCGCAGTTCAATCTTGCCCTCGGGGACTTCGCGTACAAGGCCGGGATCGAGCAGCAGTTCTGCGACATGGTCAAGGGAAAAGTTGGCGAAAATTTCCCCTACCAACTAATCACCGGCAATCATGAGAGCGACGGCAGCGACGGTGACATCGCAAAGTTCGTCGAGTGCCTGCCCAACAGGCTCCCGGGGCTCCAAGGCGAGTACGGGATCCAGTGGTACGTCGATGTCCCCCAGGCGGATCCCCTGGTGCGGTTCATCATGGTATCGCCGGGCATCAACTTCAAGGACGGGCAACCCCTGGACTACTCGCGCGACAGCGAACGCTGGCGCTGGACAACGGACGCCATCGATGGGGCTGCCTCGGCGCAGATCCCGTGGACCGTGGTTGGCATGCACGCACCCTGCCTGAGCGTTGGAAAATACGGATGCCAGCCCGGCCAGGATTTCACGAACATGCTGATGGAGAAGAAGGTGGACCTTGTCCTGGCCGGCCATGACCACGACTACCAGCGCACCCACCAACTGGGCGTCGGCGGCTCGTGCCCGGGCTTGCAACCGGAGAGTTTTTCATCTGCCTGCCTCATGGATACCGACCAAACCATGGTGAAGGGCGCGGGAACCGTTTTCGCCACCGTGGGTACCGGCGGTGTCGGTCTCTACGATGTGAACGACAACGACGCCGAGGCCGGCTATTTCGCCGCATGGTCCGGCAGGAACCGCGATCCTTCCCTCGGGACCCTGGACCTGAGGGCGAGTGCGGACGAACTGTCCGCCCGGTTCGTTCCGGCAGAGGGCGACTCGTTCACGGACTCCTTTGCCATCGGACGCCGCTGACCGTCGCCCGGGAGAGGCCTTTCTCAGGGTTTGCTCAACCCTCTGCCACATACTGCCTGTATCAAGGAGGGGGGTTTCCGTGCGCATTTTGGTCGTCGATGATGAGAAAGGTTTGGCCGAAGCGGTCCGCCGCGGGCTGACGAATGAAGGTTTCGTCGTAGACGTCATGCACGACGGCGTCAGTGGCCTGTGGGCGTCGACAGAAAACTCATACGATGCAATCCTGCTCGATCTGATGCTGCCGCTAAAGAACGGCTACGACGTCCTGAAGGAGCTGCGGGAACACAAGGTCTGGACTCCGGTGCTGATGCTCACTGCCAAGGACGGCGAGTACGACCAGACCGATGCCTTTGATCTTGGGGCTGATGACTACCTGACCAAGCCTTTCAGCTTTCCGGTGCTGGTGGCGCGGATCCGGGCACTCATCCGCCGCGGTGCACCTGAGCGCCCTGTGGTGTTGACGGTGGGCACGCTGACGCTGGACCCCCTCAACCGCAAGGTCCGTCGGGGGGACAAGGCGATCAAGTTGACCCCCCGGGAATACGGGCTCCTGGAGTACCTCATCCGGCGCCACGACCAGATCGTGACGAAGGCGGAGATACTCGACAACGTGTGGGACCCCGCCTTTGAGGGCGGAGATAACGTGGTGGAGGTCTACATCAGCTACCTCAGGCGCAAGATCGACGTCCCCTTCGGCGTCCAGACACTGACCACGGTGTGGGGGATGGGCTACATGCTCAGCACCGACGTGGACCCGCGGGAACACTCCCCCCGAACCGCCGGGACGTAGGCGGGCCGGTCCTCCCGCCGGTCCTCACGCTCTGTCTTCACTCCGTGGCTGCGGGAAACGCCATCTCGAAGCGGCAGTGGCCCAGCGGGCTCTCGGTGGCACGGATGGAGCCGTGGTGGGCCGACATGATCCCGGCCGCAATGGCCAGCCCCAGCCCACTGCCGCCGCCTTCCCGCGACCTGCTCTCGTCGAGCCGGACGAACCGTTCAAAGACCCGTTGCCGGTCCGCCTCCGGTACCGGTCCGCCGTCGTTGTCTACGGTAATGACCGCGCCTGCTCCGCCTTCACCGGGGTTCAGGCTGATCTGGATCCGCGAGACGGCGTGCCGGTCTGCGTTGTCCAGGACGTTTCGAAGAACCTGTCCCACCCGGCGTGCGTCCCCGCTGATCCGGACGGGGGTCAGCTCTGCTGTGATGAGGTGGGTGCTTGTCGAGCGGAGCCTGCGGGTTTCACGGTCCACGACGTCGTCGAGGTCAACGTCCTCCTCGTTGAGCCGGAAGCCCCCGTCGTGGGCCTTGGCGAGGGTCAGGAGATCCTCGACGAGGTAGTGCATGCGGGAGGTCTCTTCGGAGAGGATGTCCGTCAGCTCACGCCAGGACTGCCCCGACGGGTCCGCGGCAGCGACCTCCACCCCGGCGCGAAGGGTTGCCACGGGGCTGCGGAGTTCGTGGCTGGCGTCCGAAAGGAACCTGCGCTGCGCGCTGTCCGAGGCCTGCAACCGTTCCAGCATCTTGTTCATCGTCAGCGCCAGGGACTGAATCTCGTCGTTGGTCTGCGGAACGTCGACTCGTTCGTTCAGGCGTTCCCCGTCGATGCGGGCGACCTGCCCGCGAATTCGTTCCACTTGCTGCAGGGAGCGGCCCACCAGCAGCCAGACCGAACCGCCAACCACCAGCAGCAGCAGCGGGGCGGCGCCGAGCAGATACCAGGAAACTGTGGCCAGCGTCTCCGCCAGGACTTGTACCCGGGACGCCACCACCACGGTGTAGGGTCCGTCGTCCAGACGGACCGCCGTCGTGACGATCATGAAGTCGCCGGGGTCGCGGACGGTCTCCACCCTGGTGACATCCTCCGTCAGGACCTGGTCCGGGGCGGGACGCAGGGCCGTAAGCGGCTTGGCACCCGCAGTGGGCACCTGCGCGGCCACGACGGCCCCGGCCGGGTTCAGGATCTGGACGATCTGCCCTTCGTGCACGGTGGCCGCGATGTATCGGCCCGCTTCCGCGACATCCTCGTCCCGCATGTGGACGACGACTTCCAGGGCCTCCTGCCGGGCGGCCGACTCAGTTGAGGCGACCAGCGACCCCTGGAGCGAGGCTATGAGCGCAATGCCACCGACCAGCAGCGCCAGGGCGACGACCCCGACGGCGGTCGCTGTTGCGCGCTTGCGCACGCCCCACTGTCTCCCGCGGTTCGCGAGAGGACCCGCCTTGGGCTCGATCATGGTTCAAGGATGGGCCAACAGTTGGTCACCGACAACGTGACCGCGTCCCGCTCTCAGTTCCCTTACAGAATCCTGTGAGCTCCACATGGGTCGCTGCCTAGGGTCCGGCGGCTCCGGTGGGCTGGAATGCGTCCAGTGCCGGCAACCCGTGGCCCCACCAGTCAAAGAGCGTGAGGTTGCTGTGCGAGTTCCCGGTGCGGGCGTCGGTGGGGACCCCGGGGAGCCAGCCGGGTTCCCAGATGAGGTAGCCGGTCCCGTGGCCGTTGGGAACTTCGCGCAGTATCCGGTTGAGGGCTTCGAAATAGTGCGCTTGTCCTTGGGGCGTCGGCGGGTAGGCGGCCGCGTCCGGCAGCGCATCGASGGACGTGACGACGCTTTGGATGCCGCCGCCCCCGGAAAGGGTCCACGGGTAGGCCGTTTCGGCGATGAGGATGTCTTTGGCGTATCGGTCGGCGAGGACATGGAGGTTTTGTTGCAGGCTGGCCAGGGAACCGTTCCAGAACGGATAGTAGGTCAACCCGATGAGGTCGAAACTGACTCCCTCCTGCTGCACATGGTCAAAGTAGTAGGTCGATGCGCCCTGGTCTCCGCCGGTGTCGGAGTGCAGCATGATCAGCGGGCCGGGACCGGGCCCTGCTTCCTTCGCCCCGCGAATGCCCGCCTTGACCAGCTCGGCATAGCCCGCCCAGTCTTCGCCGGTTTGCTTGTAGATCTGTCCGGTGGGCCACAGCATCCCGTGGGTGGTCTCGTTGCCGATCTGGACGATGGCGACCGGGGTGGCCTGCCGGGCAAAGGCCGCCAGGACGTCGCGGGTGTAGGTTTCCACGGTGCTGCGCAGCTGCTCAGGGTTCTGGCCCTGCCACGCCGCCGGTGTTTGCTGGGCGGTCCGGTCTGCCCAGGAGTCCGAATAGTGCAGGTCCAGGAGTATCTGAAGGCCGGCTGCGCGGGCGCGCCGGGCGAGAGTCAGGGCGGAGTCCAGGTCGCTGGTTCCCTTGGGGGGATCGACCCAGACGCGGAGCCGGGCGTAGTTGGCGCCGTGCCGGGCGAGAATCGTTTCCAGTGGCGCCGTCTGGCCATTGTCACTGAGGGTCTGGTTGTTTGCTTCCTCCTGGAGGGTGAAGGAGATGTCGGCGCCGCGGATCGCGAGCTCCGGTGACGGGGCGGGGCGGGTGATGGATGCCGTGGCGGCGATGAGTCCCAGGGCAGCCACCGAGGCGGCGACCAGCGCGGGCAGCCTCCACCGCGGCCTGCGGGCCCGTCCTTTCAACCTGTTAAAACAGGGCGTTGCCATCATGGCGGGCATCGAAGAGACCAATCGTCGGGGTGCGGGAAGCGCCGGAACGGGGGGACGGCCACAGTCCAGACCGATTCGGGTTGAACCGGTCTGGACTGGTCGGGATTTCTTGGATCTCCTAGATCAGGAAGGGCCGGATGAAGTGCGGGAACTGTGCGATGGCGACCAGAAGCGGTATCCAGACGGCCGCCGTGATGGCCAGGGGGACAGCGACGGTGGCGCGGATGGCGGCGGCCAGCGGGGCTTTCGCCGCCGCGGCGCTCTCATAGGCGTGGAGCAGGGGGACCGCCAGGGCCACGACGGCGTAGGAGCCGGCGGCCAGCAGGCACAGGAACACGTAGCCGTAGGCCGCCGTCAGTGTTTCACCTGTCAGGGCTGCCGCGCTCATGACAACCGATATTCCGTAATAGGGCGTGAGGAGCCTGAAGTCCAGCCGCTCGTAGCTGCCAAGGGATTTGGGTGTGACCTTGAAATCCACTGCCCGCGGGCGGATCTTTTGCAGGACTGCTGCCAGGACGCCCCTGGCAACGAAGGGCCACCGGGCGAGCGTGTAGAGCCAGTTTTCCCAGCTGAGGACGGGGGCTTCCCGGGGGCGCAGGAGGCCCCATCGCCGGGCCAGGAACGTGATCAATACCAGCCACACCGTGATGAATGACCAGCGGACAAGGAATTCGATGTAGCTGACGTTGACCCAGGGAACGCCGGTCACCGCGGCAATGGCGGGCAGCGTCAGCCCCGCGATGGTGGTCAGGGCAAGCAGCGGGTAGTAGGACAGGGCGAAGATGAACCGCAGCCGGAGCCGCCAGGGAAACCGGTGCAGGTGGCGGGGGAGCGTCTCCAAAAGCAGCACCACCAGGCTGCGGGACCACTGGTATTCCTGTACCGCCTTGGCGGCGAAGGTGTGCGGCCCGTCCCCGTGGGCCTCGGCGTCGTGCGCGAAGGCACCCTGCCAGCCCGCCGAGTTGAGCAGGAAACTGGTGGAGAAGTCCTCGGCGAGTTCCGGGCCGATCCCGCCGATGTCCTGCAGGGCCGCCGTGCGCACCGCATAGTGGGACCCGATGCAGAGCGGGGCGAGGCCCGCGACGTGCCCGGCCTGGAACGGGCCATGAAAGGTCCCTTCCTTGTGTACCCGGCCCCTGGCGGACCAGGAGGTGGCGGCGTTGGTGTCACAGATGCTCGGTGCCGCCACATAGCCGACGCTCGCGTCGGTGAACGGCCGGACCATCTCGGCGAGGTAGTTCCGTGCCGGCACGTGGTCACAGTCCAGCTGCGCCACGACGTCGTACTCCTGGTATCCGGCGGTGTCGTAGAAGTAGGCGAGGTTGCCCTCTTTGCACCGGGTCCGCCGGGGCCACTGCTGCTGGTGGTATTCGGCGATGCCGCGGCGGGTTGAGACTCGGATTCCCAGGCGTGAGCACCAGGCAATGACCTCCGGGGACGGGTCCTCGTCGCAAAGCCAGACGTCGTAGGGGCGTGGAAATTCTTGGTCCAGCATCGCCCGGAGAGTCTTTTTCGCCACTTCCCACGGCTCGGAAGGGGCTTTGGTCACCACGAAGGCGACCCGCACATCGGGGACCGGCAGAGCTGGATCGATCTGCCGCAGCCGGTTCACCGCGATCAGGAAATAGCTGGGCAGGTAGGACAGGTAGAACAACAGCACGGAATTGAGGACCAGGCCCGGCCACCCCACGTTGTGCTCGGGCTCCAGCCACCAGAACCAGAACGCGGCGAACGCGACGCACCAGCCGAGGGTCAGGGCGGCAATCAGCTTCCGCCGTCCCGCCGACAGGACCGGAACGTAGAGTGCCTTGTTATTCGCCAGTCGCGGCGCGCGCGGGCCGGAGAGCAGAGGGCCGTGGGGCGTGGCCGTGACCATGGTGCTGGTGTTCTGCGCTTCCTCGGCGCTGGTGCGCCGCCTGTCCGGATTCGGTGCCGGCTGGACCTGCGCGGCCGCTGTCTTCGCGCTCATGCGCTGCCACCTCCACTCATGACGGCGCTTGCATATCCGGCCGGGTGCTTTTCCTGGAAGTTCCAGGCGTCCCGGCACATTTCGGTGAGGTTCCGGCGCGCTGTCCAACCGAGTTCTGCGTTGGCCAGCGCCGGGGATGCGACGAGTGCGGGCACGTCGCCGGGTCTGCGCCCGACGATGCGGTAGGGGATGGTGGTCCCCGTGACGGTCTCGAATTCCCGGATAAGTTCCAGGACGGAGGTTCCGACGCCGGTGCCCAGGTTGTAGCGGCGGAACCCCGGCAGGGGGCCGGTTTCGAGGGCCAGGCGGTGTCCTTCGACCACGTCCATGACGTGGATGTAGTCCCTGACGGCGGTCCCGTCGACCGTGGCATAGTCCGAACCGAACACTTGGAGTTCGTCGTGGCGGCCGGCGGCGAGCTGGGTCAGGAAGGGCACGATGTTTCCCGGGACGCCTGTCGGGTCCTCGCCGATTTCGCCGCTTTCGTGGGCGCCGGCCGGGTTGAAGTAGCGCAGCGCGGTGACCGAGAATTCCGGCTGGCGGGCGCACAGGTCCGCCAGGATTTTTTCGCACATCCATTTGCTTTGCGCGTACGGGTTGGTGGGGCGGGCGGGCGAATTTTCCGTCAGCGGCAGATCCTCGGCGTCACCGTAAATGGAACAGGACGAGGAGAACACCAGGTGCCTGACATCGGCCTCCTGCATCGCGTTGAGGAGGTTGAGCATCCCGGTGACGTTGTTGGTGTAGTACTCCAGCGGGCGGTTCATGGAGTCACCAACGGCCTTGTGCGCCGCGAAATGAACGACGACGTCGATGCGATGGTTCCGGAAGACCTCGCCCAGGGATGATTTGTCGGTCAGGTCCACGTCGTGGAGGGTGATGTCCCGGCCGGTGATGCGCTCGACTTGCTCGATCGCCGCCGGTGAGCTGTTGATGAAGTTGTCGATCACAACGACGTTGTAGCCGTTGAGGATCAGGTCGAGGCAGCAGTGGCTGCCGATGAAGCCGGCTCCGCCGGTGACGAGGGCTGTGGGTCTGATCATGGGGGCGTCCTCCTTGTCCTGTTGGCCTACCTGGCCGGGCGGCCCATGGCCCGGACGGTCCACCCGGCCGCGCGCCAATGGTCGATGTCGAGGGCGTTCCGGGCGTCGAGGATGTGTGGGGTGGTCACGAGCGTGGACAGGTGCAGCGGGTCCAGGTCCCGGTATTCCTGCCATTCGGTGAGATGGACTGCCAATTGCGCGCCTTCGAAGGCTTTGTGGACCTCGGAGGTGTAGTTGAGCAGGGGGTGGGCGGCGCGGGCGTTTTCGATGGCTTCGGGATCATGGACGCGGACCTGTGCTCCCTGGCTCTGGAGGGCGTTGGCGACGCTGAGCGCCGGCGAGTCCCGGATGTCGTCGCTGTTGGGTTTGAAGGCGGCGCCCAGGATGGCGATCCTCTTGTCTTTGAGCGAGCCGCCGAGCATGCCTCGGGCCAGGTTGACCGCGCTGTGGCGCCGGTTGAGGTTGATGGCGTCGACATTTCTGAGGAATCCCAGGGCCTCGTCGATGCCCAGTTCTTCGGCGCGTGCCAGGAAGGCGCGGATGTCCTTGGGCAGGCAGCCGCCGCCGAAGCCTACGCCCGGGGCCAGGAATCGGTTGCCGATCCGTGCGTCGTGGCCGAGGGCCGTAGCAAGGGGAACAATGTCCGCCCCCACGGCCTCACAGACCTCGGAGATGGCATTGATGAACGAGATCTTGGTTGCCAGGAACGCGTTGGCTGAGACTTTCACCAGTTCGGCCGTGGCCACATCCGTTGCTACGTACGGCGTGCCCTCCTCGAGAATGGTGGCGTAGACCTGCCGCAGGGTCGCCTCGGCGTCGGCGGAGGCCACCCCGACCACGAGCCGGTCCGGGTGGAGTGTGTCGTTGACGGCGAATCCCTCACGGAGGAACTCCGGATTCCACGCCACTTGTGCCTGCTCACCCGCTGGGGAGAGCCGGGCCACCATCTCGGTAAGCCGGGCCGCCGTCCCTACTGGCACGGTGGATTTGCCCACAATGAGGCAGGGCCGGAGCAGATGCGGTGTGCCATGCCCTCGATGACCGCGTCAACGAACTTCATGTCCGCGGAGGTGGAGCCGGGCTTTTGTGGGGTACCGACGCAGATGAAGTGGACGTCGCCGAACGCGGCCGCTTCTTCCAGTGAGGTGGAAAACCGCAAGCGGCCCGCGTCGAGGTTCTCCCGCAGAAGGTCCGGAAAGCCCGGCTCGTAGAACGGGGCCACGCCGTGGGCGAGGCGTTCAATTTTCGCGGCGTCGACGTCCACCCCCAGAACGTCGTGGCCGAAGGCAGCCATGCCGGCGGCATGGACAGCACCCAGATAACCTGTGCCAATGACAGTAATACGCATGCTGATCTCCTAAGGACTGCGGTGCGGCCCGAACGGACCGCGGGCTGGTGGGTAGTCGGGGGGCTAGGCGGGTTCGGCCAAGGCCGGACGCTCCGCCCGCTGTGCGGCCGGGGACATTCCTTCGAACTGGGCTCCGGAAAGTTCCAAGGCTGCGGCCTGCACTTCTCCGGCGTGGGAACGGAAATACCTGATGACCTGCTCCAGGCCCTCCTCGGTGGAGACCAGGGGCTGCCAGCCGAGCACATTTGCGGCGAGGCTGATGTCCGGGCGGCGACGGGTTGGGTCATCCACCGGCCGCCGGTGGAATTCAATGTTCGAGGACGAGCCCGTGATCTCCAGGACCAGTTCGGCCAATTCCTGGACGGTCCGCTCCACCGGGTTCCCCAGATTGATGGGACCCGTTTCGTTGCTGTCGATCATGGCCACAAGGCCCCGAATGAGATCGTCCACGTAGCAGAAACTGCGGGTCTGCTGACCGTCGCCGTAGATCGTCAGGGGATCCCCGTTCAGCGCCTGGGCGATGAAGCTGGAGACGACACGGCCATCCTCTGCGCGCATCCGTGGTCCGAACGTGTTGAAGATGCGCACGATCCCCACGTTCACCCCCCGGCTGCGGGAGTAGGCCATGGAGATGGCTTCGGCGAATCGCTTGGCTTCGTCGTAGACACTGCGGGGGCCGATAGAGCTCACGTTGCCCCAGTACTGCTCGTTCTGCGGGTGGACAGTAGGATCCCCGTAGATCTCGCTGGTGGAGGCAAGGACGAAGCGGGCCGCCTTCCTCTCTGCGAGTTTCAGGGCGTTCTCCGTGCCCCGGCTGCCCACGGCCAGCGTTTCCAGGGGGAGCCGATGATAGTCCGGCGGTGAGGCCGGGCTCGCGAGGTGGGCTACCGCGTCCAGCCGCCCCTGGATGTTGAGGGCTGTGCTTACATCCTGCTGCACAAACGTAAAGTTTGGATCATCAGCGAACTTCGCCAGGTTCTCCCGCCTGCCGGTCGAGAGATCATCGACGCAGACGACGGAATCGCCGCGCTTGATTAGTGTTTCGCACAAATGGGAGCCGAGGAACCCTGCTCCGCCGGTGACTAATACACGCATTTCTACCCCTAATTGGATGTGTGGAAGTTGCCATCGATATCCGGTTGCACAGGTGGCTGATGCACAGCTTTCTGCCGCCCGTCACAATGGCGGTGAGCCGCCAAGGTGCGGGGAGTATCTGCCCTCCGGTGGGATCCAGCAGCTGGGGTGTGCTGGCTGGGACCAACGTACGGGGACGCCAAGAATGGCCAACACAGTAGTGGCTACGTGCTTTTTCCGGGGAGAAATCAGCGGCGAAACACAAATGTCATACAAATACTTGGTTCCGCCATTACCCGGAAATAAATGGCGTGAAAGATGGCTCAAAAGACGAAAATGACGAACGCTGTTTCAGCGGGGAAACGTGCGCGAACGGTGAGAGTTAACGCGGAAATCCGCCCATATTGGCCAGAACTGTTGGTGGCGGCCGTCATGATGGAGAAAATGACCCGGCTGGAAAAGTCAGGACGAGCCGTCCGCCCGGCCAGGAAACTGGCGGCGGCGGGCCGGCGGTCAGTGCCGGTTCGAAACCTCGGAGCCTTCGTTCCCGGTGAGGCCCGAGCGTGCAATGTACGCAGAAACGGCGCTCTTAGGGACGCGGTAGGACCGGCCGAAGCGGACGGCGGGGATTTCGCCGGCCTGCACCAGGCGATACACGGTCGCCTTGGACAGCCGCATGACGAGGGCGACCTCGGCCACGGTCATGAGAGCCGAAGGGGTCTGGGCAGTCATCGTCGCCTCCTGGGGAACAGCGGCACTTGCAGTGGATGGTTCACTGGGCCGGGCGTTGACCGCCGCGCACCCCTATGTGTCACCCTGCGGCTACTTCCCATGCCTAGGCTGTGAAAACACTTTGTGTTCCGGGCGGCCGGCTGGAGCGCCCGCCCGCGGCAACCCGGCCTCCTGGGAACAAAACCGTGACGGTCCGCCGCGAGCGGGCGCATCCGTGTCAGGATCAGGTATGGCCGACCGTTTGATGTTGCTCGACACCGCCTCGCTGTACTTTCGCGCGTTTTATGGCGTGCCGGACACGGTCCGCCGCGCCGACGGCACGCCGGTGAACGCTGTCCGGGGATTGCTTGACATGATCACGCGGCTCACAACGGACTACGGCGCGACGCACCTGGTTGCCTGCTGGGATAACGACTGGCGTCCGCAGTGGCGGGTCGACCTCATCCCGAGCTACAAGTCGCACCGGGTCGAGGAGACAGTGGCCGACGGCCCCGACGTCGAAGTCGTTCCGGACGCGCTGGAGGCGCAAATCCCGATGATCCGCAGGGTACTCGAGCTCGCCGGCGTCGCCGTCGTCGGGGCTGCCGAACACGAGGCCGACGACGTCATCGGCACTTACGCCAGCCACGCCGGACTTCCGGTCGACGTGGTGACGGGCGACCGCGACCTTTTCCAGGTGATCGACGACGCCCGTCAGGTGCGGGTGATCTACACGGCGCGCGGAATGCGGAACCTGGAGGTCATGACCGACGCCGTCGTCGTCGAGAAGTACCGCGTGCTGCCCGCACAGTATGCCGACTACGCGACGCTGCGCGGCGACAGCTCGGACGGGCTGCCGGGCGTCGCCGGCATCGGCGAGAAAACCGCCGCGGCGTTGCTCGGCGAATACGGCACGCTCGACGGGCTGCTCGAGGCTGCCGCGGATTCCGGAAGCGGACTGTCCAGCGGCGTGCGGTCCAAGCTCGCCGCGGCCGCGGAGTACCTGGCGGTTGCGCCCGCGGTGGTGCAGATCGTGAAGAACCTGGAGCTGCCGACGCTTGAAGAGGCGGGAGCGCAACTGCATCCCGTGGCAGGTGGTCCGCGGTCCGACTTGGAGCGTCTCGCCACAGAGTGGAACCTGGGCGGCTCAGTTACCCGGCTGCTCGAGGCGCTGGACCTGCATCACTGACGACGGGAGGTCCCTGGAACGCCAGCAGACAAGGCCGGGCGGGAGCGCGCTCCGCCGGACCGCACTCCCGCCCTCCGGAAGCCTGTATTTCAGTGTTTCTTGAAGGCGTCCTTAACTTTTTCGCCGGCCTGCTTCAGGTCTGCTCGGACTTGGTGGCTCTTGCCTTCGGCCTTCATTTTCTCGTCGCCGGTTGCTTTGCCAGCCGTCTCTTTGCCCTTGCCGTGGAGTTTCTCGGCGGCGTTGTGGATCTTTTCACCCAGGCCCATGATGATCCTCCTTAGTGGGTCGCCCCCGCGACGTGGATGCCATGGAGGCCACAGTTAATTGTAGGGACAGAACCCCCGAAAGTGGGGGCGATAGTCCATCCCCTTCGCGGTGGCCTCAGTCGGCCAGCGGACYMTCTCAGCTGCCGGTGAGCTCCGCATACAGCTTCTGCACCCGGGACTTGATGTCGTCCCGCACCAGATGCATGCGCTCCATGCCCTCGATGCCGCGTTCGGACAGTTCGTCCGTCTCCCAGAACTCGAACCGCTTGCCCTCGCGGGGTTCAATCCTGGCCTCGTTGCCCAGGACAATCACGACGTCGGCCGCGTCCAGAACGTCGTCGGAGACGGGCTTGGGGTGCTCGCCGGTGATGTCGATGCCGAGTTCGGCCAGGGAGTCCACGGCCTGGGGGTTCAGGGATTCACCGGGTTTGGTCCCGGCAGAGTGCACCGTGACCGTCCCGTGGGCGAGCTGATTCATGAGTCCGGCGGCGAGCTGGGATTTTCCGCCGTTCTTGCTGCAGATAAAAAGGACGTTGGGTGTTTTCAAGGTCTCGGTCATAGGTTTGATTCTTCCTTCTTTGGGTCCGTGGCACGACGCACCGCAGTCGACGCCCTCCGGTGCCGAGTAGTGGAGGCAGCGGGTGCGCTAGATGGTGATCCTGCGGTTGATGACTTTTTCGGCGGTGTCGTAGAGGGTTTTGTTGTGGGCGCGGGCGTAGCCGCGGAGCAGCGCGAACGCCTCGTTCATGTCGACATTGGAGGTGTGGGCGATGACGCCCTTCGCCTGCTCGATCAGGATGCGGCTGTTGAGGGCGCGCTTGAGCTGCTCGTTGATCAGGGCGTTTTCTCTGGCCGCGCGTTCCTGCAGGAGGGTAATGGTTGCCACGTCCGCGAAGGCCTGGGCAATTGCGGTGTCCTCGGAACTGAGGGGACCGGCTTCCTGGCCAAAGAGGTTCAAGGCTCCGATGGTCCGGTTGCGCAGGCGCATCGGGACGGCGTGCAGGGAACGGAAGCCCTGGGACAGGGCGGAGGACTGGAACAGGGGCCATCGGGAACCCTGCGCAGCGATGTCGTCGATGGCTATGGCGGCTCCGGTCCGGTAGCAGTCCACGCATGGCCCCGCGCCGGCCTCGAGCTGGAGGACTTCCACGAGTTGGCTTTCCTCGCTGGTCGAGGCCATGACCTGGAGGTCTCCGGCCGGATCGACCAGCACGAGTCCGGCGGCTGCGGCGTCAAGAATACCGACTGATTCTTCCACCAGGGTGTGGAGGAGGTCCAAGACGTCGTAGTCCGCCACAAGGGTGTCCGCTATCTTGACGAAAGCGGCACTCACGCGCACGGCCCGGCCCATCGTCGCCATACTCGGATTTTACTGCACCTGCGCGGCTCAGTCGCCCTGCGGGTGCTTTGAGGCCTACCTTCCTGAGCCCCTCCCGGATAAAATAGTGGTGTTGCCCCGGACCCTGGTAGCGCCATTATTCAAGCGCACTGTCCAGGAGGATCCACCGATGCGAGGCAACCCCATGAACCGGCCCGCGTCCCTTCACCCGTACCATCGGTCCGGACCAATAAGCGACGTTCCGCGCCCCGGACGGTTGCTGTCGTTCGCGGAACAACGGTCCCAAGGCGATGCAGATCTTGAATGGCTTTCGGCGCCGTCACCATCGGCCCAGGCAATGGAAGAGCTGGCAGCCGAGCTGGCCGAGCTCTTGGGGAAGCGGCAACAACCGGCCTTCGGACGGCTGTCATCTTCCGTCCGGCAGCTGAACAGAGCGCAAGATGCCGGCACTTGGCGGGACCAGCTACTGGCAGAGATCGAGGATCTCACCGGGGAATTGAAAGGCAGGGTGGCCCGGTACGCGTCGCTGCGGGCAGTTCACGCCTCCGGAGGCGCCGCGGCCCGGGCCGACGCCGCTGCCGTGGCGTGGATGCACCAAACGCTGGAGGATATCGCAGCGACTGCCCTGGGGCTGGAAATCGCGTCACGGGAACTGTTTCTTCGGGCCGGGGTGGCGGAGGAGCAGAATGTGAACGTCGCCCAGGAACAATCGGCAGGAACCGCAGAATAGTCATCCGACTCCGGGCCGGCAGACCTGTCCGCAGAGGCCGACATGCCACATCCAAGTGCCGACGGCGCTAGTCGGCGAGGATGCGGTAGAGCGCACGGCGGGTTTCGTCGAGTTTTTCCATTGCAGCATTGCGTTGCTCCTCGGTTGCCGAGAATCGGAACTGGTGGATGACTCCCATGAGCTTCCCGACACTCTCGTGGAACGCAGGCCCGGAGCCCTGCGCGTCGGTGTTCCACGCGTTCCCCAGCTCTTCTGCGTGATCGGCCACGTAGGCCTTGCCCGCATCGGTCAGTGTGAACTCGGTGCGCCGGCCCTCGCCGACGGGTGCGATGAGATCCTCATCGACGAGCTGCTGGAGCGTCGGGTACACCGAGCCCGGGCTCGGCCGCCAGGCACCAGAGGTCTTTTCGGCAATTGTCTTGATCAGGCCGTAGCCGTTGGACGGCGCCTCGGCCAGGAGGGAGAGGATCGCCGAGCGGACATCGCCCCTGCTGGCCCGCCGTGAACCGCCGGGACCGAAACCGGGACCAAAGCTTGGCCCGAAACCGGGGCCGAAACCGGGCCCGAACCCGCGGCCTGGTCCGAAACCGCCGTGTCCGTGGGGTCCCCGGCGGCTCCTGCCGCGCCCGAAGCGTCCCGCGGCGGGCCCGTCGTCGTTGAATTTGTCGTCGTGAATGCCCTTCATAGCGGCATCGTCCTTCCAGTTCAAGTGAATCTGACTAGTCGCCGATGTTTCGACGATAGTTAACGATATATCGGTGAGTGTCGCCGGTCAAGAGTCAAAGCAACTGGATTTCGGGCTTCAGGGAGGTGGCCCGCCGCAGACCAGCAGGTCACGGGCCGCGCAGGTCATCGAGCAGCCGCTGCACGTGCTCCGGCCTCTCGATGTTGGCGAAATGGCCGCACTGCGGGATCGTCACCCTTTGGACGTGCGGGACTATTTCGGCCAGCCGGGCAAGGTCGGACGGAGGCGTGAACACGTCGCGGTCGCCGCGCAGGGCCAGGGCCGGGCAGCGAATGCCGCGCCACTGGCCAAAATCGTAGTTCTCCACCGCCCGGGCGGCCGCGGAGAAGCTGGCCGGCCGGGCGTCGTTGCTGAGCCCGCGGATCACCGCCGCCGGGATGGCTCCGGGTTCTGCGAAGAATGGGGACATCAGCGGCCCCATCAGTGGGGTTGTCCCGATTGCGCGGACCAGTGCCGACCCCGCCGGGCCGAGGGCCGCCATGGTGCGCATGGCCAGCAGCATGCCGACAAACGCCGGGAACCTGCCCAGGCTCCGCAGCGGCCCGCGGGCCGCCGCGGACACGGCGAATGTCGTGGCCGAAATGGTGGCCACACTGGCAGTCCGTTCGGGCCACGCCGCGGCGATGTGCAGCGCCAGGAAGCCTCCCATCGAATGGCCCACCAAGTTCCACCGCCGGTAGCCCAGCGCGTTCAGCACACCGGTGATGGCGCGTGCCATCGCCTCGATGCGGAATTGTTCCAGCCGGGCGCCCGCCGTGGATTCACCCCACCCCGGAAGGTCGATCAGCACCCGGTCGTTCGCCGGCGCCCCGGAAAGCAGCGCCCGGAAGCTGGTCCAGGAACCAGCTGCGCCGTGAAGGTAGACGTCCGCTGTGCCGGACGCCTGACCCCGGCCGGGCGTACCCTCCTGGACGCGCACCATGCAGGGACCCAGTTCCGTGGGAACGATCTGCCGCCGCAGCGTGGCTTCGCCCGTGCGGGCCGGTTCCTGCTGAACGCTCATTGTCACTTTCTACTCCTGGTCTGTGAATGCTCGTCTTTGAATGCCGGCCCTGAAACTCGTCCCCTGAAGGTGATTCGGAGCCGCGGGGGAGCCGGACCGGACCTGCGGCTCCGGTCCGGAACCCGGGCCCGGCGCCAGATTGTAACAACCGTTACAATATAGTTTGTGACCCACAGTTCCGAGGTTTCCTGGCTTGTACTGCTCGTGCAAGTGCCGTCGGATCCGTCCCGGCATCGCGTGGCGGTCTGGCGGGAACTGCGCCGACTCGGTGCCGTTCCCGTCGGCCAGGGCGCCTGGACCGCACCCGACGTCCCTGCCTGCCGCGACGGTGCAGAAAAAGCCCGGAAACTCGCCCGCGCGGGCAACGGCGAGCTGATGGTACTGGCCACCGGCTCCGCCGACGCCGCCAAACTGCGTGCACTTTTCGATGCGGCCCGGGCGGAGGAATGGGCCGAGTTCGTCGCCGACTGCGGCAAATTCCGGGAGGAGATTGCCCACGAGATTGCGAAGCGGAAGTTCACGCTTGCCGAGCTCGAGGAGGAAGAGCAAAGTCTGGATCGGCTGCGGCGGTGGTTCCGCGCCATCCGGGGCAGGGACGTCTTCGGCAGCGCGCTGGCATCCGGTGCCGAGGAGAACCTGGCGGGCTGCGTTGTTGCGCTGGAGGACTTTGCCGGACAGGTTTACCAGGAGCTTCATTCATGAGCCCATCTCCGCCGGTGCTCGCCGCCCGGTCCTCCTCCGCCCCGTTGTACGCCGCAGGTTTCGTGACCGCCTTCGGCGCGCACAGTATCGCCGCAGGCATGGGCGCCCAGAGCGGAAACATCGGCCTGACCCTTCTCAACCTGGGCATTCTGCTCGCACTGTATGACGTCTCTGAAGTATTCCTCAAGCCGGTCTTCGGTGCCCTGAGTGACCGCATCGGCGCCAAGCCCGTCATCGTTGGGGGCCTGGTGGCCTTTGCCGTGGTGTCCCTCATCGGCCTGTGGGGAGCGGACCCGCTCATGCTGGGACTGGCCCGGCTTGGGCAGGGCGCCGCGGCCTCCGCTTTCTCACCCGCGTCTTCCGCGATGGTGGCCCGTCGTGCCCAGGGAAGGAATGCCGGCACCTACTTCGGGAGGTACGGCTCCTGGAAGAGTCTCGGATACGTCATAGGACCGTTGCTTGGTGCCGCCCTGATATACGCAGGCGGCTTTCCGTTGCTGTTTGCGGCCCTCTCGGTGCTGGCGGCAGCCGCGGCAATGTGGGTGCTCGTCGCCGTGCCGCATCTGGAACCGCTTCCGCGCCGGCGCTACACCGTTCTGGATCTGGCGCGGCAGATCACCGAGCGGCGGTTCCTGGTCCCCACACTGGTACTGGCCGCCTCGACCGCTGCGCTCGGAGCGGCGGTCGGGTTTCTTCCCGCCCTTGCGACGAGGCACGGCCTGGACGCTTTCGCCGGAACGGCAGCCGTCAGTCTCCTGGCAATTGCCTCCCTGCTCACCCAGCCCCGGATCGGGAGGCTGCGCGACAACGGAGGCATCAGCGACGCGCAGGGCATGAGGTGGGGCCTGCTGGTGACCGCAGGCGGCGTCGCCCTCCTGGCCCTGGCCCCCGGTCCGGTCACTATTTACCTGGCTGCTGCGGCAATCGGGGCAGGCGTCGGCATGGCGACGCCAACCGGCTTTGCCCATCTGGCGGACACCACTCCGCCGGGGCGCATGGGCCGCACCATGGGCTCCGCCGAGCTCGGCCGCGAACTCGGAGACGCTGGCGGGCCGCTGCTGGTGGGCGGCATCGCCACACTCATCGGCCTGCCTGCGGGCCTCGGAGCCCTTGCGGCCCTGGTTGCCGTGGCCAGCATTCCCCGGCTTGGCGGCAACGGGTCCGGGACGCCGCGGGATACGCCGGACAGACACTGATTCCCCGCTGGCCGGGAAGCCCGTGAGGGCCGCCGCTAATCGCGGCTCGGGGGATAGTTCAGTTCGGCCGCGCCCGCCCGGTCGAACGTGGGCACTGTCGTCACGGATCCCACGTTCGGGAGTGCCTGGCGGGTGCCGCGGTCGATTTCATCGTGGATAGTGGCCAGTTCCTCCAAGGCAGCGATGCCCGCCAGTGGGATGGAGACTTCGATGTGAAGCCGKTGGCCGGACCAGCGCAACCGTGAAGTTGCGCCCTCGGGGGCATGGGTGCTGACAACTGCTGCCAGGCGTTCCGTCAGGGCGGGGTCGACGCCGTCCATGAGCCGGCGCCCAATGTCGCGCACGGTTCCCCACAGCAACACGGCAATTGCCGCGGAGATGAGCAGGCCCACCATCGGATCCGCGAGGGGGAAGCCCAGCCAGATGCCGATCACTCCGGCGACCACGGCCAGTGACGTGAAGCCATCGGTGCGGGCGTGAATGCCATCGGCGACGAGCGCGGCCGAGCCGATCCGGCGCCCCACACGGATCCTGTAGATCGCGACGAGTTCATTGCCGGCAAAGCCCACGAGCCCGGCGGCGAGGACCCAGCCCAGATTCTGGACGGGCTGGGGTTCGAAGAAGCGGCGGATGGATTCGACGGCGGCCACGACGGCCGAGAGTGCGATCATCGCCACAATGAACAGCCCTGCGAGGTCCTCGGCTCGCCCGAATCCGTAGGTGAACGTCCGGGTCGCACGGCGGCGTCCGAGCAGGAAGGCGATCCACAGCGGCACGGCAGTGAGGGCATCGGAAAAATTGTGGACTGTGTCCGCCAGCAACGCCACGGAGCCGCTGATCAGGACGATGACCAGCTGGAACAGCGACGTCGCCCCGAGGCCGAGCAGGGACACCTTTACGGCGCGAATGCCTTGGGAGCTTGTTTCCATGGCGGAGTCGATCGAGTCGGCGGAGTCGTGCGAATGCGGCACGAAGAGTTCCTGCAGCCACCCCTTGAGTCCGGTTGCGTGAATGTGTGCGTGCGGACCGTGGTGGTGGTCGTGCCTTTGAAGGTGGTCCGCGTCCGGACCGCTTTCCGTGTGCCCGGGTTCGTGTCCGTGTCCGTGTCCGGGTTCGTGCGGATGCGCGTGCGCGTGGACTTCGTGGCCGGGTTGCATGGGCCGGTTCATGCCCCGGTGTCCCTCTTGGGGCTGTGCGTCGCGGCACCGTGGTGCGGAGCTGTGCCCAGCGTGTGTTCGGCCTGGTGAATGGCGTCGGCTACGAGCTGCCAGGCGTGCCCGTCCTGCAGGCGGTAGTAGACCTTGGTGCCCTCCTGGCGGGTGGAGACCATGCGCGCCAGCCGCATCTTGGCCAGGTGCTGGGACACGGCAGCCGCGGATTTGCCGGCTTTTTCAGCGAGCTCGTTGACCGGCAGTTCACCGTGTCGCAGGGCCAGGATGAGCCGGACCCGGGTGGCGTCGGCCAGCATGGCGAACACCTCCACGGCGAGTTCGACGTACTGGCTGTCCGCGGTGAGGGTGCAAGCCTTACTATCTGCATTCATACGCAGATACTTACATATGGCGCCGCGTCGGACAAGTGGCGGCGGTCGCGCACCCGCGAAGCAGGCCAGAAGCTTCTCCTCCTACCGCCGGTCGGGACGCCCTGGTTTGGATTCGGTCCGGCTGGTGTCGCGGTGGAGGTCATTGTCGAGGCCGTGCGCGGCGGCCAGCTTGCCCAGCAGTGTCGCAAGCTGCGCTGACTGGTCGCCGGTGAGTGGGGCCAGGAGTTCGGCCTCATGCTGCTCGGCAACCTGGCGCAGTGATCCGAGCACCTCCGTGCCCTCGGCCGTCAGCCAGAGCTCGTAATTCCGCCGGTCGGTGTTGCTGCGCACCCGCACCACCAGTCCGCGCCGTTCCAGCGAGTCGATGAGTGCAACCACGCGACTGGGCACGGCTCCCAGGCGATCGGCCAGGGAGCGTTGGCTCAGTCCCGGCGTGCGTCCCAGCAGGCGCAGCACGCCGGCATCGCCGGGTGTCAGCTCGAGCTCGCGGGTGCGTTCGGCAAAGCGTGAGGATGCCAGTGCCCCCAGCTGGGACAGCAGGAATGCGGTGCGCCTTGACCGCGGAGTATCTTGTGGATCCATACCGCAATATTACTCTCTTGACAGAATGATTCAACAAGTGAATGATTCTTGTTGTGACGTGATTATCGGAAAGGCGCGATCATGACTGAGTTATCTCCCCACCGCACATCCACAACAGCCAGGTCGGGTGGGCCGCATCCGGGCATCCTGGCAGCCGTGAGCCTGGGACTCACCGCCGCCGGCCTGCTGTGCAGCGCAGCCCTCACCGGCGGACAGACCTTCGTCTCGCCGTTCTCTCCCGCCTCGCAGGTCGCGGCATTTTTTCACGGGAACCCCGACGCCGTGCGGCTCACCAGCCTGTTCCAGTTCGGTTCAGCGGTTCCGCTGGGTATCTTCGCGGCCACCGTCTACGCCCGGCAGCTACGGCTTGGCGTGCGCGTCCCTGGTCCGGCGATCAGCTTCTTTGGCGGCATTGCGGCCTCGGTTTTCCTCATGCTCTCGGCCTCCGTGGCGTGGGTCCTGAGCCGGCCGGAGATCACCACCGACCTCACGCTGACCCATGCGCTGTCGTTTCTCGCCTTCATCACGGGCGGTGTCGCCTATGTTGTCGGCCTGGGGCTTCTCGTCGCCGGGATCGCCGTCCCTGCCCTGATCCTGCGCTTCGTGCCGCGCTGGCTGGCTTGGACCGGCCTCATTATCGCGGCTTTGTCCGAGCTCAGCTTCCTCTCAATGGTGGTCGAGCCGCTCCAGGTCCTGTTGCCGGTCGGGCGTTTCGGCGGCCTGATCTGGCTCGTCGCGGTCGGATTCCTGTTGCCCCGGAACCGGGCCGCCGCGAACCGACAGGATGCCCGGGCAGGCAGCTGAGGAACTGATCCGCGCCGGCGGCTGCCTGGCTGCCCGCACTCCTGAACGAGCCATCCGTCATCGTGTGGCTTGCGGCCGTCACCCACAGTGCGCGGTGTCCGCTGCTCCTGGCGATTCGTTCGGGACCTGCCACGTCGTGCCCAGCACGGCGGTCAAGGCCATGGCGGCCAGCGCCGGGATGAGTCCGGTGCGGCCGGTGGTCAGTGGGACGTTGGGGCGGTAGATGATCATCAGGGTCCTCCTTGAGCGGGTGTTCCTGTAATCAATCTCCTGCACTGGAATAGTTGTGAACTTAGCAGGACCTTTGCCGTGGCTGTGCGGGGTGTCCCGCTCCAGTGGACCCGGCTGTGGCGTCCGGGCAGTGGCGTCAGCCCATCAGGGGCTCGCGGTCCACTTCCAGTCCACGGCCGAGTCGGTCAGATTGACGCGGCAGAATTTCGTGGAGGTTTTGGCGTCGTCGTGTCCCACCTTGTAGGAGAATTTGATGCCGAGCTCGTAGCCGGCGGTATTGTCCGGGAGCGGGATCTGTTTCATTTCGCCAAGATATTTGATGCTGACCAGCGTGACTTTAGGGGCGGCGCGCAGCTGTCCGGGCGCAGGGGTTGCGCTGGAGGCCTGGGCCTGCAGGTCATTCGTGCACAGGTTCTTGACCCGCTGTTGTACGCCCGCGTCGACAGTTCCGGCGGAGGACGCAGCCGCAGTCGGGTTACCCGCCGCCGTCGCATCCGCGGACGCGACCGCACCCGGCAAAACTGCCGCCGTCTCCGCTGAAGCGGGCCGCGTCTCCGGGGAGCCGCAAGCTCCCAGGGCCAGGCAGGCAAACAGTGCCGCGCAGACCATGGCCTTGCCGGATCGATGCATTATGCCCCCGTTGATCGTCGCTGGATTCCGTCCAGCACCTCGTATTCTCCGGAATGGTCCTTGTAGAAAACTGGACAGCAGCGTCGCAACCGGCAACACCCGGGTGGCCGGCCGCCGGCATGGCTGCCTGAAATGCTCACAGTCCGTTCACAGCGGCGCGACAGACCGTCGACAGACCGGGGTTTGAGGATGGGGATAGGTCAACACAGGCAACCACGACGAGATCAGGATGACCCATGAACGAGCATGAACTTCCCACGCACAGCGAAAACCCCGGAACCCGTGCACGCCTGAAGACCCGGAAACGCGTCGGCGCAGGGCTCTATGTTGCCTGCCTGGTGGCTGCGGGCGGCCTCGGCGGGGGCGTGGCGGCCGGGGCGACGTCGATGTGGAACACGGCAGCGTCGGCATCCGGTACGGCAACGACCCAATACACGCCGGTGATCATCAACAACCCGGACAGCGTCAGCGCGGTGACAGCCGCCGCGCAGAAGGCCTCACCCAGTGTGGTCACCATCGGCGCCAGCTCCGGCACGTCGGGCGGTACCGGATCGGGCATCATCCTGGATGCCGCCGGACATATTCTGACCAACACGCATGTGGTCACCCTGGACGGACAGGCCGCGAACGCGGCCATCGAGGTTCGGACCAGCGACGGCAGCGTCTACCCGGGGACGGTCGTCGGAACAGATCCGCTCTCGGACCTGGCCATCGTCCAGATCACTGCCCCCGGTCTGGTGGCCGCGACCCTTGGCGACTCCGGTAGCGTCAAAGTCGGAGACACCGCGATTGCCATCGGAGCGCCCCTGGGATTGAGCGGAACGGTCACCGACGGCATCGTTTCGGCAGCGAACCGCACCATCGACACCTCGTCCTCGGCCACCTCCGCCTTGCAGAACGGGGCCTCCGCCGCCGCGCAGGGCACCATCAGCATTAACGTCATCCAAACAGATGCGGCCATCAATCCGGGGAACTCCGGCGGCCCACTGGTGAACGCGAACGGAGACGTCATCGGAGTCAACGTGGCCATCGCCTCGGCCGGGTCCACGTCCTCCTCCGCATCCCAGTCAGGGAACATCGGCGTCGGATTCTCCATCCCGATCAACGACGCGAAACGCGTCGCCCAGGAAATCATCGGCACGGGCACGGCCACGCACGGCCAGCTGGGGGTCTCGGTCCGGGATAAGGCCTCGGGAACCGCTTCGGAGTTCACGGCCGGAGCGGAGGCGGCAGCGGTCACCCCCGGCTCCGCCGCGGACAAGGCCGGCCTGAAGGCCGGCGACGTGATCACCGGGCTGGGCGTCCGCAGCGTGAGCGATGCTTCCGAGCTGACGGCGGCGACGCGGGAACAGGCCGCCGGGGCCACGGTAAAGGTCACCTTTGTCCGCGACGGCCAGGAGCAAAGCATGGACGTCACGCTCGGCGCGGCCACAGCCGGCTGACGCGGCTATTCCGCGCCGGACCGCCCGGCGGATCCCGCCACGCCAAAGCGCTGGGAGGATGCGCTTTGCTGGGCAAGCCGGCGCATGGCCAGAAGCACGGGTTCCATCAGAAGGGTCCCGAGCACCACGTGCCGCATCGCGGCCTCCGGCGAATCCGTCGGAACACTTTCGACGTCGGCCTCTGCAATGTCCCGCATTGCCGCGGCGTACCGGTCCAGGAGCACCGCGGGCGCGTCAAACCCCGCGTCTGAGAGCCCCTGCAGGGCCCGCACCAGGGCGGCCTGGGCATCGCGGTCGCACGCCTCCGCGCCCCAGCCCCAGCGGTCCAGGAGCTGCTGCGCGGCGGAGAGGTCGACGTCGTCCGGAGCGGTCCTGGCGACCGCATGGTGCGCGATTCCGAGCAGGTCGTGGCCGGACTCCGGCGGGTTCTCCAGGCCCAGCAACACCTCGCGGGTGGCGCTGACGCTGAGCCCGGCAGTGCCAATGAGGGCCCGGATGAGCTTCAGCCGCCGCACATGGGAGCCGTCGTAGCGTGCCTGCGTCGCGGAAGTCAGCACGCCGTCGTGAAGCAGATTCTCCCGAAGGTAGTACTTGATGGTGGCCACCGGGACGTCCGTGGCCGCGGCCAGCTGTGAGATGCGCAAAGATACTCCTTGACTTAGATAGTAGTACTCGCCAATATTGGGGAGTAGCGGTATCTAGTTAGGAGAAAAGTATGGCACGCATTAATGCTGGACGTTTCACGCACCGCCATTCCGGGGATCTGGTGGTGTTCCTGATCGGCATGCGCATCAACAGCCCCTGGCGACCGGACCTGTGGCTGCCGGCCTTCCTGGCGATGCCGCGGATGCTGAACGAACTCTTCAAGGAGCCGGGCTCAGGCCTCCTGGGTTGTCGATTCGCCCTCGGTGCCGGCGGGCCGGTGATCGTGCAGTACTGGGAGTCGGTGGAGAAGCTGTATGCCTACGCCAGTGCGCCCGAATCCGAGCACCGGCCGGCCTGGACGGCCTTCAACCGCCAGGCACGAAAAGCCCCCAAGGCCGTCGGCATCTGGCATGAGACATTCCAGGTCAGCCGGGCCGAAAGCATGTACGTCTCGATGCCCACCGAAGGTCTCGCCCGGGCCACCGAGCTCGTGCCCGTCGGCCCCGGACGCCATCACGCCAGAGAGCGCCTCGCCAACCCGCACTGACGCCCCGGCTGCCACTTTCCGCGGCCGCGCGTCCGATCAGCTGTGGCCCGCGGCGGGGATCTGGACCGCCCGGCCGCTGACCACTACTCCGCCGGCGGCCGGAATGTCCACGGTGAGCAGGCCCGGCCGGCCCACGTGCCGTCCCTGGCGGATGAGCACCCGCGACGGGGGCACTGCGAGGCCCACGATGCGCAGGTAGGCGCCGACCGCCGCCGCGCCGGCGCCGGTTGCGGGGTCCTCCGTGATGGCACCGACGGGGAACAGGTTCCGGGCTTCGAATTCGCCCCTGGCAATCGGGTACAGGACGGCCACCGTTGCGGCCCAGCCCTGGGCGTCCATGAGCCGGCGAAGGGCCGCCGGATCGAAGCCAAAGGAGTCGAAAAGGTTGCGGTCGGCGAGGACCAGCACCGGATGCCAGTTCCCCGAATACGCGATCCGCGGCGGATAGGCCGGATCGAGGTCGCCCCGACGGACGCCGAGCAATCCCAGGAGCTCCGCCAGGATGTCGCCGTCGAACTCCGCCAGTTGTGGTTCGACGGCGGTGAAGGACGCGGTGAGGTCGGCGCCGTCGCCCGCTGTCTCGATGCGGACGGGGCCCACCGGGGTGTCGAAGGTGAAGGTTCCTGCCCCGTCGCGGGCGCTCAGCGCAATGGCCAGCGCAATCGTGGCGTGACCGCAGAAGGGCACCTCGGCGATGGGCGAGAAGTACCGGACCCGGCTCCGGCGCGGGTCGCCGTCGACGTCCGGCTCCGTCACGAAGGCTGTTTCGGCGTACCCGACGGCGGCCGCCACCGCCAGCATCCCGGCGTCGTCCAGGTGCCGGGCATCCAGGACCAGGCCGGCAGGATTGCCGCCGTCCGGCGTCGTGGAAAAGGCCGCGTAACGGAGGACTTCGGGGGTGTTTTCCATAGGCCGATCCTCCCATGTTCGATCGGGTGGTCCTGCGGCTTTGGGGCCTGGAGTCGGGGACCCTGGCAGGCGGAGTTAATTTCCGGCCGGGTCGTTCTTCTTGCGGAAGGTTCCGGCGATGGAGAGCTTGCTCGAGTACTGGATGGACCCGTAGCGGAAGAGGTGGACAGCCAGTCGGAGGATGAGGAACCCGGTGATGAAGAGTTCGGCGATGATGATGGTTGCCTCTACGGGGCTGAGGGTGCCGAATCCGTTGCGGAGCAGGGCCGTCACCGGGGCCGAGAGCGGGAAATAGGTGAAGATCTGGACGATGGGTGCGCGGGGGTCGGAAATGATCAGGCTGATCGCGTAGAACGGGACGAAGATCAGCCCCATCAGAGGCCCGAAGATGGTGCCGGCGTCTTTTGCTGTGGGCATGATCGCGCCGATCGCCACCAGGACCCCGGTAAAGACGATGAAGCCGCCCAGCAGCAGAAGCGCACCGACGAGCATTGTTCCTGGCTCGAAGCTCAGGTTCGAGAGGTCGAGGTCGGGGATGGCGAGTTTGTCGCGGAAGAAGGCGTAGCCGACGGCGATGGGGGTGAGGAAGACCAGGATCTGGACGAGGCCGACCATGAACAGGGCGATGACCTTGCCGATGATCAGCGTGGTCGGATTCAAGGTGGTGAGGATCATTTCGGTGACCCGGTTCTCCTTCTCCTCCAGGGTGCTGTTGAGCATCTGGTTGGAGAGCAGAATGATGGAAACGTAGAAGATCAGCAGGAACATCAGCGGCGGCACGGCGGAGCCGAAGCCCCCACTCGGCTGGCCGTCCTTGAACGTCTGGGATTCTGTCTTCACGTCGCCGCTGGCCGCGGCGGTCAGCTGCGGGGAGCCGACTTCAGCCTGGGCTGAGGCGGTGAGGAGATGCTTGGCGACGGCGTCGTACTTGCCGTTTTCGAAGACCCCCTGGTCTGTCCCGTAGACCTTCACCGGCTGCGTGGCCGGCTCGGCGGGGTAGGCGAAGTACGCATCCGTCCTGCCCGTTTTCACGTCCTGCAGGGCCTGCTGCGGGTCGGCCGCTTTCCGCCCGCCCATGGCCGTCGCGATGCCATCCGAGATCAGCCCGGAGTCATCGGTGTAGGTGAAGGACATGGCCGCGGTCTTCTGGGCGTCCTCGCTGGCCGCGGAGGAGGAGTTGCTGAGGTAGACCAGGCCGAACACGATCGCCATCAGCACGGGAATCGCCAGGGTGGCGATCCAGAAGCGGCGTTTTTTGACGGTGCGGGTGAATTCGAACCCGACCACCGTGCCGAGGTTGTGCCGGGCGAACGGGCGGCCCGCCGGTGCCGGCGGCGGGGGCGATACCGGCGCGGGAGCGGTGGGCTGTGTTGAGGTGTGCTGGGTCATGGGGTTCAGGCCTCCGCCATGTCGTGGGACTCGCCGTAGACCTTGATGAAGACCTCGTCCAGGGATGTCCTCGCGGTGGTGAAGGACCGGACGGCAACGCCGTTGCCGACGAGCTCGCGCAATACTGCCGCCTCGTCAGCGCCCGGGCGGGGGGAGAGTTCGGCAGCGCCGCCGGCGTCGATGACGACGTCATACAGGGCCGAGGGCGGCAGTACCCCGGCGTAGGAGAGCCGGTAGACGGTTCCGCCGAACTGTTCCTGGACTTCCGCGACGGTGCCGTAGGCGCGGGCGGTCCCGTCTTTGAGCAGGATCACCCGGTCGCAGAGCCGTTCGACTTCTTCCATCTGGTGGGTGACCATGATGACGGTCGCGCCGGCGAGTTTTTGTTCCTCGATGATGTCCATCAGCAGGCGCCGGTTGACCGGGTCGAAGCCCTTGGTCGGCTCGTCCAGGATCAGCAGTTCGGGGTCGTTCATGATGGTCACGCCGAGCTGGATTTTTTGCTGCTGGCCGCCGGAGAGCTTGTCCAGCCGTGTGGTGGCCTTCTCGGCGAGGCCGACCCGTTCGAGGTAGTCCCGGGACCAGGTTTTTGCGTGGGTTTTATCCAGGCCTTTGAGGCGGCCGAAGTAGACCATCACGTCCAGGACGGACTCTTTCTTGTACAGGCCGCGTTCCTCAGGCAGATATCCCAGCCGGGCCCCGTCCTGGGGGGTGAAGGGTTTGCCGCCGATGTGCAGGGTCCCGGCGGTGGGCTGGTAGATGCCCAGCAGCGCCCGGAGGGTGGTGGTTTTCCCGGATCCGTTGCTGCCCAGGAATCCGAATGTTTCCCCGGCCCGGACATCGAAGGAGAGGTCTTTGATGACCGTCGTGTCCCCGAAGTCCATCCGGAAGTCTTTGATGTGTACCAGCGGCTCGGCGGCCAGGTCCCCCAGATTCATGGCACCACTGTATCCGGCCCGCCGCCGGGAGGGCGGCAACCGGCTGACAGTGCTGAAGCGGCGATCCCGGGTCCAGGGGGAGTTCATGGTCTCCCGAAGTCAGCGCATCCGTTTCCTTGTAATTGAGAATGATTCTCATGTAGAATTGCGGCCATCGGATGGACTCACACAATCGTGCTTCCAGGCCCCCTTCCGCCGATTCCACCCACACCAAACACCACCAAGGAGCCACCCATGAAAGTCAGGAACTCGCTGCGGGCACTCAAGAAAATCCCGGGAGCCCAGATCGTCCGCCGCCGTGGGCGCACCTTCGTCATCAACAAGAAAAACCCGCGGATGAAGGCCCGCCAGGGCTGATTGCCGGCGCGGCATTGCCGACGGCGGGATGCCGCCCCGAGATCTGGACGTCACCGGCCCCCGGTGGCGTCCAGATTCACGTCGAGGCGGTTCAAGGTTTACTGCGGGTGCGCGGGGATACTCTGTGGTCGGCCACCGGTGCCGGGTGTTCGGCCGGAAGGTGTCGCCCGGCATCATTGGTTCCACCTTGGGGCAGGGACGTCGTCGAGGGCAGGGGGTGGTTGGCGTGGACGCCGGCTTCGTAAGTGCATTCATGCGGTCTGCTGCCGCTGCGGCGCTCGTGGCCGCCCTCGGGACGGTTCTCGCGCCCGCTTCACCGGCAGCGGCCCACGACGTGCTCGAAGCCACCGAGCCGGCCGCCGGAGCCACCGTCGCATCGGTTCCGCCAACCATCCGACTGACGTTCCTGCACACCCCGATCGCCTTGGGCTCGCAGATCCTGATCCGGGACGAGGCGGGCACGAACCAATCTGACGGCCCGGTCGCCGTCGTCGACAATCACGTCACCCAGCCCGTCAAGGCCGGCGCACCGGCCGGCCACTACACGGTGGCGTGGCGGATCGTGTCAGCGGACTCCCATCCGATCGAGGGGACCTTTTCCTTCACCGCCGGTGCGGGACAGCCGGCTGCCTTGTCCGTCCAGGCAAAGCCGGCGCCCGCGCAGCCGCCCGGGGGAACGGGGGCGCCGCTGTGGGGACTGGCCGCCGGCGGTGCCGTGCTGGCCGCGGGACTTGCCGGGACAGCGCTCCACGTCCACCGCCGGCTGTCCGTGAACGACGCCGACGGTCCAGAGTCATGAATGCCCTGCGCGGGTGCCCCGACGCCGGCCGGCCCGTAGAATTTGTAGCGCATCCCCGTCTGCCCCTGGATTCCGGAAAGGACCGCTCCCGATGACGCGTGCTCCGTTCCGGTTGTTCCGTACCGGGTTGATCGGTTCTGTGATTGTGGCGCTGGCGGCCGGCGGGCACCTGGCCGGCGGGGGCCAGCTTCCGGGGCCGGGGATCCTGGCGGCGGTGTGTGCGGTGGCGCTGGTGCCGGTGGCGGTGCTGACCCGGTTCCGGTTGTCCTTCCCCGTTTTGGCCGGGCTGCTCGGCGTGGGGCAGCTGTGGTTGCACTGGTCCTTCGACGCCCTCTCCGCTGCAGTGCCCGTGAGGATTCCGGCGGGAATGTCCGGCCATGCCCATGCGGTCTCGGGCCTGGCCCCCGGACTGGCGGGCCAGGCGATGGCTCCCGGTTCCCTTGACGCGTCCTTTGATACGTCCTTTGATGCGGCCATGGCCGGCCCCGGTGCGGGGATGGACGCGGCGATGGTGGCCGCGCACGCGGTCGCGACCCTTCTGACTTCACTGCTGCTGGCCCGCGGCGAGCGGGCTCTGTCCGCGCTGGCGTCCTGGCTGCGCCCCCTGGTGGACCTGCCGGCGCCCGTCACGATCGTGCCGGCCCGGGTCCCGGGTCCCTGCACGGTGCATCTGATTCTTCCCCTGGACAGGGCGGGCCGGCGCCTGCCGACCCGGCGCGGACCGCCCGCACCGGTGCCCGCCGCCTGAGACCGCCCTTTCCTTTCACACACGGACCGGGGAGCGCGGGCGGCCACCGCTGCTTACCGCCGGGCCGGCATCCGTGCCGGCCGGCCCCTATGACCCGTTATTTTTTGTGAAAGGCCCTCTTGCCATGAAATCCTCCCTCCGCCGTACCCTCACGGGCGCCGCTGCCGCCACATTGACCGCCGGGCTGCTCGCCGCCGGCGCCGCGGCCGCGTCCGCGCACGTCCATGTCGACTCCGATGACCCGGCCGCCGGCGGCTACAGTCACCTGACCTTCAACGTTCCGAACGAATCCGCGACGGCCAAGACCAGCAAACTCGAAGTCACCCTGCCCACCGAGACCCCGCTGACCTCGGTCTCGGTGAAACCGGTCGAGGGCTGGACCGCGGTGATCACCACCGCCGAGCTGCCCACACCGGTCACCGTCGCCGGGGCGACCGTCACCAAGGCCCCCCGAACGGTGGTCTGGACCGCCGACGCCGCCCACCAGATTGGCCCGAACGAATACCAGGCCTTCTCCCTCTCCGTGGGCGTCCTGCCCGAGGCCGGCACCACCGTGACCCTGCCCGCCACCCAGACCTACACCGACGGCACCGTCGTGGCCTGGGACCAAAAAGCCCTCGAGGGCCAGCCCGAACCCGAACACCCCGCACCCTCCTTCGTCACCACCGCCGCAGACACCGAACCCGCCCACGGCGCAGCCCCGGCCACGGCGTCCCCCGCGGCCGTGGCGGAACCGGCAGCGTCCCCGGCCCCGGCCGCCGCTCCGGCCACGGCGGCGAGCACCACCGATAACAGCGGCTCCATCGCTGGCTGGATCGGACTCGCCGCAGGCCTGGCCGGACTCGCCGCCGGCGTCACCGCACTGGCCCGCACCCGCACCGCCAAGGGCAAAACAACCGCCAAGTAACAAGGCAAGCAACACACCGGCCTGGCAGCCACCGATAGCCAGGCAACAGACGTCCCGGACAGGCTGCGCTTGTCCGGGACGTCTGCCTAGGAGCACAGGACGCCACCCTTGGAGGACAGGACTTTCCTTGGAGGGCAGGGGTTGCTGGGCGGCCTAGCGTCTGTTCCGGGGCGCAGCCGGCGGCATCTCCGCGCCCGCGCGGTGCAGCAGGGCCAACGCCCTCGAAACAGACGTGTCCGTCTTAGCAACGAGGAGCGCGGTCAGCAGGGCGGCGGCGACGTGGGTGTCCAGCATCAGTTCCTGCCCGTGCCCGTGCCCCGGCACGCCCGAAAGCACGGCAGTCAACTGCCCCGGCTGCCACGCTGCCGTTGCGTGATGCCCGGGCGGTAACGTCCCGGAAAACGTCCCGGTGAACTGGTCGAACGCCAGGTGCAACACCTGCTGGACCAGGCCGCAGAGGACCACAAGCAACCAGCCGGGGAGCCTCGCCCGGGCGGCCAATGAAGCGCACATGCTCAACAGCGCCATCAGGGCTACCAGAACCGGGACCGGAGGGGCGCCGCCACCGGAGAGAAGGTGGGCGGCCAGACCCAGCCCGACCGACACCGGACCCACTTCCCAGGCCGCGAAGCCGCGCCCGCGGATGAGTCTCAGCTCTTCCACGCCGGCACCTCGCCGCGGCCCTGGATGGATTCCTCCATGTCACCCACAAGAATCGCCAACCCCTCAGGTGGAAAGGGAGAACGTGCGCCTTTCCCCTCCATCGTGCCGCGGATTCGCGCCCAAAGAAACAGCTGCCACAAGCCAACCCCCAGGCAACCGGTATGCCAAGGACGGGGTACCCGGCCGGATCCCGGCTCGCTAGGCTGTCTCCATGGACGGGAGCGAGAGATGACCCAACGAACCTACCCGCAGGGCGTCCCGTGTTGGATCGACACCGAGCAGCCCGACCTCGAGGCGGCCGCCGAGTTCTACGCCGGAATCTTCGGCTGGACGTTCGGAGACGCGATGCCGGCGGGAGCGCCGGGCCGTTACTTGATTGCAAAACTCGACGGGCAGGACGTCGCCGGGATGGCCAGCACCCAGGCGGGCCCGGCGGCATGGAGCACCTACGTATCCGTCGATGACGCTGATGCCGCGGTCCAGCGGATGGTTGACGCCGGCGCAACGCTGCGATCGGCGCCCGCGGATGCGGGAGAAGGCGGACGCAGCGCGGCGCTGGCCGATCCGGAGGGAGCCGAGTTCCGCATCTGGCAGGCCAGGCGACGCTTGGGGGCACAAGTGGCCAATCAGCCTGGCGCCTGGAATTTCAGCGACCTTCACACGCCGAACCCCAGCGCAGCCATTGCGTTCTACGAGGACGCGTTCGGCTGGCAGGTCGACGACCTCGGCTTTGCGATGATGATCCGCAGGCCCGGTTATGGTGATCACCTTGAGGCGACAGTCGATCCGGGCATCAGGGCGAGGCAGTCAGGGGTAGCCGCCCCACCTGGCTTCGAGGATGCGATCGCCTGGATCGCGACCACCGCCCCCGACAAACTGCCGCGCTGGAACGTCTCGTTCACGGTTGCCGACCGGGACCGGACGGCGGCTGATGCGCAGCGGCTCGGCGCCCAAGTCCTAAGTCAAGGCGACACCGCGTGGACGCGCACGGCACTGATCCGGGATCCCCAGGGAGCGGAGTTTACGGCGAGCCAGTTCACGCCGCCGTCGGGGTGAACGGTCCTTGGAAGGACGGCTGCGTCATGTCGTGGAGTGCTCACGCACCCGGGCGAGCCATTCGACCACCAGGCCGTGCGTGAGGGTGGGTTGCTCGTGCAGCAGGGCGTGGCCGGCACGATCGAGCACAGCAAAGGTGGCGCGGGGGTACTGCTCGATCAACTCCCACGGACCTGTGAACCCGGCCGTGGCATCCTGTCGCCCCGCCAGAATCAACACGGGATGAGGATACGTCTTCGCAGACTCCGGGCGGTCCCGCAATTCCCACTGCGAAAAGATTCGCATCAGGCCCGGCTCGTCAACCAGTGACGCTGCCGGGGCCACAAACTCCTGGAACCGGCCTAGCGTTTCAGGTGTCTGCACAACGAAGTAGCTGCGGTAGGAAGCCTCGGGCTCCGGGCCCAGCCCGACAGCCAGACCGGCCGACGAAACAAGGACCTCATGCTCAGGCACGCGCCGGGTATGCGCGCCAACCGGGCAGATTAGTGCCAGCCCAACAACCTGCTCAGGTCTAAGATTGGCAACCGCACGGGCAAGGTACCCGCCGTACGAATGGCCCAAGACGAGCATCGGTTCATCCCCGATGGTCGCGTCGATCAGGCCGAGCAGAAGGTCCAGGACGTCATCATTGCTCGCGATCGTCCCGGGCGCCGGGGTGCGGCCCATCCCCGGCAGGTCCGGATAGAGGCGCCTGAAGCCGGAAACGTTGGCGAAGATCGGTTCAAGGGCGCCCGCGATCTCGCGATGATCCACACCGGCGCCGTGCAGAGCGAGAACCGGTATGCCGCTGCCGTAATCGGCGTAATGCACAGGCACTCCGCTGACCGTGGCCTCCATCCAGACAGTGTAGATCGCAACCGGGCGACGAGGCTTTGACGCACTAGGCTTCAGTTTGTGACTTCGAGTTCTGTCCCCGGCCGCGCTGCCGCTGGACGTCGGCGCGTGGAACTGGCCGCCGTGGCGGGCATGGTGTGCCCAGTCCTTTTTGTCACCGTTTTCACCGTCTACGGGTGGCTGTGCCCGGGTTACTCCCCGACGAGCATGTTCGTCAGCGAGCTGTCCCTTGGCCCCTACGGCTGGGTCCAGATGCTCAACTTCGTGCTGACCGGCGCCTTGATGGTTGTCTTCGGTCGCGGGCTCGCGGTGCACTGCACTACCGGGGCGGCTTCCCGGGCCGGGCCGGTGCTTGTGCAGTGCATGGGGGTCAGCCTGATGGTGTCCGGACTGTTCGCCACCGATCCGTCGGCGATGTTCGACCAGGCCAGTGCGCATGGTGTGGTGCATGGAATTTTCGGGGCGATCTTCTTCACGCTCGCGCCCGTAAGTTGCTTCGTTTTCTACCGGCGCTTCCGCAGCGACCGGCCCTGGCGCTCACTGGCCGCGTGGACCCTGGCCGCCGGCATCATCCTGACCCTCGGAATTGGCGTGCTCAAGTTCAGCCAGCAGCCCGGGGGCGTGCTGTTCGACTGGAAGGGCCTGGTGCAACGGGTCATCCTTATCGCTTTCATGGCCTGGATTTTCGCGGTCGCCTCCCGGCTGCGCACCCAGTAGCGTGATGGGATGGCCGACGACGAGCAGGAACTGACAGGTGGCAATGCGTCGGAAAGTGTTGTGCGCATTGGCGGCACCGTCCGAAAGCCGTGGTTGGAAAACTCCTCCGCCGTGCAGGGCTATCTAGGTGCCCTCCGGTCCGCCGGGGTGGATGTTCCACAGCCCCTGGGCCGGGATGAAGGCGGCCGATGCGTGGTCGAATACGTTGAAGGCGCACTGGCGATGGACCGGCTGCCGCTCGGGCAGGCGGATTTGCTGCGGGTCGGCCGGATGATTCGGCAAATCCACGATGCCAGCGAATCAGTGGTGATCCCGAATCCGGGCGACGCAAAGATGCTGCTGCCGGCAGAGAATCCGAACCTGATGTGCCATAACGACCTCGCCCCGTGGAACCTCATCATGGGAGAGCGCTGGGTATTCATCGATTGGGATGGTGCCGGCCCCAGTACGCGACTGTGGGACCTGGCGTACGCCGCGCAGTCGTTCGGCCTGCTGTTTGAAGGGCAGTCGGTGGACGACGCGGCCTTGAGATTGCGTGCCGTGGTTGACGGTTACGAAGCTGACGACGCACTGTGCAAGGCGCTGCCGGCCGCCATGGCGAGACGGACCGAAGCGATGTTCAGTCTCCTGAAGGACTCGAACGAGACCGGGTTCCAGCCATGGGCCGACACGTATGCCAACGGACACGGCGATCACTGGCGTGCCGCGGCTCAATACGTCGTACGGAATCAAGCGGCCTGGGAACAAGCCCTCGCGCAGGAATGAGGATCGGGAAGGCCGCGGCCCTCGCCGCGTCGGCGCCCGTCTGATTGTGGCGCTGCCTGAAGCGACGCCGCAACGGTCAGGCCAGGTTTTCCTTGAGCAGGGCGCGGTGTTCGATGGCGGCTTCCCGGTGGAGTGCGCGGCCGGCGTCGGTGAGTTCCAGGAAGAGTGAGCGGCGATCATCTGCGCAGGAGTGGCGGGAAATGAGTCCGGCCTTGTCGAGCCGGTCCACCACCTTGGACATAGCGCTTTGGGTCATGGGCGTCCGCTCGCCAAGCTGCTTCATCCGGCACGCGGCATCCGCGCTTTCGGCCACGAGATCCAGGATTTCAAACTCCGTCAGGCCGATGCTGAACCGCGCTTCCAGGGCACGGTCGATCGCACCGGCGGTTCGGAAGTAGGTGCTCTGGATGTTGCGCCACTGCTCAACCAGCTGTCGGTCCTGCGCTGTTGCCATGCTGCGATTCTAGTTGATGACGCATTAAAAGTCCACGTCATAATATTCCTTGTCATTCAATGACGCGTCATATAAGTTGGTGTCATGACCTCAACTTCCACCCTCGAAAGATCCGCCGGCGAACGGCTTGACCCGGTCCGCTGGACCCGTGCGCAGTGGATGCTTCTCATGGTCCTGTGCACCGTGCTGGCGCTCGACGCGCTGGACGTTTCCATGGTCGGCGTGGCCCTGCCCTCGATCGGCACCGAACTCCACCTGGGAACCGAATCCCTCCAGTGGATCGTCTCCGCCTATGTGCTCGGTTACGGAAGCCTGCTCCTGCTGGGCGGCCGAATGGCGGACCTCCTCGGCCGGCGGCGCATTTTCCTGATTGCACTGAGCGTCTTCGCCGCCGCGTCCCTGCTCGGCGGCCTGGTGGATGACCCGGCCCTGCTGATCGCCACCCGGTTCGTCAAGGGGCTGGCCGCCGCGTTCACAGCTCCCGCCGGCTTCTCCATCATCACCACCAACTTCGCCGAAGGGCGCGAACGAAACCGCGCCGTCTCCATCTTCACCACCTTCGGCGCAAGCGGCTTCTCACTCGGCCTGGTCGTCGGAGGCCTCATGACGGCCATGAGCTGGCGCTGGACCTTCCTGGTCTCCGTGCCGGTGGCAGTCGCCGTCGTGCTTCTGGGCCTCAAGTACATCCCCCGGGACGGCGCCGCAGGCAAAGAACAGGACAGCGGGCACGACGTATGGGGTGCCGTGACACTCGCGGCAGGCATGCTGGGGCTCGTCTACACGCTCGTTTCGGCACCCGGAAACGGCTGGGGATCTGTGGCAACTATCGCCGGATTCGTGGCCTCTGCAGTGGTGCTGGCAGCCTTCGCGGTAATCGAGAACCGAGTCAGGCACCCCTTGATCAGGTTCAGCATCCTCAGGGAAGGCTGGGTGGCGCGGGCGAACCTCAGCGCCGTCGGGCTTTTCGGCTCATACCTGAGCTTCCAGTTCATCCTCACGCTCTACCTGCAGTCCGTGCTGGGATGGAGCCCCCTTGGCATGGCCCTCGCGCTGCTTCCCACGGGCCTGCTGGTGGCTTCGAGCGCGCCTTTCGCGGACCGGCTCATCGACAAGTTTGGCGCCCCGCGGCTGATCCTGACCGGATTGGCCTCGCTGGCGCTCGGCTACGTGCTGTTCCTGCGGGTGGGCACCTCGCCGAACTACGTGACGGACATTCTGCCCTCCGTTCTGCTGCTGGGCGTCGGCTTTGCCCTGGCCTTCCCGTCCATCAACGTCCAGGCCACCGCGGGCATCCGGAACTCTGAACAGGGCCTGGCGGCCGGCCTGATCCAGACCAGCACCCAGGTGGGGGCAGCCCTGGTTCTCGCCGTCACCACAGCCATGGTCAGCGGTCACGGCGGTGCGTCCGACGGCGGCGCCAATGCGGCGGCCATGCTGGAACAGTACCGGCCCGGCCTGATCCTGAGCGCAGCCGTGGCGGTTGCGGCCCTGATCGTCGCCGCGATGCCCACCCGCAGCCGGAAGCGGGCGGAAGCAGAGCTCCACGCCGCCTGAGACTGAGCACGGGTGACTACGGATCCCGAGGCGGGAGCCTTCGGCGCTCCAGCCGGTCGGGGTGAGGGCGTGCCTACATGGCCGACGAGCCGGGGTAGAGAATCGAAAACAGGCCCGTCCGGGGCGGGTGATGGCGGCGGACCGCGAGCCAGGCGTCCAGTTCTGCGGCGGGGACCGGCCTGGACATGAAGAAGCCTTGCGCCACGTCGCAGCCGTAGTCGCTGAGGGCACGGAAGGCGTCCTCGTTCTCCACGCCTTCGGCCGTCATGTCCAGCCCCAGGCTGTGGGCCAGATCGATCGTCGAAACCACCAGGGCCGTGGCGCGGGAGTCATCGGTCATGGACAGGATGAAGGACTTGTCGAGTTTGAGCTCGTCGATGGGCAGTTCGCGCAGGTAGGACAGCGAGCTGTATCCCTTGCCGAAATCGTCGACGGCGATCCGGACACCCATGCCGCGCAGCGCCGTCAGCACCTCGCAGGCCCGGTCGCGGTCACCCACCAGGACGTCCTCGGTGATCTCCAGTACGAGAACGGAGGGTGAGAGTCCGCGTTCCGCAGCCATGGCGCCGACTTGGTCCGGCAGGCCGGAATCGATGATTGAGGGCGCGGACGGCGGGCACCCAGACTGTAAGCAGGTCAAGGAATCCGTCCACCAGCGGGCYGAAATCCCCACTGGAGCGGAAGGCAAGACCGGCCGAATAGGCCGCGGCCACTGTAAAGAGCCCAAAGCTCAACAACCGGGAGAGACGCCCGGCAATCCCGGGGGCTCCCGGGATGGAAGGCCGGCCAGCGGGCTCTTCGGTAACCATGGATCCCCATCTCGTTCCTGCCCTGCCGCCGCTGTTCGAGGACAGGAACCGATGGAGTACAACTGGAGACCATCGATTGCACTGTCCACTATGCATTAGTGAAGGCGCAGGTCGCAGTCACAAGGTAACGACGCGTGGAGCCGTCAGCCTGCTGGCCGGGCGCAGGAACTGGCAATGCCGCTGACACAGGACATGGCGGCGCCGCCGGCGCAGCCGACGGCGTCCGCTCTACGAACCGGGGGTAGACGCTAGGAGGTGCTTGCCCCCGCCTCGGCTTTGACGTCCCGGCCGAGCCAGACGCCCAGGCCGATCATGGCGGCACCGAGCAAAAGATGGAGCCAGTTGTCGGCAGAGTTAAACGGGACAAAATTGGCGCTGGTGTTCATGCCGATTATCAGGCCGTAGATCCAGAGCACGAGGTACACGATGCCGCCACCGAGCAGGAAAACCCGGGCCAACCGATCTGTGCGGGCCATCAGAATTCCTGCCACGCCGAACAGCATATGGACGATGTTGTGGAGCACGGACACCTGGAACACGCCAAGCAGCAATGCCCCTGACTCGGGTCCTGCGAAGCCCATTGCCACGTAATTTGTAGTGATGCCCGGAATGAACCCGAGAATTCCAACCAGAAGGAAAACCCCGCCAATTGCCAGGGTGGTGTTGTGAAGCGTCAGCCCCATCGCGTGGTGCTGGGCTGGGTGTGAAGCGGTAGTCATGGCCTTCCCTTTCACGCAGAAAACCGGCTCTTCGGGTGGAAAACCGGCCACTCGGCGGGAGTCGCAGGAACCCTGCCGACGCCCACATTTTACTCCTGATGCTTGTCAGTGAGCAGGGAAACCTGTGCCCTAACTGCCCTGTCCGCGGCAGCCGGCGGGCGAGAATTCACGTGGTTTGGGGGTGTCTGATAGACACTGCCACCGGCGTCTTTGCCTGCGTAGCGTGATGGGTGTGGACGGAAAAGTCGAAATTCGAGAGTTCCTGATCTCGCGGCGCGCGAAGATCAGCCCTGAGCAGGCCGGGATACCCACTTACCGGGAGCTGCGCCGTGTGCCGGGCCTGCGCCGTGAGGAAGTGGCGCAGCTCGCCGGGGTGAGCACGGACTACTACACCCGGCTTGAACGCGGCAGCTTGCGCGGCGTCTCAGACTCGGTGCTCGAGGCTGTCTCCTCTGCCCTTCAGCTGGACGAGGCCGAGCGGGCGCACCTGATTGATCTGGCGAGGACGGCCAAAATGCCGTCGCGTCGGGTGCCGGGGCGGCCGCCGCAGCAGCGGGTCCGTCCCGGGGTGCTGCGTCTGTTGGACGGCATGACCGCAGTGGTCGCGCTCGTGCAGAACGGCCGTTCGGACGTGCTGGCAGCCAACCTGCTGGGCCGCGCGCTGTACGCGCCCGTGTTCAGCTTCGCCACACAGCCTGGGCTCGATACGCCGGGGCGGCTGCCGAACCAGGCGCGCTACCTTTTCCTCGATCCGGGCGCGGCAGACCTCTACCCGGATTGGCGGGCGATCGCGGCCACCACGGTGGCGATGCTTCGTTCCGAAGCCGGACGGAACCCGCACGACAGGGCGCTGAACGAGCTGGTCGGGGAGCTGACCACCCGCAGCGGCCTGTTCTCCGCGCTGTGGGCCGGGCATGACGTACGCATCCACACCGCAGGGACCAAACGCTTCCACCACCCCGTCGCGGGCGACCTGTCCCTGCAGTACGAGACGCTCTACCTTCCCGGTGACGAGGGACAGACCCTGTTCACCTTCACCGCGGAGCCCGGCTCTGCGTCCGAAAACGCGCTGGCGTTCCTCGCCAGCTGGGCGGCATCGCCTCCCGAAACCACGACCGCCGGCGGCCCTGCCGGCGGATCCACAGTCCCGGGGATGCGCCCCCACGCGCGACCGGGAACACGTAACCCAGGAAAGACAGAACCAACACATGACTGAACAGCACGAATCTGAACGGCACGACTCGGAACAGCACGACGCCGACCAGCACGACTCCATGCAAGGGAAGAAGGTCTGGTTCATCACCGGCGCCGGCCGCGGCATGGGGACTGACATTGCGAAGGCGGCCCTGGCCGCCGGCCACGCGGTGGTCGCCACCGGCCGCAACCCGGAGAAGGTCGCCCAGGCCGTGGGCGAGAACGAGAACCTGCTCGCTGTGCAACTCGACGTCACCGACCCTTCGGCGGCGGAAGCGGCCGTGCAGGCCGCCGTCGACCGGTTCGGCCGGATTGACGTCCTCGTCAACAACGCCGGCAATTTCTACGCCGGGTTCTTCGAGGAAATCACTCCGGAGGACTTCCGGTCACAGATCGAAACCACCATGTTCGGGCCCATGAACGTCACCCGCGCCGCCCTGCCGGTCCTGCGGGCCCAGCGCTCGGGGCTGGTGGTCACGATCTCCTCGACCGCCGGCATCGCAGGAGGGGAGTTCCTGTCCGCCTATGCCGCGTCGAAGTTCGGCGTMGAGGGCTGGGCGGAGTCCGTGGCCCCCGAAGTCGCCCCGTTCGGGATCCGCACCATGATCGTGGAGCCGGGGTTCTTCCGCACCGAACTGCTCACACCGGAATCCACGCGCTACGCCGAATCCACAATCGAGGACTACGCCGAGCGCACGGAACAGACCGTCGCGGCCTGGCAAAGCATGGACGGACAGCAGGGCGGGGACCCGGCCAAGCTCGCCGACGCCCTGATCCACCTGGCCGAACTGGACGAGCCGCCGCTGCGCTTTGCCGCCGGCTCCGACGCCGTCGGAGTCTTCGAGACCCGGGCCAAGGAACTCCGGGACCAGGCAAACGCCCATCGCGAACTCTCCAGCAACCTCGCCCACGACGACGCCTGACGTAACGCAAACGGACGACGGCGGGAGGTCCCGCCGTCGTCCATCAAACCCCACCACCAAGTCAGCAACCACTAAGTCCGCCACCACTAACTCCGCCATCACAGCTCAGCCGGACGCCGAGGACTTACCCCGGCCCATACCGGCCCATCGTTTTGAGGAAAAAACACTCATGACACCACCACTGAACGGGACCGTCGCCCTCGTTACCGGGGCGAGCAGCGGCATCGGCGCGGCCACTGCCCGCCAGCTTGCCGGCCTCGGCGCCTCTGTGGCGCTCGTGGCCCGCCGCCGCGCCCGCCTGGAAACCCTCGCCGCCGAGATCGCAACGGTTGGCGGCACCGCACTGGTCATCGAGGCCGACATCACCGACCGTGCCCAGGCGCAGTCCGCCGTCGAGCAGACTGTTGAACGCTTCGGACAACTGGACATCCTGGTCAACAACGCCGGGCTGATGCTGCTTGGCCCGGTGGTTGACGCTGACCCCAAAGAGTGGGACCGAATGATCGCCATCAACGTCCAGGGCCTGCTCCACACCACGCACGCCGCCCTGCCGCACCTGCTCAAGGCCGCCGGGGACAGCCCGCGCCGAGTCGCCGATATCGTAAACATCAGCTCGATTGCCGGCCGCGTGGCCTGGAACGGCTACGGTGTTTACAACCTCACCAAGTTCGGCGTCAACGGATTCACCGAAGCCCTCCGTCAGGAAGTCACCCAGCGGCACGTGCGCGTCGGCGTCCTGGAACCCGGCGGCGTCGACACCGAGCTCGGTTCCCACAACACCCCCGATATCCGGGGCGAAATGATCGACCCCTTCTATGAACAGACCGAAGTGCTCGCGCCCGGGGACATCGCCGACGGCGTCGCCTATATGGTCACCAGGCCACGCCACGCCTCTGTCGCCGAGCTGTGGATCATGCCCACCGACCAGGCCTGACGGCCGCGAACCGCCCCTGTCCTAAGCCCGCCGCCGTACCGGCCGAACCCACCCGGACACGAATGATGAGGACGCCCCCTTGACGCCAGATCCTTCCATCGCCGAGACACCGGCTGCCGCATCGACGCAGTCCGCAGCGGTACAGACCGCATCGCCGCCGACCGTATCGACGCAGTCCGCATCGCCGCAGTCGCCGAAGTTCCCGCGGGGAGCCCTCCTGATCCTCGCCGCGGCGGGCTTCACCGCCGTCACCACCGAGCTCCTGCCGTCCGGTTTGCTCCCGCAGATCAGCCGCGACCTGGGCGTGGAGGAATCAGCCGTGGGCTCCCTGACGGCCGCCTACGCCGCCGTCATCGTGTTCACCGCGCTTCCCCTGTCCAGGCTGCTTGGCGGCCGGGTTCCCCGCAAAACCCTGCTGATCGCTACCGTGCTCACGTTCGCCGTCAGCAACGTGTTGCTGGCCTGCAGCCCGGTCCTGGGCCTGGCCATTGCCGCGCGGCTTCTCGGCGGCGTGGCCCACGGGATGCTGTGGTCAAGCATGGCCCCGTATGTGGCGCGGATCGTTCCGGCGCACTCGGTCGGCAAGGCAATGGCCATCGTCTTCAGCGGCAACAGCATCGCCCTGGCCGTCGGTGCCCCGATCGGCACGGCAATGGGCACAGTGCTGACCTGGCGTGACTCCTTCCTTGTCCTGGCAGGGGTCGGGGCTATCCTCGCGTTGCTTGCCGTGTGGTTGCTTCCGGCCGCTCCGGAGAGCGGCGGCAATGTCACGCCCTCGCTGCGCGGAGCCCTCAAGTTGCCGGGCGTGGTTGCCGTGGCCACCGCCTGGCCGCTGCTGCTCCTGGGACACTTCACGCTGTTCACCTACATCGCCCCGTTCCTCCAAAGCGTTGGCCTGCCGGGTGCCTTCACGGGAATTTCCCTGTCCGTGGTGGGGGTCGCCAGCCTGGTGGGCATCTGGATCGCGGGTCTGACGGCGGATTCCCGTCCGCGGCGCTCCCTGCTGTGCGCGGTTGCCCTGCTCGTCGGCGCATTCGGCCTGTTGCCCGTGCTGGGCGGCACCTGGGCGGGCGAACTCGCGCTGGTGACGCTGTGGGGAGCCGCATTCGGGGCCATCGGCATCTACAACCAGGCAGCGATCCTCCGGGCCGGTGGGGACCACAAAGACGCGGCCAATGGCCTGACGGTGGTGACGATTCAGCTGGGCATCGCCGTCGGCGCCGGGTACGGCGCCCTGGCCCTGACCACCGCCGGTGCCCAGTTCGTGCCGCTGGCCGCGGCGGTCCCGACGGCGGCGGCCCTCGTGATCATCCTGGCCAGCCGGCGCGGCGGCTACCCCGCCGGTCCCCGCGAGCTGAGGGCCGCGGACCGGCCTTCATAAACCCGGTGAATCGGCGCCGGACCGGGACAGGCCAGCGCGCCGGCACATGGGGTCTGGACTAGGGCCCTAGCACTTGACTTCAGCGCGGACGTCGCGGATCGCGGCCTCGACGTTGGAGGCTTCGTCCCGGAGGGAATCGGCTGCCTGGGTCAAGGTGGCGTTGTCAGGTACGGCCGCGACGGCAGCATGGAACTTGGCCTCGGCGGCCTTGACGGCATCGGCCCGTTGTTGCGCGAGGTTCGCGGTCTCCTTTTCGAGATCCTCGTAGGTCTTCGCGACTTGCTCTTGGGCCGCGCGGACCTGATCGACCGTGGCGTCAGGCTTCAGCGTGTTCTTGAAATTTGCCAGGGCCGCGGCATGGGCATCCACGGCGGCGCAGAGCTGCGAGACACTCGCGGGCGGGCTCGACACGGCCGAAGTGGGGCTGGACGTGCCAGCCGGCGGGTTTGCGGGGCTGCAGCCCGTGAGCAGTGCGACGGCGGCGCCAAGCGCGATTGTTCCGACGAGGATTGCATGCGGTCTGGACATTGGAAGTTCCTCTCCAGCTGGGCTGGCCCCCGAGCATCCGAGCACCGGAGAGCATTTCCATCCTGTGCCCTGGCGCGGTCGCGGGGCCTCATCCGCCGGGGGTGAAATGACAGGGTGAATTGAGGTCTGAAATGGGTGGACGCGCCACACCGGGCGGCAGGGGCCAAAGGTCTCTTTTGGGACCGGGCGAACGCGGGTATTAATAGGTTTGCCACGGCGGACGGGTCCTCCGCGACTGGTGTTGGAGCCGGGGCGGGCGGTCCAGGGCGGTTCGTTGGAACTTCCCTGGGCCGCTGCGGAACTGCGGGGGTTGAGCCAGGCTCCGCGGGCGCCGCAGCGTTACCGGAAAGATGAGTGCTGCCGCGGTTTCCGCCCGGACGTATGCTGTTTTCATCGGTTCAGCAGTGAGCTGCGTGCTTTGATCTCGAGCGTGGAACATGACCCAAGGAACTGCAGGAGAGGGCCGGCCGGATCGGCATGCCTCCTTCTGGGAGCTGCACTTCAACGACCCGGATATCGGTGCCTTCCTCAGCGCCGCCGTGGGTGAGTTCGTCCACGACATCGGCGGTCCCGCCCGCGGGGTCAGCTGGGCCATCACGCTGCTCGGGTCCGGGGAGGCCCTCACCCTTGCGGCCGGCAGCGCACCGGCGCGGGCCGCGGACGAGGCGCAGCGCTCCTTCGACGACGGCCCGGCCCGCACGGCTGTCCGCGGCGGTGAATTTGTCTCCGTGGGCGACACTTCCCTCGAGCGCCGATGGCCCGGGTACGCCAGCGCCGCCGCGGCTTTCGGTGTCCGGTCGGTCCTGTCTGTGCCGCTGGTCCCCGAAACGGTCTTCCAGGCTTCCGTGAATCTGTATGCGCCGTGGCCGCATCTGTTCACCAGCGCAGACATCACGGCAGCGGCTCGACTGGCCCGGCACGTGTCCCGCGCACTGCTTCTGGTCCAGCAGTTGGCCCTGAGGTCCGGAAGCGGTGCCGATCTCTCCTCGGCCCAACTCTCCCGGGCGCTGGCCGGCCTGGCGATGCGGACGCTCGTGCGGGAGTACGGATTTACTGAAGAGGGAGCCCTCGACTATCTCCGAAGCGTCGCGGGCGGCGCCACTGGGGAAGCGTCCGGAGGCTCCCGCGGGACAGTCGGCGCTACGCGGGAAGCGGTTGGCCTGACGCGGGAAACCGGCCGCGTCACGCGGGAACCCGGCGGCGGCACGGTCCATGTGCTCGTTCCGGATTCAGTCCAAGGCCCGAGGGAGCCCCCGCCCGGCCCCTATGCCCCGGCGCCACACGCCGGGGACGCACCTCCTGCCCGTCGACGGCGGCGGAGAACGGAAACCCCGGCCTAGGCGGCGCTGGCGTCGTCTGTCCGGTGGGCGTGGTCCGGGCGTAAGGTCTTCAGGGCGCCGGCCCACGCAACCACTTGGTCAAACAGGATCTGCAGTTTCTGCTCCGCGGAATCAGTCGGGACGAAGGCGCGGTAGTGCACGAATTCCGTGGCCAAAGGCAGGGCGACCTGCGCCCGGACGTCTGCCATCTGCAGTTCTGCGGCAACTCCGCGGAAGTGCTCGACGGCGCGGATCCCGCCGCTGCTTCCATAGCTGACAAACCCGGCGGCCTTGTTGTTCCACTCCTTGTAGAGGTAGTCCAGGGCGTTCTTCAGCGCCCCGGGGATCGAGTGGTTGTACTCGCCGGTGACGAAGATGTAGCCATCGAATCCGTCGACAGCCTCGGACCAGGCCTTGGTGTGCCCGAGGCTGTACCGGCCCAGGGATGGCGGCAGCGGCTCGTCAAGCAGCGGCAGGTCGAAATCGGCGACGTCGAGGACGTCAAAGGTGGCATCGCCGCGCTCTGACGCCCGTGACTTGACCCAGTCGGCGACCGGCTTTCCGAGGCGTCCGGGGCGGGTGCTCCCGAGCACGATTGCGATGCGGATCATGGCGGACTCCCTTCCGGATTGTGTATCTGCCCACAATCAGAACAACAATCCGGACGCCCCGAAACTTCCGCGCCCGCCGCCAGCGGCCCCGAATCTGTGGGCCCCGCCTGGACCGGCCGTCAGCGGCCCAGTTGGTCCGCCACGTAGCGAAGCTGCTTCACCCAGTGATGTTCCTGTCCGCCCTCATGGTTGTTGAAACGGTAGACCTCCATGGCTTTCGCCGGGACAGCCTCCGGGACAGCCTGCGGGGCTGCCGCGCCGGCTCCCGTGCCATAGGCGTTGAAGGAGGCGAAGACGGTGGAGGGCGGGCAGACATCGTCCATCTGCGCCACCGAGAACAGCGCCGGCGCCGTGGCACGCCGGCCCAGGTGCACGCCGTCGAAGTAGTTCAGCACGGCAAGGGCGGGCTCGTAGCGGTCGCGGTGGCGGGACAGGAAGCCGGCGATTTCCGGGTAAGGGCCGCGCGGGGTGATGTCGATGGCACGGGCGAAGTCCTGCAGGAACGGCACGTCCGCCAGGGTGCACAAGATGCCGTCCAGGCGCGCGGCCGCCAGTCCGGCGGCCGCGATGGCCAGGCCGCCGCCCTGGCTCACGCCCGACAGGATCACCTTGGTGGCATCCACCTCGGGATGAGCCTGCGCGGCCTCGATGGCCCGGAAGGCGTCAACGAAGACGCGGCGGTAGTAGTAGTCCTCCCGGGCCGAAATCCCGCGCGTCATCAGCCCGGCGTAGGCCACGTCGCCGGCCGACGGGTGCGGATCCGCGGTTTCTCCGAGGCTGCCGCCGTAGCCCTGGCCGCGGGTGTCCATGATGAAGTGCGCGTACCCCGCCTGCGCCCACCTCGTGTCCTGCTGGACCAGGCCGCGGCCGCCGGAATAGCCGGCGAACTGCACCACCACGGGCAAAGGGTGGCCGGTGGCCCGGTTCGCCGGCAGGTGCAGCCAGCCCTTGATCCGGGCTCCGCCGAATCCCGCGAACGAGACATCGAAACTGTCAATGACGCTGAGGTGGTTCTCCACCGGTGCGTAGACAGCGTCCAGCGGGACGTCCCGGGCTTCGGCAAGGGTCCGGTCCCAGAACTCGTCGAAGTCTTCGGGTTCGACGGCGGCCGAGGTGTACGTGCGCAGCTGATCCAGCGTCAGGTCAAAGAGGGGCATGAGGTCTCCGGGGGAGTGAGGCGGGCTGTCAGTAGGTGATCCTACGTCCGATATTCGAATCAGCCGAGCACCACCAGGAAAATTCTTGCCGACGCGCAACAAGAAACCCAGACATTGGACATCCCATCTCCTGTACGCTTGAATCAGGAGTGGCCATGTCCGGCTGCGGCCAGAAGGAGAGAGTCATGAGCATAGAATCCCGCGTTGTGTCGCCGGCCCGTTTCAGCGCTCAAATCAGGTCCCATGTGCTGCAAACGCGCATCATGGACCTCATCCTGGAACAGGGTCTGGACGTCGGTGACGCCATGCCCACCGAGACTGAACTTTCTGCCGTGCTCGGCGTCGGGCGCAACACCGTGCGGGAGTCCTTGAAGGTCCTCCAGGCGCTCGGCGTGATCGAGATCCGCCACGGCTTCGGCATGTTTGTCGCCCCCAACAACTTCAGCGCGCTGACCGACGGACTGGCCTTCCGGGGGCGGCTGTCCCTCCGGCACCGGGGTGAGGAAGCGATGGAGCTCATTGACGTGCGGCAGGCGCTGGAATCCGGCCTGATTGGATCCGCCATCGACCTCATGACCGAGGAGCACCTCAGTGATCTCCGCAGCACCCTGGAACAGATGGAAACAGCCGGGGACGCCGGGCAGGCCTTTGCCGAACTGGACGCGGAATTCCACCGTGGACTCTATGCACCGCTGAATAACGAGCTGCTGATCGATCTCATGGACGTCTTCTGGAAGGTCTACCGGCAGATCCACCAGGCCCTTGGGACGGGTCCGGTGGACCTGCCGGAACTGGCCCGTGTCCACCGGGAAATTTATGAGGCCGTTGCGGACAAGGACAAGACGCTGGCCTCCGAACGCCTGCAGCGCCACTTCGACGGCATCCGCCAAAAACTCAAGGACGTCGCCGCCCGCTAGGCAGGCCGCCGCGGGCGAGCCGCCACGCACCACGCCAGACCCACAGAAAGCGCCTCCCGTGATGGAAATTTTCGTAGTACCCAACGCTGAAGGAACCGGGGCCGTCGCCGCCGGAATCCTGGCCGCCGTCGTCCGCAGCAGGCCCGACGCCGTCCTGGGCCTGGCCACCGGCGGCTCGCCGCTGCCGGTGTATGAGGCCCTCGCCGGCCACCGGCTGGACATGTCCGGTATCCGCGGATTCGCCCTGGATGAGTATGTGGGGCTGCCGGCCGGCCATCCGCAGAGCTACGCGGAGGTAGTGCGGAGGGAAGTGACGGAACGGCTGCACCTTGATCCGGCCAAGGTCTTCATTCCCGACGGCGGCTCGGGAAATCCCGAAGCGGCGGCGCGGGACTACGACCAGGCGATTGCCCGGGCGGGCGGGATCGACGTGCAGATCCTCGGGATCGGGCACAACGGGCACCTGGCCTTCAACGAACCCGGCTCATCGCTTGATTCCCGTACCCGGGTGGAGGTGCTCACAGAGCGTACCCGCCAGGCGAACTCCCGCTATTTCGCCAGCCCCGAAGAGGTCCCCGAGCGGTGCATCACCCAGGGCCTGGGAACCATCCTCGAAGCGCGGCAACTGCTGCTGGTGGTCAACGGGGCGGACAAGGCCGAGATCCTCCGCGAAGCGCTTGCCGGTCCCGTTTCGCCGGCGTGCCCCGCCTCGGTACTGCAGCTGCACGGGCACGTGACGGTGGTCGCGGACGAGGCTGCTGCCGCCCGGCTCGCGGACCTCCCGGCAGGATCCATCCACGGGTCCGGAGCAGTCAAAGTGCGTGCCGGAGCAGCCGCCGGCTGAATCCCTGACCGGCCCTGACCGGCCCCAGCCGGTGCTCGTGCGCGGCTCAGGCGGGGGCGGCCAGGACCTGCCCGCCGCGCAGGACGGTCACCAGCTCGAAGCCCGGCCCGACCGCGACGATGTCGGCGCGCATTCCCGCCCGGAGGCCGCCGACCTCGGATTCCAGGCCCAGGATGCGGGCAGGGACCAGGGTCGCGGCCAGGACGGCGTCGGCGGGACTCACGCCGGCCGCGATCGTGGTGCGGACAACGTCCAGCAGGGTTGCCGTGCCCCCGGCGAGGGCGCCGTTGCTCCTCAGGGTGGCTACGCCGTCGAGCACCACCACCTCCGAGGGGCCGAGTTCGTAATCGCCGTCGGGCAGCCCGGTGGCCGCCATGGAGTCCGTCACCAGCGCGATGCCCCCGGCCCCGACCAGGTCAAAGACCATCCGGACCGTCTCCGGATCGAGGTGGACGCCGTCGCCGATCAGCTCGACCGCCACGGTGCCCGCGGCCGCCAGCCGCAGGCATGCGGCGACCGGCCCGGGACTGCGGTGGTGCAGGGGCGGCATGCCGTTGAGCAGATGGGTGACCGTGGGCAGGGCATGCGGCCCGAAGCCCCTGCCCGCTCCGGCGCTGCCGATCAGCTCCGCGGCCTCCGCCAGCGAGTCAGCCGTCAGCCGGGCGTCGGCATCGGTATGACCCAGCGAGGGGGTGACCCCGTGGTCGGTGAGCGCACGGAGCAATTCACTGGCGCCCGGCAGTTCGGGGGCGTAGGTCATGGTTCGCAGTGCGCCGCCGGCGGCCGCGAGCATCTGCCGGAGCAGCTCAGGATCGGGGTCCCGCAGCCAGAGGGGGTTCTGTGCGCCGCAACGGGCGTGGGAGAGGAAGGGCCCCTCGGAATGGATGCCGGCGATCAGCCCCTCGGCCGCCAGGGCCTTCAGGACGCCAAGGGAGCGCAGCAGCTCCTCGGCGGAGGCCGTGACCAGGCTGGCGAGCAGGCTGGTGGTCCCGCTGCGGTGCAGGAAGTCCACCGCGTCCCGGCAAGCCCGGTCATCGCCCGTCGGGAACCCGCCGCCCGCGGCGCCATGGCAGTGCAGGTCAACGAGCCCGGGAAGCAGCGAACTCCCGGCCGGCAGCGGGAGCTCCTCCGCCTCCGGGAACTGCGCGGCGTCAAAGCCGCTGCCGGGTCCCGCGTAGGCGATCCGGCCGCCCTTCACCGCCACCACAGAGTCGGCGGTGACAGCGCCGTCCGTGACGAGGGTGCCGCGCAGGACGTAGGCGGGGGCTTCGCGGGATTCCGGCATCGGGACAGTCCTCAGGAGTGCAGCGCGGCGGCGAACCAGCCGCTGATGGTGGCCGGGTGAGTGATGGCGGTGCCGACGACGACGGCGAACGCGCCGGCGTCGAGCGCCTGGCGGGCCTGGACAGGGGTGTGGATGCGGCCCTCGGCGATGAGCGGCTTGCCGAGACCGGCAGCGGCGATCTGTTCCAGCAGGTCAAGGTCGGGGCCGGGGGTCTTGGCGCGTTCACCGGTGTAGCCGGCCAGCGTGGTGCCGATCAGGTCCGCGCCGGCCTCGACGGCGGCTGCGGCGTCCTCAAGGGATCCACAGTCGGCCATGACCAGGGCATGGGAGCCGGCATGGATGCYGGCCACGGTCGCGGCCAGGCCCAGGCCGTCCGGGCGTTGGCGCCGGGTGCCGTCAATGGCCACCACATGCGCCCCGGCGTTGGCCACCGCCAGGGCGTGACGCAGCGTCGGGGTGATGAACACGCCGTCGTGGCCGTCCTTCCAGAGCCCGATCACCGGGACCTCGACGGCGGCGCGGGTGTGCTGGATATCGGCCAGCCCCTGGACCCGGACGGCCCCTGCGCCCCCGATGACGGCCGAAGCTGCGAACTGCGCGGTGGTGCGGGGATCGCGCATCGGCTCGCCGGGGTAGGCCTGGCAGGAAACGATGAGCTGGGAGCGGAGGGATTCGAGGCCCTCGGGAGTCAGGAGCATGGTGCCTGTTTCTGTGGTTCTCGGTGGTTCTCGGTGGTTCGGTATTCGCGGACAGAAGCGGTCAGTTGAAGACTAGCCTTGCGGCCCCGACGATGGCTGCGGAGTTCGCCAGCGAGGCCCGCAGGACCGGCACACGGACCAGCGGGTCCAGCAGTTCCCGGCGCAGGGCGGCCTTCATCGGATTCCACCAGAGTTCTCCGGCGTCGGCCAGGCCCCCGGACACCACCACGACCTCGGGGTCCAGGACGTTGACCAGGCCCCCGGCCGCCTGCCCGGCGGCCTCGGCGGCGGTGCGGACGGCGCGGTTGGCCGCGGGATCGCCGTCGCGGGCCAGCGCGAATACTGCGCGGGTGTCCGGTACTGCGGGGGACCCGCCCAGGCGGAGGAAAGCCGCGTGGATGCCCGGGCCGGAGGCCGCTGCCTCCACATGGCCCGAGCCCCCGCAGGAACAGGGCAGCGCCCCGCTGTCGGCGTACGCGTAGGGGGAGGCGGTGTGGCCGACGTGGCCGCCCACGTACCGGTGGCCGAGGACCGGCCGGCCGGCCAGCACGAAGCTTCCGCCCACACCGGTGCCGAAGGCAACCAGCAAGGAGCTCGCCGTCCCGGAAGCTGCCCCGCGCCAGGACTCGCCGAGCGCATGGGCGTGGACGTCGTTCACGGCGCTGACCGCGCCGGGCGGAAGGCCCAGCCGACGGGACAGGCCTTCGGTCAGCGCGGTCCCGGCCCAGCCGTGGATGGCGTCMGTYGCGGACACCACGACGCCCCGGCCGGCGTCGATCACGCCGGCCGAGCCGACGCCGATGCCGGCGACGGCGAGGCCCTSCGCSTGCGCCCGGACCTGGAGCCCGGCGACCAGGGCTGCGGTGGCGTCCAGGACAGCCTCGCCGCCGGCGCGGCTGGCGGTCGGGACGGTTTCCGAAAACAGCAGTTCGCCGTCCTCCGAGACCACCCCGGCCGCCGTCTTGGTGCCGCCAAGATCGACCCCAATAGCGTGGGCCATGTTCCTCCTCCGTCGGGTATCTGCGGGCGTGGTGGCCGGAGCCTAGATCAGGCCGTTGCGTTCGAGGATGACCTTGATGGCCGTGGTCTCGTCCTCATTCAGGGAMGGCATGGGCGCRCTCATGGTGTTGGATTCGATSACGCCCATGAGCTGGAGGGCGGTCTTGAAGGCCCCGAGCCCCGCSGCGCCGCCCGAGACCCGGCCGTTGGGGGTGTAGACGATCTCGAAGAGGTCGGCGAGGCGGTCCTGCTCCGCGGCGGCCTTGGCCCAGTCGCCGGCGGCCGCGRCGTCCATGAGGTTCCGGTAGCCGCGGGGGTCCACGTTGCCCAGGCCCGGGACGACGCCCTGTGCMCCRCCGAGSAGGGCGCCGTCGACCACGACCTCRTGKCCGGTGAAGATGTCGAARTTGGGGATGTCGCGGGCAGCCAKCAGCAGCTGGCGGAAGCCGACGTCGTCRCCSGAGGAGTCCTTGACKCCGGCGATCACGCCRTCCCGGCCGAGCCKGACCAGCAGGTCCGTGGGCAGCTTGAAGTGGGTGCGGACCGGGACGTCGTAGGCGAAGATCGGCGTGCTGACGGCGTSGTGGATGGCGCGGAAGTGTGTTTCCGTCTCCTCGGCGTTGCCGATCGCGTAGTACATCGACGTCACGACRATCGCGTCGGCGCCGAGGTCGATCACCTTCCGGGCTTCTTCGATGACGCGGTTGGTGGTCTGTTCGTTGGCGCCGACGATCAGCGGWACGCTCGCTGCGCCRGCAGCAGCATTCTCGGCGGCGATGGTGCTGACGACGAGTTCGCGCTCGGCGTTGCTSAGGTAGGGGACTTCGCCGGAGGAGCCCAGGACGAAGAGSCCGGACACGCCGCCGTCGAGGAGGTGGCGCGTGAGGTTCTTCAGCGAATCGGTGTCGAYGCTGCCGTCRGCGTGGCGGGGGGTGACGACCGGGGGAATGACGCCCTGGAATTGGGTAGGCACAGGTAACTCCAATGATGGTTTCTTGAATGCGGAAAAGTGTGGGAATCAGGGGTGCAGCAGGCTGGGAGCGGCGCCGAGCAGTTTCTTCGTGTAGTCGTTGGACGGGTTGTCGAAGACCTGTCCKGCGGGTCCTTCCTCGACGATTTCGCCGAAGTACATGACGCAGATCCGGTCCGAGACRTARCGGACKGTCTGGATATCGTGCGAGATRAAGACCATGCCCAGGTTCAGCTGGGTCTTCAGGTCCGCGAGCAGGKTCAGCACCTGTGCCCGCACSGAGACGTCCAGCGCAGASGTGGGCTCGTCCGCCACAATGATGTCMGGGTCCAATGCGAGGGCCCGGGCGATGGCGACACGCTGGCGCTGGCCGCCGGAGACCTGSGAGGGCGTGACCTCGGCGGCGGAGTACGGCAGCCCGACGAGGGCSAGCAGGTCCTTGACCTTCGCSGCCCGGGTGGCCGCSGTGCCGATCCCRTGGATCTGGAGCGGATCGGTGAGGATGTCCTGGATGGTCATGCGGGGGTTCAGCGCGGTGGACGGGTCCTGGAAGACCACCGAGACGGCGCGGCCGAATTCCTTGCGCAGGGCGGCATTGCGCCTGCCGGCGGGCTTGCCGTGGAACAGGACCTCSCCCGASGTGGGGGYCTGCAGGCCCACCAGMACMGAGGCCAGSGTGGACTTGCCGCAGCCGGATTCGCCCACGATCCCCACGGTCTCSCCGCGGCTGATGGTGAAGTCSACSCCGTTGACSGCYTTGACGAACGTGGGGCGGAACAGCYCGCCGGTACGGGCCCGGTGGTGGACCTTGACGTTCTTCAGTTCAATCACGGGTTTGCCGGTWGATGTGCTCACTTGGCGTCCTCCTTGAGGTGGCTGGCCCAGTAGTGGTCGCTGTCCGGGTCAAAGGGGGTCAGGACGAGTCGCTGCTCCGGGTCGGCGTCGGGCCGCAGCGAGCGGGCGGCGAACCTGTCGCCGGCGGCGAAATCCCGGGGCGAGGGCACGGTGCCGGGGATCTGGTGCAGCCGGTCGGCGTCGRCCTCGATGGAGAGGACGGCGCCGAGCAGGCCGCGGGTGTATTCGTGCTGGCGGTTCTGCAGCAGCGCGGACGCCTGGGCGGATTCGACCACCTGCCCGGCGTACATCACGGTGATGCGGTGCGCGAGCGAGGCCACCAGGGCCAGRTCGTGGCTGACGAAMACCATGGCGAAGCCCAGCTGTTCRCGCAGTTCGTTGAGCAGTTCCACCACCTGGTGCTGCACGGTCACATCCAGCGCGGTGGTGGGCTCGTCSGCGACCACGATCCGGGGCGAGCGGGAGAGCGCCATGGCGATCAGGACGCGCTGGCGCTGGCCGCCGGAGAGCTCATGCGGGTAGCTGGCCAGCGTGCGGACGGGATCCAGCTTGACCATTTCCAGGAGCTCSGCGGGGGTCTTGCGGCCGCCGCGGCGGGTGAGCTGCTGCAGCTGGTCCTTGATCTTCATGGAGGGGTTGAGCGAGCTCAGCGCGTCCTGGTACACCATGGCGATCTGCTGGCCGCGRAGCCCCTCGTAGGCCTTGGCGCTGCTGTTGCCGGTGGAGGSGTCCAGCAGTTCCTTGCCGTCGAACGTGATGGAGCCGGAGATCACGGCGGTCTTGGGSAGCAGGCCCATGATGGCCAGCGACGTGATGGACTTGCCGCAGCCGGATTCGCCYACCAGGCCCATCGTTTCGCCTTCGCGGACGCTGAAGGAGACGTTGTCCACGATCGCGGTGTCGCCAAAGCGGCCGGGGAAGCGGATGGACAGGTTCTTGACCTCGAGGACCGTGCGGGCGGTGTCCGGRACCTGSGGGAGGCGGTCCGTGCGGCCGGCCTCGACGGCGGTCAGCAGGTTCAGCCCCTCCTCCAGCAGGGCATGGTGGCCGGCGTTCTTGTCCTGGGGGTAGCCGGCCGGGGGGTAGCCGGCCGGGGGGTAGCCGGCCGKGGGGWAKCCGGCCTGCGGGAATCCGGCTTCCGGGACSGCATCGCCAGCGGCGGCGCGGACGCCGTCGAGTTCGTGCAGCTCCACCACGGAGCCCTGGGCCACGGACGTGCCGATCTCGGCGTCGACGGCGGCGATGGGGGAGGAGAAGCCGTCKTCGTCCTTCACTACCGGGGCCTTGCGGAGTTTSGGGTTGACCATGGCATCGGTGAGTCCCTCGGCCAGGATGTTSAGGGCGAGCACYGTGAGCAGGATGGTCAGGCCCGCGAAGGTGGTGGCCCACCAGCCGCCGGAGAGGACSAGGTTGCGGCCGTAGGAGATCACGTTGCCCCACGACGGCGCGGGGTCCTGGACGCCGGCSCCCAGGAAGGARAGCGAGGCCTCCAGGATGATCGCGTCCGCGACCATCACCGTGGCGAACACCAGRACCGGAGCSGCAGTGTTGCGGACGATGTGCTTGAGCAGGATGTAGGAGCGGCCGGCGCCGATCACCCGGGCGGCCCGGACATAGTCCTCGCCGTACTGGGAGAGCACGTTGGCGCGCACCACCCGGGCCAGCTGGGGCGTGTAGATCACCGCGATGGCCACGATGATGGTGGGCACGGTATTGCCGAAGACGGCCAGCAGCACAGCGGCCAGCGCGATGCCCGGGAAGGCCATGAGGATGTCCATGAGGCGCATGATGACCTCGTTGACGCCCTTGCCGGAGGTCGCGGCGAGGGCGCCAAGCACGGCGCCGGCGATCACGGCCAGCGCCACCGCGCCCAGGCCGATCATCAGGGAGGACTGGGCGCCGTAGAGCAGGCGCGAGAAGATGTCGCGKCCCAGCCGGTCGGTGCCGAACAGGTTCTCACCGCCCGGAGGGGTCGCCGGAATGAAGGACTCCAGCGGGTCRTGCGGGGCRATCACGGGCGCAAAGACGGCGGCAAGGGTGATGACCGCAAGGAAKACGAGGGCGAGCCGGGAGCTCCAGGGGAGGGCYTTGAACCGGATCCCCGGGGCGCTGAGGCGTTCAGCGAGTTTGCTGCGCATGGGTCAGACCGTCCTGATTCGGGGGTTGATGAGCAGGTACAGAAGGTCGACGGCGATGTTCACGAGCACAAAGGTCACGGAGATGGTCAGGACCACGCCCTGCACGAGGTTGACGTCGAGGTTGGTGATGCCGTTGAGGATCAGCTGGCCCATGCCCGGCAGGGCAAAGATCATCTCGATCACGACGGCGCCGCCCAGCAGGTAGCCGATCCGCAGTCCCAGCACGGTCACCGGGGTGACCAGGGCGTTGCGGAGSACGTTGCGGGACACGACCTCGCGGTAGGGGACGCCATTGCCGATCGCGGTRCGGACGTAGTCCCGGTCCAGTTCCTCGACCATCGAGGTGCGGACCACCCGGATCAGSGAGGCCGARACCGGGATGCCGAGGGCCAGGGCCGGGAGCGTCATCGAGTTYAGCCAGCCGCCGAAGCCCGATTCCGGCGTCGCGATGCCGCCGGARGGGAAGAKCGGGTTGGCGCCGAGGGCGAACCACTGGATGAGCAGGATGCCGAGCCAGAACGAGGGCGTCGCYACCGCGGCGATCGAGAAGACCCGGACCAGCTGGTCSGGCCACTTGTCCCGGTAGAGGGCCCCGGCAATGCCGAACGGGAGCGAGACCGCGACGGCGATCAGCACGCCCAGSAACGTGAGCTGGAGGGTCAGCGGGAAGGCCGCGGCGATCATGTCGGCYACGGACTTCGCCGGCGGGGTGGTGACTCCGAGGTCAAACTGGAGCAGCTTGCCCAGGAACCGGAAATACTGCAGGACCACCGGATCGTTGAGCCCGTTGCTCTGGCGGTACTGTTCCTTGGCTTCCTCGCTGGCTCCGTCGCCGAGGGCGCTGCTCGCCTGGTCACCGGGGGCGGCCTGCAGGACGAGGAACACCAGCAGGGTAATGCCCAGGATCATCAGGGGCAGCGCCGCCAGCCTGCGGCCSAGCAGGCGCAATATTGTRACCAATGTTGTCTCCGGAATTCGTGGAAGGTTGTCCCGGCCTCAGCCGGCACGGGTGGCAGTGCAGGCTGGTCCGGGCGGGAGGGGGACCCGCCCGGACCAGCGGTTGGCAACACTTAGATTGGCATGCCTCAGGCRGTGCGGCCGACGCCCACGAGGCCGATGCCGGTGGTGGGCAGCGGCTTGAAGCCGCTGAGCTTCTTGGCATCCCACGCGCTGGGCAGCTGSCGGTGGAAGATCGGGTACAGCGGGAGCTCCTCGGATACCAGATCCACAATKTCGCCGGTCAGTTTCTYGGCCTCTGCCGGGGCGGACTGGCCGGCCTTGGCCATGAGGTCCACCAGTGTGGCSCGTTCCGGTGTGGCGGCCCAGTAGGCGCGGCCCTTCATCCACGTGTCGCCGGCGTAGAACCAGCTCAGCAGCAGGTCGGCGTCGTTGCCGAAGACGGACGGGTCKCCCGGGGCGGCGACCACGGAGAAGTCGGCCTTGCCSACGCGGTCSGTGTACAGCGCGCCGGACTGCAGGTTCTTCAGGGTGACCTTGACGCCGGGGATCTTGTTCCAGGATTCCAGCATCARCGGGGCCACATCCTTGACCCAGGCGGTGTCTGTGGTCAGGAGTTCGAATTCCAGGTTCGTGACGCCGGCCTGCTTCAGCAGKTCCTGGGCCTTGGTGGGGTCGTAGCCGTARACGTTCTTGGCCTTGACGTAGTCCGGRTGYCCCTCCTGGAAGTAGGAGCTGGAGGCCTTGGCGTTGCCGAACAGCGCCTTCTTGATGATGGAGTCCTTGTCCAGGCCGTAGTGCAGGGCCTGGCGGACCAGCTTGTTGTCGAACGGGGCCTTGGCGCAGTTGAACATCAGGAACAGCATGCCGAAGGACTGGACGGATTCCACGGYGGCCTTGGACTTCAGCCCCTCGATGTCCAGGTAGGGGACGTCCTCGATGGCCTGCACGCGGCCGGACTGCATCGCMGTGACGCGGGCGGCGGCGTCGGAGAGCAGCAGCCAGGTCATGCCCTTGGCCAGGGCGGGCATCGGTCCGTTGTAGTCGGCGTTSGCCTCGAACACGATCTTGTCGTCCTTGACGGCGGAGATCAGCTTGTACGGGCCGGTGCCGACGGGCTTGGCGTCGAAGGCCTTCAGCTGGTCCGAGCCGAGCGGGAAGTTGGCGAGGGCCTTGGGCACGATCTTGACCACGGAGATGCGCGAGGGGAAGGCGGGGAAGGCGTACTTCAGCGAGAACTCGACGGTCTTGGCGTCGACGGCCTTGACGTCCTTGATGAACGGGATGAACTGCGAGAACAGCGACTTGTTGGCCGGGTCCAGGACGCGGGTGAAGGAGAAGACGACGTCCTCGGCGGTGACCGGGGAGCCGTTGTGGAACTTGGCGGCGTCCCGCAGCGTCACCCGGTAGGTGGTGGCGTTGACCATCTTGGGGTCGGCCGCGGCGAGGGCGTTGTACGGTTCGCGGGTGGCGGGGTGCAGCTCCACGAGGCCCTCGTAGACGTGCAGGTTGGCGGCCAGCGGGGTCGCCCCGGAGCTGGAAAGCGGRTCGAAGCCTGTGGACAGGGCGTAGGAGATGCCCGCTTCGATGATGAGGTCCTTGTTGATCGGYGCGGTGTTGGCGGCCGCTCCCGCGGTGGTGCTGGCGGGCCCGCCGCACGCGGCAAGGGACGTGGTGAAAGCCGCGGCAACGCCCAGCGCGCCTGACAGCTTGAGGAAGCTCCGGCGGCTGGCGTCGTTCACCAGCGGCAAGTTCTTTAGTGTCTTGCTCATTATTTGCCTCACCATTCGAGTCTATTTATCGGATGTAGGACGTCCGATGCTTAGAAGAACTGTAAGGGCCATCACACSGGCCCGTCAAGCGGGGCGGMGGAGCCGCGTYASGGCASCCCGGGAGGCGAGTCCGGCAGCCGCCCGGGGGCCGGGTCCGGGCGGYATYGGAGCCGGGTCCGGGCGGCGTYCCTCGGCGAACGGGGGAGGCSGCCGCCGGAKTCCCCCACCTTTGCCGGGCCACGGCGGCGTGTCCGCCCAGAACGACGGCGAGTCCCGGCGAAGTGGCGGCAAAGGTGGGGAAACTCCGCGCAGCCACTAAGCCGGTCATTAAGACGGCGAGGCGAGGACCTCCCGGCTGATCGGCTGGGCTTAACGGCCCACATCGGCACGGGAGATCCTCGCCTCGGCCCCACCAAGGGGTTCCGGCTAGCGCAGGACGACTGTCCTGTTGCCCTGGAGGATGACGCGTCCCTCGCAGTGCCAGCGGACGGCGTTGGAGAGCGCCTTGCATTCGGTGTCGCGTCCGGCGGCCACGAGGTCCTCGGGCCCGAAGGTGTGGTCTACTTCCACCACCTGCTGGGCGATGATCGGCCCCTCRTCCAGYTCGGCGTTGACGTAGTGGGCGGTGGCGCCGACCGTCTTCACGCCCCGGGCATGCGCCTGGTGGTAGGGCTTCGCGCCCTTGAAGCTGGGCAGGAAGGAGTGATGGATGTTGATGGCGCGGCCATCCAGCTGGCGGGTGAGGTTGTCGCTGAGGACCTGCATGTAGCGGGCCAGGACCACCAGTTCAACGTCCATCCGGTCGATCAGTTCCAGGAGYCGCTGCTCGGCCGCKGGCTTGGTGTCCGGGGTGATGGGCACATGGAAGAAGGGAATTCCGTGCCATTCGACGGTCCGSCGGTGRTCGGGATGGTTCGAGACGACSCCGACGATCTCGATGGGCAGTTCACCGGTGCGGGCCCGGTACAGCAGRTCGTTSAGGCAGTGCTCGAAYTTCGAGACCATGATCAGGACCCGCCGTTTGCTGCYGTGCCGTCGCAGGTCCCAGCGCATGCCGAATTTATCGGCGACCGGAACGAAGGCYTCCCGGAGCGTGTCSAGGGTTGTTTGGTCCCCGRCCGAGGCGAAGTGGAGCCGCATGAAGAAGTGGCCGTCCAGCTGCGAGTCGAACTGTTTGCTTTCCAGGATGTCGCAGCCCTGGTCCAGCAGGAATCCGGACACGGCGTGGACGATCCCGCGCGTTTCCGGGCAGTCCAGGGTCAGGATGTGCTCCACGGTTTCGGTGCTCTGGTTCTCGGCCATGGTCAGCACTCCACGACATTCACGGCGAGGCCTCCGCGGGAGGTTTCCTTGTACTTGGTYTTCATGTCTGCTCCTGTTTCACGCATGGTCTTGATGGCCTTGTCCAGCGAGACTTTGTGGCTGCCGTCCCCGTGCAGGCACAGGCGGGCGGMGTTGATGGCTTTGACGCTGGCAATGGCGTTGCGTTCGATGCAGGGGATCTGCACCAGTCCGCCGACGGGGTCGCAGGTCAGGCCAAGGTTGTGTTCGATCCCGACTTCGGCGGCGTTTTCCACCTGTTCCGGGGTGCCGCCCAGCACTTCGCAGAGCCCCGCCGCAGCCATGGAGCACGCCGAYCCGACTTCACCCTGGCAGCCGACCTCTGCTCCGGAGATGGAGGCATTGATCTTGAACAGGATCCCGACGGCGGCYGCGGCCAGCAGGAAGCGCACCACGCCGTCGTCGTCGGCTCCCGGGACGAACTTGACGTAATAGTGCAGCACGGCCGGGACGATTCCGGCGGCGCCGTTGGTGGGGGCCGTGACGATCCGTCCGCCGGCGGCATTCTCCTCGTTGACGGCCAGGGCGAACAGGTTSACCCATTCCATGGCCAGCAGCGGGTCCGCGGGCGCCTGGACCAGGGTGGAGGYCCCGCCACCGCTTCCCGCTCCGCCGCCACCGCCTCCGGCGGCCGTGGCCGTMAGCGTCCGGAACAGGGAAGGGGCGCGGCGTTTGACGTTCAGCCCGCCGGGAAGGATGCCSTCGGCGGCGCAGCCGTTCTCCACGCACTGGCGCATGACCGCCCACAGGTCCAGGAGTTTTTCCCGGAGTTCGGTCTCGCTGCGCCAGACGAGTTCGTTGGCGAGCATGACGTCGGAGATGGACATATTCTCGCGGGCGCATATATTCARGAGCTCGTCGGCTGTGGTGAAGGGGTAGGGGAGCACGGTGTCGTCTGCCACCACCTGGTCAGCGCCCTGGGCRTTGCCGTCGACGACGAAGCCGCCGCCGAYCGAGTAGTAGCTGCGTTCCTTYAGCACCGCCCCGGTGTGGTCCAGCGCCCKGAACGTCATGCCGTTGGGGTGGGCCGGCAGSGACTTGCGGCGGTGCAGGACCACGTCCTCGTCCCAGTTGAAGTCCACCCGGTGGTGGCCGGCAAGCCGCAGTTCGGCRTCCAGGGCCGCTGCCGCCACCTGGTCATCGGCGGTGCCGGTGTCCACGGTCTCGGGGTCCTGGCCCTGCAGGCCCAGGACCACGGCCTTGTCCGAACCATGCCCCCGCCCGGTCGCCCCGAGCGAGCCGAACAGTTCGGCCTGGATCCGCGCCGTTGAGCTCAGCTGCCCGTCACTTTTCAGCCYGTCGGCGAAGCGTTTTGCTGCCCGCATCGGGCCGACCGTGTGGGAGGAGGACGGCCCGATGCCAACAGAAAACAGATCCAGGACGCTGAGCGCCATCAGGGGACCTCGGGAGTCGCAAATTCGCGCATGGCGTCCAGGAGCCAGCGGCCGAGGAACTCCGCGAAGGATGCCCGGGGGAAGATCCGGTAGGTCTCCTCTGCGGTCTTCCACAGGATCGCCGGGATGCCGCCGATTTCCGTGGACAGGGCCGTTCCGGTCTGGAAGACGCGGGGGTGCAGGTCCAGGGCGCAGCCCTTTTCCAGCACTGCCCGGGCCCGGGGGCCGGAGAGTTCGAGCGTGGTGCGGTTGGCGGAGAGGTCCACCACCTGGCCCTCGGCGTCWCCGAGTGCGTCGGTGAGCGCCCCGGGGAGCTCGCCGCCAAGGCTTTCATGGGATTCCGCCGKTGCCACCAGCAGGAATTCTTCCGGGCCCAGCCACAGCACCGCGGTGCCGCCGCTGCTGCGGACCTGCCCGGAAGCGGCGGGAAGGCCGCCCGTGCGGGTGCCCAGCCGCTCCCCGGCAGCGCCGGCAGGGTCGACCCGRATCCCGGCCATGGTCAGGAACGGCACCTCGCGCAGTTCCACCGTGCCCGCAACGGAGCCGGCTTCAAAAGCGGTCCGCAGGAGCGCGGCCGGGCTTTTCCGGAGGCTCTGGATCTTCTTGGAATTTTCGAGTGCTGCTGTGTCAGCCATCTTTACGGGCCCCTTCGGAGTCAAAAAGTACGGTTTCTGCGACGACCACGTCCACCAGCTGGTCWCCGGCGGCGGCCACCAGGGTTTCGCCGATGCGGTTGCGCCCGTTCTTGATCAGGGCCAGCGCAAACGACCTGCCCAGCGCGGCGCTGTGGTAGCTCGAGGTCACGAACCCCTGCATGGGCACGGGGCCGTAGGCGGGGTTGACGGTGATGCCCTGCTCCACCAGCTGGGTGCCTTCCGGGAGCCGGATGCTGCCGTCCACGGGGAGGACGCTGAYCAGRTGCTTGCGGTCAGCGCGGSCGGCGTCCTTGCGGGCGTAGGAGCGTTTGCCGATGAAGTCCTTGRCCTTGGACACCACCCATTCCATCCCGGCATCCTGCGGGGTGACGGTCCCGTCGGTGTCCTGGCCGACGATCGGGTASCCCTTYTCCGCMCGCAGYACGTGCATGGTYTCGGTGCCGTACGGGGTGATGTTGAACTCCGCGCCGGCCGCTGCCACGGCTTCCCAGGTTGCCAGCCCGTACCAGGACGGGACATTGATTTCGTAGGCCAGTTCACCGGAGAACGAGATCCGGCAGAYCCGGGCCTGCACGCCGGAGGCCAGGGTGGTCTCGCGGAACGTCATGAACGGGAAGGCCTCGGCGTCGAGRCCGCCGTCCGCTGCCAGTTCCGGAGCCACTTTGGCGAKCACGGCSCGGGATTTGGGYCCGACGACGGCGATCGTGGACCACTGCTCCGTGACGGAGGTGCAGTGCACGTCCAGYTCCGGCCATTCGGTCTGCAGCCATTCCTCCAGCCAGTCCAGGACCTTGGCCGCRCCGCCGGTGGTGGTGGTCATGAAGAACCGGTCCTCGTCCAGGCGCAACGTGACGCCGTCGTCGAAGATCATCCCGTCMGGGGTGCACATGACGCCGTAGCGKGCCGAGCCSGGKGCCAGYTTCTTGAACGCGTTGGTGTAGATCCGGTTCAGGAACTCGCCMGCGTCCTTGCCCCGGATCTCGATCTTGCCCAGGGTRGTGGCGTCCATGAAGCCCACGGACTCGCGGACGGCGGCRCATTCGCGCAGGACCGCGGTATCCATGTCCTCGCCGKSCTGCGGGTAGTACCAGGGCCGCTTCCACTGGCCGACATCCTCGAACAGTGCACCCTKGGCKACATGCCACGAGTGGATCGAGGTCAGGCGGGCGGGGTCGAACAGCTCGCCGCGCTGGCGCCCGGCCAGTGCCGCGAACGCCACGGGGGTGAAGGGCGCGCGGTAGGTGGTGGTCCCGATCTCGCCGATGCCGCGGGACGCCTCGCCGGCCGTGCGGAGTGCGGCGGCGATGACGCCGATCGCGTTCACYCCGGAGGTCTTGCCCTGGTCGTTCGCGGTGCTGATCGAGGTGTASCGCTTGACGTGTTCCACCGAGCGCATGCCGGCGCCCGTGGAGCGCAGGACRTCGGCCACGGWCTGGTCGCGCTGGAAGTCSACGAAGTGGTGGTGCCACTCCTCCGGGCTGCCCTGCTGTCCGGGTACCAGCCAGAGCTGGCGGGTAGGGGCGGCCGCCACCGGTTCGCCGATGACTGAAGGTGCGACGGCGGGCTCGAAGCCGGCGGCGAGGACCGCCGCGGCCCCGGCGGAGATGCCTTCGGCCACGCAGTCGTCCAGGTCGAAACTGCCGCGCCCGGATCCGGCCACCTGCTGGTTTGGAACCACGCTGTTAGGGACGAAGGCGGCGAGGTCCTCGTCCCAGCGCAGCTTGCCCTGCCGCTGGGAGTGCAGGTGCATCACCGGTGACCAGCCGCCGGAGACGGCAAGCAGGTCGCAGGCGATCTCTTCGACGCCGGAGGTGAGTTCGCCGKCGTCGTTGATGCTCCGGACGGTGACGCCAAGGAGCCGGCCGTCGCCGGACTCGGCGGCGGTATCGGCAACGGCGCTGCCGATCAGGACACGGGTTCCGGCCTCGGCCGCGGCGGAGGCCGTTTCGCTCAGCTGGGCGCGGGCGTCGACGACGGCTTCGACCTTGATGCCGGCGGCGCGGAGGTCCGCGGCCAGGGCGTAGGCGCTGTCGTTCGTGGTGCTGATGACCACCCGGGATCCGGCGGCGACGGCGTAGCGGTTCAGGAAGGTGCGGACCGCGGAGGCGAGCATGATGCCGGGCCGGTCGTTGTTTTCGAAGACCAGCGGGCGTTCGTGAGCGCCGGGGGCCAGGATGACCTGGGCGGCGCGGATGTGCCAGATCCGCTGGCGGGACACCCCGGGCGCGGCCGGGGTGAGGAGGTGGTCCGTCCGGTTCTGGGCCGCGATGACGTAGTTGGAGTCGTAGGAGCCGAAGGCGGTGGTGCGGTTMAGCACCGTGCACTCGGCCGCGGAGATCAGTTCGGCTTCAACGTTGGCCACCCAGTCCAGGGCGGGCTGYCCTTCGATGCTCTCGGCAAGGGCTGCATGGGTGGAGCCGGACAGCAGCGAGCCGCCGAGCTCAGGCTGGTCGTCAATGAGGATGACCCGGGCGCCGGCRCGGACRGCCTGSCGTGCGGCGGCCAGGCCGGCGGGSCCGCCGCCGACCACGAGGACATCGGTGTGGACGTACTTCTTGTCGTACTCGGCGTGGTCCTCGGCCGGGTCCAGCTTTCCGAGCCCGTTGAGGTATTCGGCGCTGAGGCCGTCCACGAGGGACACGGTGGTGGCGGGGAGCATGGATTCGGCCACGTGGCCCGGGAACCGGGCGGCGACCTTGACCAGGGCGTTGGATTCCTCGACGCCGGCGGACATGATGCCGCGGGCCCGGTCCTCGTAGAGGGAGTTGCCCGCCGYYAGCCGGCCGTTSGCSAGCAGCGCSGAGGCGAGGGTGTCGCCGGGGTGGCCCGTGTACTCCCGGCCATCCAGGGTGAAGCGCCAGGTGACGCTGCGGTCGATGCGTCCGCCGGTGCTAAGGCGCGCGGACTGCGGCTGAGCGCTCATTTGATTGCTCCTTCCGGGGAGACGGGGCTGGTGACGGTGGGGGCTGTSGTCCCCGTGGCTGGGCGCATTTGGCCCATCGGGTAGACCGCGTGGATGTCGTAGGTGTTCGTGTCGCGGAGCATGTTGAACCATTGCCGGCAGCCCGTGCTGTGCAGCCAGCGCTCRGCGAAGGCGCCCTTGGTGTTGTCGCGGTAGAACAGGTAYTCGGCCCATTCGCGGTCCGTGAGCTCTGCCGGATTTTCGGGGTAGGCCACGTGGGCCTGGCCGCCGTAGTGGAATTCGGTCTCGTCGCGGGGACCGCAGTTGGGGCAGGGAATCAGGAGCATGTCCGCACCTCTTTCTAGTGGGCAGGTTGTCTAGTGGGCAACGGCAGCGGCGCCGTGTTCATCGATCAGGGCGCCGGTTTCGAAGCGCTCGAGGGCGAAGGGCTGGTTGAGTTTGTGCGGTGTTCCGGTGGCGATGGTGTGCGCGAACGTCAGCCCGGCCGCCGGTGTGCCCTTGAATCCGCCGGTTCCCCAGCCGCAGTTGACGAACATGTTCTCCACCGGGGTGGTGCCCACGATCGGGGAGGCATCCAGKGTGGTGTCCACGATCCCGCCCCAGGTCCGGAGCACGTGTGCCCTGGCGAAGATTGGGAAGAGTTCGACGGCGGCGGCCATCTGCTGCTCGATCACGTGGAAGGATCCACGCTGGCCGTAGCCGTTGTAGGAGTCCACGCCGGCGCCCATGACCAGTTCGCCCTTGTGCGCCTGGGAGACATAGACGTGGACGTGGTTGGACATGACCACGGTGGGGTGGACGGGCTCGTGGAGCTCGGACACCAGCGCCTGGAGCGGGTGGGACTGGATGGGGAGCCGGAAGCCGGCCATTTCCGCCAGCACCGAGCTGTGTCCGGCGGCGCAGAGSCCGACCTTTTCGGTGTGGATGGTGCCGCGGCTGGTCTTGACGCCCACCACCTTGTTGCCGTCCTTRAGGAAGCCGGTGACTTCGCAGTTCTGGATGATGTCCACGCCGAGCTCATCGCACTTGCGGGCGAATGCCCAGGCGACGTGGTCGTGCTTGGCGATGCCGGCGCGCGGCTGGTAGGTGGCACCCATGACCGGGTAGCGGATGTTGTCGTTGATGTTCAGGATGGGGCAGAGTTCCTTGACCTGCTGCGGGTCCAGCCATTCGGCGTCGACGCCGTTGAGYTTGTTGGCSCCGACGCGGCGGACGCTTTCGCGCACGTCGCCCAGGGTGTGGGCCAGGTTCATGACCCCGCGCTGGCTGAACAGGAAGTCGTATTCGAGTTCTTCCGGCAGGATCTCCCACAGCTTCAGGGCGTGCTCGTAGATCGCCGCGCTCTCGTCCCAGAGGTAGTTGGAGCGGATGATGGTGGTGTTCCGGGCCATGTTGCCGCCGGCKAGCCAGCCCTTTTCCAGGATGGCGATGTTGGTCATTCCGTGRTTCTTGGCCAGGTAATACGCCGTCGCGAGTCCGTGTCCGCCGCCGCCGACRATCACGGCGTCGTAGGAGGACTTGGGCTCGGGATTGCGCCAGAGGAAGTCCGGGTGTTCCGGCAGGTGTTCGGTGGTCATTGTGCTGCTCCAATCAGTTCTGCCTCAAGCCCGGTTGCCGCTGTGCTGGCGCCAAGGTGCGGGTAAAGGGGGAATTGTGCCGCCAGGGCGCTGACCCGGCCGCGCAGTTCGGCGGCCGTTTCGCTGCTGAGTTCGTTCCCGGGCGCCTGTGCGGTGAGGGCGGAGGCGATGATGTCTGCCACCTCCGTGAACTCCGCGGCACCGAAGCCGCGCGTGGCCAGGGCCGGGGTGCCGATCCGCAGGCCGGAGGAGACCATGGGCGGGCGCGGATCGAACGGTACGGCGTTGCGGTTGACGGTGATGCCGATCCGGTGGAGCCGGTCTTCGGCCTGCTGGCCGTCCAGTTCCGAGTTCCGCAGGTCCACCAGGACCAGGTGCACGTCGGTGCCGCCGTTGACCACGGAGATCCCTGCCGCCGCCACGTCGTCCTTCAGGAGCCGGGACGCGAGGATCTTTGCGCCTTCGAGGGTGCGTTCCTGGCGTGCCTTGAATTCGGGGGAGGCAGCGATCTTGAACGCCACGGCCTTGGCCGCGACCACGTGTTCCAGCGGGCCGCCCTGCTGGCCGGGGAATACGGCGCTGTTGATCTTGCGCGCGTATTCCTCCCTGGCCAGGATCACGCCGCCGCGCGGGCCGCCGAGGGTCTTGTGCGTGGTGGTGGTGACGACGTCGGCGTAGGGGACGGGGTTCGGGTGCAGCCCGGCGGCCACGAGACCGGCGAAGTGGGCCATGTCCACCATCAGGTAGGCGCCCACGAGGTCGGCGATGCGCCGGAACTCCGCGAAGTCCAGCTGCCGGGAGTAGGCGGACCAGCCGGCCACGATCATCTTGGGCCGGTGTTCGAGGGCCAGGGCCTCCACCTCGGCCATGTCCACCAGGTGGTTGTGTTCGCTCACGTGGTACGGGACCACCACCAGGTGGTTGTGTTCGCTCACGTGGTACGGGACCAC
>NZ_JBFTKG010000017.1:0-86470 GCF_056395825.1 Arthrobacter sp. 05T47 | reverse complement strand
GGTTTGCCCGGCGTTCATGAACCGGCCCCAGGCGATCCGCTTGGCCGCCGCGGCCAGGTCCGCGGACACATCGACGTAGGCCGGGGACTTGCCGCCGAGCTCCAGCGTCACGGGGGTCAGGTGCTCGGCCGCGGCGCGCATCACCACCTTGGCCGCGGCCTCTCCCCCGGTGAAGAAGATGTGGTCGAAGCGTTCGGCCAGCAGCGCCGAAGTCTCCGGGATGCCGCCCTCAACCACCTCGGCGGCGCCGGGGAGGTATTCGGGAATCCACCGGGCAAGCGCGGCCGAGGTGGCCGGGGCGTGTTCACTTGGCTTGAGCACCACGGTGTTCCCGGCGGCCAGGGCGCCGGCCAGCGGGGCGAGCAGCAGCTGCACCGGGTAATTCCACGGCCCGATCACCAGCACCACGCCCAGCGGGGTGAGCTCTGTCCAGGCCCGGGCCGGCTGCACCGTGAGCGGCACCGGCACGCGGCGGGGCCGCAGCCACTCTTCCAGGTGCCGCTCCATGTGGGCCGCCTCGGCGTCGACAAACCCGATCTCAGACAGTTGCGCCTCGGTGTGGTGCTTGCCGAGGTCGAGCGCCAGGGCCTCGGCGAGGGCCGCCTGCTGTTCCGCAAGCATGCGCCGCAGGCCGCGCAATCGATCCAGCCGCCAGGTCAGCGGACGKGTGGACCCGGCGTCGAACACGRCCCGGGCACGGAGAACGGGTGAGGTTACATGCTGCATCCGATCAATGTACAGTCACACCGCACCYGGCCGGTCYGGAAGCGGATAAAACCTTTCCAACGCTGGAATGGTCCGGTTTTCAGGACTATGTTGAAGGTATGAACAAGGTAGCGAGCAAGCACTTCGGCGAGGTCGAGCTCAACCACGGAAGGGACCATAATCTGACCGCCACGCATGAGCTGGCGGGCCAGACCGTGGAGCTTGACCTGAACGTCAACGCGCATGACCACTTCGACGAAGCCGCCATGCATAAAGTTGACTACCGCTTGCGCTTCCTGCCCGAACTCGTGGACCAGGTCCGCGAAATGATCGCCGAGGAACTGGACCAGGAAGGCACCAGCCCGCAGGAGTACCGCCACTTCCATTGCAACGCGATCAAGGAAGAACACCTCAAGAAGGTCTTCGGCGTTGAGAACAAGAGCCAGCTGACCGACGAGGTCTTCCTCAAGGCGCTCAAGCTGGGCCATGTGGGCATCTACCCCGGCCAGCCGGAACGCTATTTCGTCCTCGACTTCACGCTGGGCCAGCACTTCACCGACGAGGTGCTCGTCGCTTCGGCAGATGAGGACGGCGTCGTGGACGACGAAATCCTCTGGGAGTCCTGACTCGGAATCCATCGATTGCTCCACAGGTGCCCTTTTGAGAGCTCAAAACGGCACCTGCTCAGCAATCGATGACTAAGAACGTACGACGCCGGCCGGCCACCTTGCGAGGTGACCGGCCGGCGTCGTATGTGGTGAAGCGGATTAGTTCAGCTGCGTGCTACTTGGCGGCTTCGAGCAGTTCGGCGCGGACCGTCCTGGTGGCCGTGACCAGGTTGCGCAGGGACTCCTCGGTCTCGGCGTAGCCGCGGGTCTTCAGGCCGCAGTCCGGGTTGACCCAGAGCTGGCGGGACGGGACGTGCTTGACGGCGGTGCTGAGCAGCTCGGTGACTTCCTGCTCGCCCGGGACGCGGGGCGAGTGGATGTCGTAGACGCCCGGGCCCACGCCGCGGCCGAAGCCGTGGGACTCGAGGTCGTGGACAACCTCCATGCGGGAGCGTGCCGCCTCGATCGAGGTGACGTCGGCGTCGAGGCCGTCGATCGCGTCGATGATGGCGCCGAACTCGGAGTAGCACAGGTGCGTGTGGACCTGGGTGGCGTCCGCGGCGCCGGCGGTGGAGAGGCGGAAGGACTTCACGGACCAGTCCAGGTARGCGGCCTGGTCTGCCTTGCGCAGCGGCAGGAGCTCGCGCAGGGCGGGCTCGTCSACCTGGATGACCTTGATGCCGGCGGCTTCGAGGTCGGCGATCTCGTCGCGGAGRGCCAGGGCCACCTGGTTGGCGGTCTCGCCGAGCGGCTGGTCATCGCGGACGAAGGACCAGGCGAGGATGGTGACCGGKCCGGTGAGCATGCCCTTCATCGGCTTGTTGGTCAGGGACTGCGCGTACTTGGCCCATTCCACCGTGATCGGGGCGCTGCGGGTGACATCGCCCCACAGGATGGACGGGCGKGTGCAGCGCGAGCCGTAGGACTGGACCCAGCCGTGCACSGTGACGTCGAAGCCTTCGAGGTTCTCGGCGAAGTACTGGACCATGTCGTTGCGCTCRGGCTCGCCGTGGACCAGGACGTCGAAGCCGAGCTCTTCCTGCAGCTCCACAACGCGCTTGATCTCTTCCTTCATGAGCTGTTCGTACTGCTCCGTGGTGAGGTCGCCGCGGTTGGCGCGGGCCCGGGCGGTGCGGATTTCCGAGGTCTGCGGGAAGGAYCCGATGGTGGTGGTGGGCAGCGGCGGCAGGTGCAGSGCCTTCTCCTGGGCTGCCTCGCGSACSGCGTAGGCSGAGCGGTTGAAGTCGGCGTCGGTCAGGGCGGCRGTGCGGGCCCGGACGTCGCCGCGGCGGACGCCCTCGGCCTCGGCGCGGGAGGCGATGACGCGGGYGGCCTCGTCGATGGCSGGCTGGACGGCCGCCGGATCGGTCAGCAGGCCGGCGAGGGTGACAACYTCAACGGCCTTCTGGTCGGCGAASGCGAGCCAGCTGCGCAGCTGCTCGGAGAGCTGGACTTCCTCGTCGACGTCGTGCGGGACGTGCTGGGTRGAGGTCGAGGTGCTGATGGCCAGCKTGGCCACCGACTTCTTCAGTTCGGCGATCTTSKCSGCGGAGGCGGCGAGGTCGTTGCGCCAGATGTTGTGGCCGTCCACGACGCCGGCGACGAGGGTCTTGTTGCCCAGCGCGGCCAGGGCGGCGGCGGAGGGGACMYCGCCCTTGAAGACGTCCAGGTGCAGGGCGTCGATGCCGGTGGCGGCGAGGGTGCCGAGCTGGCCGTTGAGCGCGCCGTACGGGGTGGAGACGAACAGCTGCGGGCGCTGGGCCGCGGCGGCGAGGGCCTCGTAGGARCGGGCGACGGCGGCCTGGATTTCCACGGCCGGGGTGTCCTGGTCCACCACGAGGGCGGGCTCGTCGAGCTGGACCCAGCTGGCGCCGGCGGCGGCGAGCTTCTGAAGCAGTGCGGTATAGACCGGGAGGATGTCCTCGAGGCGGGACAGCGGGCTGAAGCCGGCCGGGGCGTCGTCGGAGGCCTTGCTCAGCAGCAGGAAGGTGACCGGACCGACGATGTAGGGGCGGGTCTCCACACCGTTGGCGAGGGCGTACGCGAATTCCTCGACGATCCGGTTGGAGGTCAGCGCGAAGTTGGTCTCCGGGCCGATTTCCGGCACGAGGTAGTGGTAGTTGGTGTCGAACCACTTGGTCATTTCCAGCGGCTGCTGGTCCTTGTTGCCGCGGGCCAGGGTGAAGTAGCCGTCGATGTCGAGCTGCCCCTCAGCGTTGAGGAGGTTCCCGAAGCGGGCCGGCACGGCGCCGAGGTGGGCGGCGGCGTCCAGGACCTGGTCRTAGTAGGAGAAGGTGCCGGGAACKGCGGCGGCCTCGCTCAGGCCCAGGCCCTGCAGGCGCTTGGCGGTGCCGAGCTGGATTTCCTTGGCGGCRGCGTCCAGGGCTGCGGCGTCGATCTTGCCGGCCCAGTAGGCYTCGACGGCCTTCTTGAGTTCGCGGCGGCGGCCGATGCGSGGGTAGCCCAGGATCGAGGCGGACGGGAAGGGGGTGGTGAGCTGTTCAGTCATGGGGAGTCCTTGAGTTGTCGTTGACAGATGACGAAGGTGGGGGTGCTCAGCTGGCGAGCTGGGCGCCGGCGGCAGGACGGGAGGCGTTGATGCGGCCGGCGCCCTGCCGGTTGCCGCTGTGCCGGTTGCCGCTGTTCTTGTTGCCGCTGCGCGGCCGGGGCAAAGCAAGTTTGTCCAGCACGTCCAGGGCGGCGGCGTGCTCGTTGAACGTGTACAGGTGGATGCCGGGGGCGCCGGCKGCCAGTGCGGCGTTGGCGAGGTCAACCGTGGCGCTCACGCCGATCCGGGTCCGCTCGGCGTCGGTATCGGCGGCCGCGAGGCGTTCGATGAGTTCCGGTGCCGGTTCCACRCCGGTCAATTSGCCGAGCCGCGCGAGCCGCCGGAGGCTGGTCAGCGGCATGACYCCGGGAATGATCGGGATGGTCACCCCGGCCCGGCGTGCCCGGGTCAGGAGGTCCGCGTACTGCTCGGTGTGGAAGAAGACCTGRGTGATGGCGAAGTCGGCACCGGAGCGCTGTTTGGCCAGCAGGACCTCGACGTCGTGCGCCTCACTCGGGGATTCCGGGTGCCGGGTSGGGTAGGCGGCGACGCCGACCGCGACCCGGCCGGCGCACAGCAGTGCCGAGCGGCGCTGTTCCACGCGGCGGATAAGTTCGATCAGGTCCTGGGCGTACCGGAGCGATCCCGGCGGCGGGGTYGCGCCGTCCTTGGGCAGGTCGCCGCGCAGGGCGAGGATGCCGCGGACGCCGACGTCGAGCAGTTCACCGATGATCTCCGCCAGTTCCTCCGGGGAGTTCCCGACGCAGGTCAGGTGGGCCAGGGGCCGCAGCGTCGTTTCCTGCACGAGCCTGTTGATGAGGTCGACGGCGGTGCTGCGGTTGGAACCGTTGGACCCGTAGGTCACGGACACATAGTCCGGGTCGGTGGCTTCSAGTTCGCCRATGGTGGTCCAGAGGGATTCCGCRGCYGCGGGCGACCGCGGCGGGAACAGCTCATAGGACAGCGCAACAGGGGCCGCGCCGGCAAGATTGGGATGGGTATCGATAAGACTTGGTGGTGACATTTGCGTCCTTGGCTGTGAACACTGATCTCAGGTGACCGGGACCCGGATGACCGGGAACAGAAACGGAAACACTGCCGTCAGTGAATTGAGTTGGGGAACACGGAGGGAACTTCAACAGGGCGCAGCCGCGACTGGTACGCCCGAAAAGCGAAGTTGTCCGTGAGCAAATGTCAGGCCCACATGGGGGCACCCACACCCTCCTGGACCGCCCGTGRAATTTTCCAAGGGCGACCTTCAGCGGAGGATCGCTGACACGTTACTGAGGTAACTTGTTTAGAACTCTAAGGCCCGGCCGCGGCGCCCTTCAAGTCYGTCCCCGAATTAAGACGCACCTTTACGGCCGTTTGYGATSCCCGGCAGAATAATGTTCGCCCGGCGGGGCCTTTTTYGGCCGGYGCCGGCTGCTCTCCCCATCGCCCCCGGTCAGGGCTATCCTGTTGCAATGATCCAGCTTCCAGCCAGCTATCAGGAATACCTCGCCGGCAAGAGCGAGAGTTTCATCAACACAGTCCGGCCCATCCTCATGCAGTCGGCCGCAGACCAGCTGCACGGGGTCCGGATCCTCGTGCTTCCCCATGGCCACCAGGCGCATCTGGATGACACCATCCCGTACGGGACGGTGGTTGAGGACATCGACTGACGCCGGCTGGTCCTACCGGTCSSGCCTAGTCCCCCGCCTAGTCCCCCAGGAGCAGCCGCTGCGACTTCGGCGCCAGCGTGTGTTCGAGCACCAGGCAGGCCGCACCAACGGCGCCCACGTCCTCGCCCACGCCTGTGCCCACCACTTCGATCCCRTGGATCTTCCGCGTGGCACTGTTCGCTTCCACCAGGGCAGGGATCAGTTCCAGATAGGCCTCTGACAGGCACGTCCAGAACGGGCCCCCGAACACCACACGGTCCACGTCCAGGGCATTGGTGACGGCCGAGACCGCACGGGCAACGAGMACRGCGGAGCGGCGAATGATYTCCCTGGCCTCAWCGTTGCCSGCATCGGCGATGCGGCACAGCTCSGCAAAGCGCTCCTGGACCGCCGGTGCGCTCCTGTCCTGGAGCGAGCCGTCCAGSACCCCGGCCGCCTCGGCCTGCGCCACGAGGACCTGCGGAATGGCGGAGGACTTCACGCAGCCGTGCTGCCCGCAGTCACAGAGGGCGCCGCCGGGGTCCACGATGATGTGCCCGATTTCCCCGGCGTTGCCCGAAGTYCCGCGGACCACCTCGTCGTTGAGGACGATCCCGCAGCCGATCCCGGTCCCCATRTACATGAAGACAAAGCTGCCCTCGCCGCTGGGGCCGCCGGCCCAGGTTTCGGCCACGGCTGCGCTGGTCACGTCCTTGTCCATCAGGGTGGACAGGCCCGTGGCCTCCGCGAGGGCGTCCCGCAGCCCCACATGGTCCCACCCCGGCAGGAGSGGCGGGTCCACGACGGCGCCCTCGTTCAGGTCGATGGGGCCCGGCGACGCCACCCCCAGCCCGGCGATCCGTTCCGGGTCCACCCCGGAGTCCGTGATGAGCCTCTTGATTTCGTCCGCGATGGTGTCGATGACCGYGCGSGGGTCGGTACCGGGCGGRGTGGAGATCCGCGAGTGCCTGACGACGGCGCCGAGCAGGTCCAGCAGGACAAACGTCAGTACAGCGGGGTCCAAGTGGACGCCTACSGCATACATCCCSGCCGGGTTCAGCCGGAGCATGGTCCKTGGTTTGCCCGGGCCGGTGCCTTCCTTGCCWGCCTCGACGATCAGGCGCTGGTCCAGCAGGCGGCGGGAAATRTTGGAGATGGTCTGCGGRGAAAGTCCGACGATCTGGGCGAGCTCCACGCGGCTCAGGCCGCCCGGGGTGCGGCGGATGGCGTCCAGGATGACGGTGAGGTTGAAATCACCCATCTTCGGTAGGTTGGTCCCTCGCCTCGGCGAGGGTTGCCGGAACTCGGTCACTGATACCTCTAAACGTCTTTGGCCACGCACAGCAGTTGTCAGAATCGTACGTTACGTGCAGGCGTGCGCCCACACTTGTGCTTTACAGACACTATGTTTCACCTTTTACGGCCGCCGGGTGCTGGTTGTCACGGTGAATTTCGGATTCCTGCCGGCCTCGCGCGTGGGCCCGATCAGGCGTTCGAGTGCCGGCCGGTAGTGCAGGTGGCTGTTGAACACGGTCCAGAGTTCMCCGCCGGGGGCAAGCACCCTGCCGGCGGCTTCGATCARCTTGATCCCGGCGCCGGAGTGGACGGCCGCCTCCAGATGGAAGGGCGGGTTGAGCAGGATCAGGTCCGCGCTGGCGTCCGGCAGGGAGCTCATGGCGTCGTCCTGGAGCACCTCGATCCGGCTGTCCAGGCCGTTTGCGCGGGCCGTGGCGAGGGCCGAGTCGACGGCGGCCGCRGACCGGTCGGTGGCGGTGACGCGGGCGCCGGGGTTGGCGCGGGCGTACGTCGCGGCGAGGATTCCGGTGCCGCAGCCCAGGTCCACGGCATGGGTGGCGKGCGGCATCCGGGGCAGGAAGTCGAGCAGGAACCGGGTCCCGATGTCCAGCCCGGTGCCGGCGAAGACGGCGCCCCGGGCGCAGACGGCGAGCCCCAGTTCCTCATTGACCTCCGTGACCGGGAAGGGAGGTTCGGTCGGGACCTGCTTGGGGCGCCGGGCCAGCAGGAGCCGTGATTTCTGCCGGGCCAGTTGCGGCTGGACGTCCTCGAAGTAGCGCGCCAGCACGGCGTTCATGCCCAGGCTCATGTGTTTGACGCGTCCGCCCGCCAGCACGACGACGTCGGGCGCCGCGTRGCGGGCCACGGCGTCGGCGATTTCCTCCAGTTCSGCCAGGGAGCGGGGCAACTGGAGCAGTACCAGGGAGGCCCCCGCCAGCAGGCCGGCGCCCAGCGGGAGGTTTTCATAGCCCGTGTCGATGGCCAGGGCCTCGGCGTTGGCCCGCAGCGCCCGTTCACCGGTGATGAGGTCCTGGTGGACCCGGACGGGCTGCGCCCCGAGCGTCTCGTCCCCCAGCGTTAGTGCTCCGAGCGTCAGGGCACCATACCGGTCCCCCACCACTGCGAGCCGTCCGCCGGGCTGAAGCAGGCCGGCCGAGTGCATCTCAAGGGCGGTCTCSAGCAGGAGCCGGTCGGTGGCGTCCCAGGCCTGCAGGTTGGCGGCCTCGACATCCGGGAATCTTCTCAGCCGGGCAAAGAGGGAATCGAAGCTGGTGTCCGCCACGCGCGTTGTGCCGCCGTTCTGTTCGGGCTTGGTTCATGGGCCGAGGAGGCCGGGTGGCCGGACTCAGCGGTGTTGCAGTGCTGCGTTTTACGCTTTCCTACGTTATCCCGGACCGGCCAGCAGCGCGACGATCCCCGCGACGGCGGCCCGGCCGGCACGGTTGGCGCCGATGGTGGAGGATGAGGGTCCGTAGCCGACCAGGTGGACCCGCGGCTCGGCCGCGACCTGCGTGCCTTYCATCGCGATGCCGCCGCCGGGTCCGCGCAGGTGCAACGGGGCGAGGTGTTCGAGTTCGGCCCGGAATCCSGTGGCCCACAGGATTGCCCCGGCTGGAAGGAAGCTGCCGTCGGCCAACCGGACGCCGYCGGGCTCGATCGCGGTGAACATGGGGTGCCGGTCCAGGACGCCGCGCGCCGCGGCGGCGCGCAGGGCCGGGGTCCAGACAAGCCCCGTGACCGAGACGACGCTTTGCGGCGGGAGGCCCTGGCGCACCCGGTCCTCGACAAGGGCGACGGCGTCGTGGCCCGCCTGCCGGTCGAAGSCAGCCTCGCGCCAGRCCGGTTCCCGGCGGGTGAACCAGGAGGTGCTGGTGACCTGGGAGATTTCGTCRAGCAGCCCGACGGCCGAGATCCCGCCGCCGACCACGAYGACATGCAGGCCACGGAATTCCTCGGCGGAGACGTAGTCGGCGACGTGCAGCTGTCGGCCGTGGAAGCTGGCCTGGCCCGGATAGATGGGCCAGAACGGCCGGGTCCAGGTGCCGGTCGCGTTGATCACGGCGCGGGCCGACCAGCCGCCGTCGGACGTTGTGATGTTCAGCCGCCCGGCGGGRTTCCCGTCYTCCCGGCTCACCGACCGTACTTTCACGGGCCGCTGWATCGCGAGGCCAAGATCGTGTTCATATCCGCCGAAATAGCGGGTGAGGAAACTGGAGCTGGCCTCGGCGGGGTCCACKGCGGGCTGCGGGATTCCCGGGAGGTCGCTGATGCCGTTCACCGTGGCCATGAGCAGGCTCTTCCAGCGGTGGCGCCAGGCCCCGCCGGGGCCGTCCTCGGCGTCGAGCACGATGTACGTCCCCGCKGGCCGGTCCCCCGCKGCCGGCYGSCCTGCTGCGCCCGGCCGCATAGTGCCGGCCCCGACGGCGCCGGCGGCGATGAAGCCGCGGCGCTGCAGGTGGTAGGCCGCCGACAGTCCTGCCTGGCCGGCGCCRACCACCACGACGTCGGCCAGCCGCACCGGTTCCRCAGTCGCCGTCTCCGCAGTCACGGCCTGCCCCCGGTCAGATCTTTTTGACGACGCTGGACTTGAGCTGCATGGGGCCCACGCCATCGACCTTGCAGTCGATGTCGTGGTCGCCCACGCCGTTGACCAGSCGGATGCCGCGGACCTTGGTGCCGACCTTGATGACCGTGGAGCTGCCCTTGATTTTCAGGTCCTTGACCACGGTGACGGTGTCGCCGTCGGCGAGGACGTTTCCAACGGCATCCTTAATAACGGGGTCGGCGTCTGCYCCTGCATCCGGGCCGTCGSCGWCGGAGTCTTTGTCAGTTTCCGCGGATGCGGACCATTCGTGCGCGCACTCCGGGCAGACCAGGAGKGCCCCCATTTCGTASGTGTATTCGCTGGARCATTCGGGGCACGGGGGCAGGGTGTCGTTCACCCGCCCAAGTTTAGTCGCCGCGTTTGCTTCCCTRTATTCGCTTGGCGCTGGCCGTTGMCCTAGAACGGGTTCAGCAGGCGGTCCACGAACTGCCGGGTGCGTTCCTCCCGGGGGTCACGCAGCACGGTGTCCGGGTGGCCGCGTTCGACCACCACGCCGCCGTCCATGAAGATGACTTCGTCGGCCACCTGGCGGGCGAACGCCAGCTCGTGGGTGACCACCACCATGGTCCAGCCTTCGTCCGCGAGTTCCTTGATGACGGCCAGGACCTCTCCCACCAGTTCGGGGTCCAGCGCCGARGTKGGCTCGTCGAACAGCAGCAGTTGCGGGCGCAGGGCAAGGGCCCGCACGATCCCCACACGCTGCTGCTGGCCGCCGGAGAGCTCGAAGGGATAGCTGTTCTCCTTGCCGGCCAGGCCGACGCGGGCCAGCAGGTCCCGGGCCTCCTGGACAGCCTCCGCCTTGGGCCGCTTCTGCACCTGGACCGGGCCTTCGATCACGTTCTCGAGGACGGTTTTGTGCGGGAAGAGGTTGTAGTGCTGGAACACCATGGCGCTGCGGTCCCGCAGGGCGAGCACCTGCTTCTTCGCCACCGGCGTGGAAAAGTCGACGGTCAGTTGCCCCGCGAATTCGGCGACGCCGGCGTCGGGCACTTCGAGCCCGTTCAGGCACCGCAGGACTGTCGTCTTGCCTGATCCGGAGGGCCCGATCAGCGTGACCACCTCGCCGCGRCGGACCTCGAGGTCAATGGATTTCAGCACTTCATGCTGGCCGAAGGCCTTTTTCAGGCCCCTGACGGTCAGCAGTGCGTCCGCCGGAACAGCAGCCTCCGGAACGGCGGCGTCAGGCAGCGGGGGCTGCGTGGGAGGGAGCTCAGTGGGCGACATAGCGGTCCAATCTCTTCTCCAAGGCGGACTGTCCGCTGGCAAGGACGAGGCAGATGATCCAGTAGATGACYGCCGCCTCGAGGTACAGCAGCATGAATTCCTGGCTGAACGCGGCCACCTGCTGCGCCACGCGGAACAGTTCCGTGACGAGGATCAGGGAGGCCAACGAGGTGTCCTTGACCAGGCTGATGAAGGTGTTGGACAGCGGCGGGACTGAGACCCGYGCGGCCTGCGGCAGGATGATCCGCACCAGGGTCTGGTGGCGGGACATCCCGATGGTGTGSCCGGCCTCCCATTGCCCCTTGGGCACGGACAGGATGGCCGCCCGGATGACCTCWGCGGCATAGCCGCCSACATTCAGGGAGAAGGCGATGATGGCGCTGGGCCAGGGRCTGATGGTGATGCCGATGGACGGCAGCCCGTAGAAGATGACGAACAGCTGGACCAGCAGCGGGGTCCCSCGGATGACGGAGATGTAGATCCGCGCCACCGCGGAGACCAGGCGGTTGCGGCTCAGCCGCATGAGGGCGACCACCAGGGCCAGCAGCAGGCCCAGGCCGAAGGATGCCAGCGCCAAMGGGATGGTGCCGGTGATCGCACCCGCCAGGAGGGGGCCCAGTGAGGACCASACGAGTTCCCAGTTGATATTCATGCCGGGACGCTGCGTCCCTCGGCGGCTTCCACAGGGCTACTTCGAGACGTCGGCGTCGAAGTACTTCTGCGAGATCTTCGTCAGCGTGCCGTCGGCYGCCAGCTCGCCGAGGGCCTTGCTGATGGCGTCGGTGAGGCTSGTCGAGCCCTTGCGCAGGGCGAACGCGCTCAGCGACTTGTCAGTGGTTTCGGCGGCAATCTTGATGCCGGTGTCGTGGTCCGTCTTCTGGTAGTCCAGGTACGTCAGCTTGTCATTGATGGTTGCATCCACACGGCCCTGCTTGAGCAGCGTGATCGCCTGCGCCCARCCCTCCACGGCCTCGACGTTTGCGCCGCTCTGCTGCGCCAGTTTGTACCAGTTGCTGGTCAGKGACTGTGCGGTGGTCTTGCCCTTCAGGCTGTCGAAGGAGCTGATGTCGTTGTTGTCAGCCTTGGTGACGACGACGCCGGTGCTCACCGTGTAGGGGGTGGAGAAGTCGTACTTCGCCTTGCGCTCGTCCGTRATGGAWACCTGGTTTGCGACGACGTCGAAGCGTTTGGCGTCGAGGCCGGCGAAGATGGCGTCGAACTGCGTTTCCTGGAAGGACGGCTTGACGCCCAGCTTCTCGGCCACGGCGTTGATGATCTCCACGTCGTAGCCGGTCAGKTCACCGCTGCCGTTGGCGTGGAACGTGAACGGCCGGTASGTGCCTTCCGTGCCGACCTTGAGCACACCCGCACTCTTGACGTCGCTGAGGGACGTGTCCGCGCCGGCGGCGGGCGCCGAACTGGCAGGTGTGGTGGACGCGGAGCCGCAGCCTGCCAGRGCGAGTCCTGCTGCCGCAATGAGGCCGATAACGGAAAGTCGAGTGCGCTTCATGATGGTCCTTAGTCGTGGAGCCGGAAATGGCCTTCCAGCTAAGCCGCGTGGCGGCTCTCTCCTAGCGACGATAGCAAGGTCCCGCCCGGGGTGCAGAGCTTAAATGACAGTTTGTGACGTCCAGTCATGAGACAGTCTTGACGGCTGCGCCAWMCGCAGTCCCGCRCTCCTGCGCAGGGTACGAAAAAGGGAACCACCGCCAAGCGGTGATTCCCTTTCGTGGTGGAGCTGAGGGGACTCGAACCCCTGACCCCCTGCATGCCATGCAGGTGCGCTACCAGCTGCGCCACAGCCCCTCATTTGCCCTGGAAGTTTTGTCTTCCCTGAAGCAACCTGTCTAGCTTAAACCACAAACCGCGTTCGCGCTAATCGGCGCGCCGGCCGGTCAAATTTGTGGCCCGCACCCCCACCGGGGAACACCCGCTCCCCCCGTTCCGGGCAAAAAAAATCCGCCGGAATCTTTCGATTCCGGCGGATCATCCGGTGGAGCTGAGGGGACTCGAACCCCTGACCCCCTGCATGCCATGCAGGTGCGCTACCAGCTGCGCCACAGCCCCGAATTTTCGCTGCTCCGAGCACGTCTACTGACGCGYAAAGTTCCGGTCTTTCGTTCGGATCTCTCCGAAGCAACTCAAATATCTTAGACCAGCCATTCCGAAAATTCCAAATCGGGCATATTCGCCCCGATCGGGCTGGCCAGTGCGCCGCGTTGCTACTCGGTGTCGGTGCTGGCGGTGGCCTTGGCGGAGGCGTCGTCACCGAGCTGCAGGTCAACGACGGGGCAGTCCTTCCAGAGTCGCTCGAGGGCGTAGAAGACGCGGTCTTCCTCGTGCTGGACGTGGATGACCACGTTCGAGTAGTCCAGCAGCACCCAGCGGCCGCCGGAACGGCCCTCGCGGCGGACGGGCTTCTGGTCAAACTTGGAGAGTTCGTCCTCGATGCCGTCCACGATCGCGTTGACCTGGCGTTCGCTCGGCGCCGAGGCGATCAGGAAGACGTCGGCCAGKGCCAGCCGTTCGCTGACGTCCAGGGCCACGATGTCTTCGGCGAGCTTCTCCGAGGCAGCGCGGGCTGCGTGGCGGGCGGTAATGATGGATGAATCGGTTGCAGACACGGGACTCCTTGTAGTGATGAAAACCTGGTAATGAAAAAYCTAGTGATGAARATTCATGGTCATGAAACTAAAACCTGGGCTGGSAAGCCGTAGGTGAAATGCTCCGCCAGGTATCGGCCCAACGGCTGGGGTGCCACTTCCCGTGCTATTCGACGGTGAAGATTCGACGCCCATGTGGTGGCCTAGCGGGCCAGCMYGGTGACGATCAGTGTGATGCCGGCGATGAGGGCGACGACCCCCAACGCCAGGACGCCGAGCTGGAGCAAGCGCAGGCGCCGTGCCCGGCCCAGTCCGGCGGTAGCGGCGTCCAGGGGATCCAGTCCATACGCGGAATTCGCTGCAACGGGTTCCCCGCCAACGAGGGCCTCGTCGGTCCCGCTCGCGGAAATCGCCGGAACGCCGGTTGGCCGCGCCTTTCCGGCTTTGGCGGCTGCTTCCGCCCGGGCCAGGACACCGCTCTTGCCGAAGGCAGAACCCGTTGCAGAACCGGCGGCTGAACCCGCAGCAGGACCTGCGGGCCGCTGGCGGGACAGGCCGGGGCGCCGTCCGCCGGGTTTCCGTGTCGTATCCACCCGGGGACCCGGGTTGGTGACGACCGGAACATACGACGTGGCAGGGCGCTTCATGACGGGCCGCTCCACGCCGGGAACCTTCTCAAATTCCAGGGGTGTGACCATGGCCAGGTTATTGGCCGTGGTGGGATCATTGCGGGGCACTGCGGGCTGGCTGTTTTGCTCGGCGAGCTTCTGCTTGGCGGCCGCGCGGCGGTTCAGCACCGCGGCGCGCTCGGCCAGGGCGATCTGCTCGGCCAGGACGGCCGGATCGACGGCGTCGGGATCCGTCGCCGCGATGTGCTCCATCTTGGCCACTTGGTTCTTGGCCTGCTCGGCGAGCAGTTCCCGCGCGGCCAGTGCCTGCTCCACGCTCATGCCCTCGGGCGTCTTCCCGCCCGGGCCGACGCCGTCGGGACCCGCCGTGGGAGCCTTTGCTGCCGCGGCGCCTGACACGGCCGGGGCAGGGGCTGAGTCCTTTTGGGCCGGGTTATTTTGGGCTGGGGAAACCACCGGGTTGGCCCTGGTCCGCGGGGACACCGGGACAATGGTGTTGGCCTGGGTGGCGGGGGCGGTTTCGGTCGCCAGCTCCAGAAGCCGCAGCTGGCGACGGGTGGGCGGCCCTCCCTGCGCCAGTTGGCCTTCCTTCTCAGCGAGCTCCTTGATGGTGCGCAGCGTGGCCCGGTCCCGCGCGCGGACCTGGGAGGACCGCTCGGCACCGCCAGGCACAGAATCCACGGGAGCGTCGGCAACACGACGGCTCCGGCCGGTGATTTCGGCCTCGGTCGGCTCGCCCGGTCCCGCAGTATCCAGGCGTTCATCTCTGGCCTGTCGCAATTCGCGGCGGCTGCGGATGGGAGGCTGTTCCTGACTCATGGCAAACTCATTCAGTGCTGGCTGGTTGGGTAATCTCGAAGGCTGGATCGTGCTGTGCCGGGTCAAATCCTGCCGCGTCGGGGCTCGAGTGGTACAGGCCGTACTTTGCGATGTACTGGACCACTCCGTCCGGAACGAGGTACCAGACAGGATTGCCTTCGGCCACCCTGGTGCGGCAGTCCGTGGAGGAAATGGCCATGGCCGGGACCTCCAGGAGGCTGACATCCTTGCGGCCCATACCGTCCAGGACGTGGCCTGGCCGGGTGACGCCCACAAAGTGCGCGAGCGACCACAGTTCGTCGATGTCTTTCCAGGACAAAATCTGTGCCAGCGCGTCCGCGCCGGTGATGAAGAAGAGGTCGGCGTCCGGGCGCAGCGTGCGGAGGTCGCGCAGCGTGTCGATCGTGTAGGTCGGTCCCGGCCGGTCCACGTCCACCCTGCTGACGGTAAAGCGGGGGTTCGAAGCCGTGGCAATGACGGTCATCAGATACCGGTGCTCGGCTTCGCTGACTTTCTTGGCCGACTTCTGCCAGGGCTGGCCGGTGGGCACAAACACGACTTCGTCGAGGTCGAACTTGGCCGCGACCTCACTGGCCGCGACAAGGTGTCCGTGGTGGATGGGATCGAACGTGCCGCCCATCACACCCAGACGCAGGCGGCGCTGGGCGCCGCGCTGCCTCATGGTGGCGGAAATATTAGTGACCTTGGCTGTGATCGTGCTTGTTCGGGTGCTGGCGGTGCGGATCCGAGTGTTCCTCGACGGCCACGTGGCGCCTGCCCAGGTTGGAGTAGGACAGCGTGATCAACAACAGGACCACCAGGATCGCGAACATGGTTCCGCCAATGACAAACGGCGGTGCAATGAGCGGCGCGAGTTCCTCGTGGCCCGATTCGCCGGCGGCGGCGACGAAAGTGGCGATCTGCTGCGACAGCATGTTCTCCCCTAATGAGTTCAAAATTTGACGACGGCGGAGGTGTCCGCCGTTCCGGTCTTCCGTTCCATGTTACAGCGTTGCTAGCCCCGGATCTGGCCCTCGCCCTGCACGATCCACTTGGTCGTGGTCAGTTCCGTCAGCCCCATGGGGCCGCGGGCGTGAAGTTTTTGGGTGGAAATCCCCACCTCGGCGCCGAGTCCGAGCTCGCCGCCGTCGGTGAAGCGGGTGGAGGCGTTCACGATCACGGCGGCCGAATCGATCTCGGCGATGAAGCGCTCTGCGTTGGCGAGGTCGTTGGTCAGGATCGCCTCGGTGTGGCCCGTGGACCACTTGCGGATGTGCCGGACGGCCTCGTCCAGGCTGTCCACCATGGCCACGGCCAGGTCCAGGTTCATGTATTCGGTGGCCCAGTCTTCGTCGGTGGCCGGCACCGAGGGGATCGAGGCCGGCAGCGCGGCGCGGACGCGCTGGTCCACGTGCAGGGTGACCCCGGCAGCCCGCAGCGCGGCGGCGATGGCGGGCAGGACGGTGGACTTGGAGTGCACCAGCAGCGTTTCGACCGTGTTGCAGACGCTGGGCCGCTGGGTCTTGGCGTTGAGGAGGATGTCGACGGCCATGTCCTCGCTGGCGGACGCGTCCACGAAGATGTGGACATTGCCCTCGCCGGTTTCGATGACCGGTACGGAGGAGTTCGTCACCACGGTCTGGATCAGGTCGCGCCCGCCGCGGGGAATGAGCACGTCCACCCGGCCGCGCGCCCGCATCAGGGCGTTGGCGCCCTCGCGGCCGTACTGGTCAACGGTCTGGACGGCGTCGGCGGGCAGGCCCACCGATTCCAGGGCGTCCCGGAGGATGGTGATGAGGGCGGCGTTGGTGGCCGCGGCGGCGGATCCGCCGCGCAGGATGACGGCGTTGCCGCTCTTGAGGGCCAGGCCGGCAATGTCGACCGTGACATTCGGGCGTGCCTCGTAGATCGCGGCCACCACGCCCATGGGCACGTTGATCTGGCGGAGGCGCAGCCCGTTGGGCAGGGTCTGGCCCCGCACGACGTTCCCGACGGGGTCCGGCAGGGTGGCAAGGTTTTCCAGGGCCGCGGCGAGGGCCGTGATGCGCGGATCGGTCAGCGTCAGGCGGTCCAGGAGGGCGGCGCTGGTTCCGGCGGCCCGGCCGGCTTCGACGTCCTTGGCGTTGGCGGCCAGGATCTGGTGCTTGTGCTCCACGAGCGCCTTGCCGATGGCGCGCAGGCCACGGTCCTTCCAGGCCCGGTTCGCGTGCGCCATCTTTCGGGCTGCGTGGCGCGAGCGGTCAGCGATCGCATGGACGGCAGCTTCGATGTCCGTGGCCGTGGCCGGCGTTTGCGCCGGATCCGGCGCCGCGAAACCCTCGGCGGGCACAGGATTGCCAGCGGGGATAGCGTCAGCGGGCACGGCAGCGGAAGTCAGGGCCTCAGTCATGCTTCCAGTTTAGGCGTCCAGTGGACCTAGACCAGCACCAGATCGTCAACATGAACAACTTCGCGGTCATATCCGCGGCCCAGTGCTTTGCCCAGCTCCCGCGTGGAACGGCCCAGCATCTGGGGCAGCTCGGCGGCGGAATAGTTGACCAACCCGCGCGCAATCACGGTGTTGTCCAGCGAGACCATCTCCACGGCGTCGCCGGCCTCGAAGTCGCCCTTCACCTCGGCAATCCCGGCCGGCAGCAGCGAGGTGCGGCGGTCACGGACGGCCTGGACCGCGCCGTCGTCGAGCACCAGCGTGCCCCGGACGGACGCCAGGTGGGCCAGCCACAGGAGCCGGATCGGCTTGCGGGCGCCGTTGACGGAAAACCACGTGCCCACGTCCTCGCCCGCCAGCGCAGCAGCCGCGTTGGCCGTGGACGTGACCAGGGCGTGGATGCCCGAACCCGCGGCGATGGTGGCGGCTTCGACCTTGGTGACCATTCCGCCGGTGCCCACCCCGGCTTTTCCGGTGCTGCCGATCGAGACGCCGTCGAGGTCGTGGGGACCCGAGACGTGCGGGATCCGTTTGGCCCCGTGCGACGGCGGGCCGTCGTACAGGGAGTCGACGTCGGAGAGCAGCACGAGCGCGTCGGCGCGGACCAGGTGGGCCACAAGGGCCGCGAGGCGGTCGTTGTCGCCAAAGCGGATCTCATGGGTGGCCACGGTGTCGTTTTCGTTGACCACTGGAACGACGCCGAGGTTCAGCAGGCGGTCCAGGGCGCGGAACGCGTTGGTGTGCTGGCTGCGGCGCATGAAGTCATCCGCGGTCAGGAGCACCTGGCTGACGGTGACCCCGTGCGCCCCGAAGGCGTGGGTGTAGCGGGCCATCAGCAGGCCCTGGCCGACGCTCGCCGCGGCCTGCTGGGTGGCGAGGTCGCGGGGGCGCTTCTCGAGCCCCAGCGGGGCCAGGCCGGCGGCGATCGCACCGGAGGACACCAGGATGATTTCCGTGCCGGCGTTGCGTTTGTGCGCCAGCGCGTCCGCGAGGCCGGTCAGGGCCTCTTCGGAGATTCCGCCCTTGATGGAGGTCAGCGAGGACGAGCCGACTTTGACGACGATCCTGCGGGCCCCGGACAGCGCGGTGCGGTCGGGGGCGCTGCGCGTGTGGGCGCTGATGTTTTGGGCCTTGAGCGGCTGTGACCGGTGCTCGACGACGGTCTTACTCGTCATCTTCTGCGCCCAGTCCACTCTCCTTGAGCGGCTGCCGAACCCGGCGGCCGCTGACGGATTCGGTCCAGATGCCGGCTTTGCGTTCGGCTTCGAGCTCGGCGCGGGCGGCTGCCTTGGCGTCGCGGCGCTCCTGCTGTTCGTCGCGCTTCTGGCCACGCGTCGGGCGGTCGCCGATGTCGGCGAAGCGCACGTCGGTGCCGCGCGGCGAGGCGAGCAGTTCGGCGCCGGCCATCATGGTCGGCTCCCAGTCGAAGACGACGCCGTCGTCATCGCCGATGACCACCATGTCGCCGGGCTTGGCGCCCTGCTTGAACAGCTCATTCTCGACGCCCAGCTTGGCCAGCCGATCGGCGAGGTAGCCGATCGCTTCCTCGTTGGTGAAGTCGGTCTGCTTGACCCAGCGCACGGGCTTCTCGCCCTGGACGCGGAAGAGCGGCTCGAGGCCCTTTTCCTCGCGGCGGATAGTGAAGCCGGTCTCGTTGACGGCGCGGGGGCGCAGGACGGGGGCCGCCACCTTCGGCGGGGTCGCGGCGACGGCGTCGCGGGCGGCCTGGACGATTTCGGCCATGGCGAAGCCGAGCTGGCGGAGGCCCTCGTGGCTCGTCGCGGAGATTTCGAAGACCTTGTAGCCGCGGGATTCCAGTTCCGGACGGACGAACTCGGCCATGTCCTTGCCGTCGGGCAGGTCCACCTTGTTCAGGGCGACCAGCCGGGGGCGGTGGTTCAGCGGAACGACTTCGCCGTCGGCGCCGCTGTAGCTCATGTCCACGGCGTACTTCTCCAGCTCGGCCTCGATGATGGAGAGGTCGGAGAGGGGATCGCGGTCCGATTCGAGCGTGCCGCAGTCCAGCACGTGCACGAGTGCGGCGCAGCGCTCTACGTGGCGCAGGAAGTGGTGGCCCAGGCCCTTGCCCTCGCTGGCGCCCTCGATCAGGCCCGGGACGTCGGCAATGGTGAAGCGGATCTCGCCGGCCTGGACGACGCCCAGGTTCGGGATCAGGGTGGTGAAGGGGTAATCGGCGATCTTGGGCCGGGCCGCCGACATCGCGGCGATCAGGCTCGACTTGCCGGCGGAGGGGAAGCCCACGAGCGCGATGTCAGCGATGGACTTCAGTTCCAGGACGACGTCGCTGGATTCGCCCTCKATGCCGAGCAGCGCGAAGCCGGGGGCGCGGCGCTTCTGGGAGGACAGTGCCGCGTTGCCGAGGCCACCGATGCCGCCGGCCGCCGCGATGTATTCGTCGCCTTCTCCCACGAGGTCGGCGAGGACTTCGCCGGACTTGGACTTCACCACGGTGCCCACAGGCACCGGAAGGATCAGGGTTTCGCCGTTCTTGCCTCCGCGCCAGTCACCCATGCCGGGGCCGCCATTGGTGGCGTGCCGGTGGGGGGCGTGGTGGTAGTCGAGCAGGGTGGTGGTCTGCGAGTCGACGCGCAGGATGACGTCGCCGCCGTTGCCGCCGTTGCCGCCGTCGGGACCGCCGAGGGGCTTGAACTTCTCCCGGTGAACGGAGACACAGCCGTGGCCGCCGGTACCGCCGGATACGTGCAGTACTACCCGGTCTACAAAGCTCGCCACGTAAATCTCCTCAGTGCTGTTCCCCGGACCCCCAAGAGGCCCAAGATGATTGTAATGCGGTTAAAACACCGGTGGAGCGGACCTAATGGCCCGCTCCACCGATTTAGAACTTATTGCTACTCTGCAGCTGCAGCAGCCACGATGTTCACAACGCGACGACCACGGCGGGTGCCGAACTCGACAGCACCGGGGGTCAGGGCGAACAGGGTGTCGTCCCCGCCGCGGCCGACGCCGGCGCCCGGGTGGAAGTGGGTGCCGCGCTGGCGGACGATGATCTCGCCTGCGGAAACTACCTGGCCACCGAAGCGCTTGACGCCGAGGTACTGGGCGTTGGAGTCACGACCGTTGCGAGTGGAACTCGCGCCTTTTTTATGTGCCATTTGAAATGCCTGCCTTCAAAAATTCTGGGAAATCTGCTGGAACCTGAACAGTAACGAAGGGTTACTTGATACCGGTGATCTTGACCTTGGTCAATTCCTGACGGTGACCCTGGCGCTTCTTGTAACCGGTCTTGTTCTTGAACTTCTGGATGACGATCTTCGGACCACGGAGGTCTTCGAGGATCTCAGCCGTAACCGTTACCTTGGCCAGGTCCGCAGCAGCAGACGTGACTTTGTCACCGTCCACCAGGAGCAGTGCGGGCAACTCAAAGGTGCTGCCGGCTCCACCGGGGACGCGGTTCAGGGTAACGAAGTCTCCAACGGAAACCTTCTCTTGGCGGCCGCCTGCGCGGACAATCGCGTACACCACTGGGGAACTCACTTCTCTCGACGTTTATTACTAGATTTGCGTGCGGAACCTGGGGCCAAATTGTTTGGACCGGCTCACGCTGTGCCTCAACGCCGGTGGATTCCCCGGGGGAACCCATGAGCTATCCCCGGAACAAATCCAGTTGAAATTCCAAACGGACAGTTCTCAGGGTCATAACCCAAGTGTTGGCGTAAGCACCGAAGATCTAGRATACGCTAATTTTGCCTTCGGCCGCAAATGAGGCTGGTTCCGGGGGCAGTCCGTGACAGGCGCCACAACGCCTAGACTCTGCGTTCTTGATGTTGTGTTGCCGCAACGACTTCCGGAACCGTGCCCCACCATCCTACCGGCTGCACAGGCCAGCTCGCGTCAGGCGTGCAACCGCGGCGCGTCGAAGAAGTCCACTTCGTAGCGTGAGGACTGCCGGAAGGCCAGGGCCATGGCTTCCCGCTCGCGCCCGGATGCCTGCCGGGCCGCCGTGTCCATGTACGCGATGGCCTGCCGGGTGGCTGCGGCGAAGTCCTCATCGGCGTAGGTCCGCAGCCAGTCGGCGTAGGGATGCCCGGCGGGTGCGCCGCCGGAAAGGAACTCCCGGTGCAGCGTGGCGCCGACCTCAGCGTAGAGCCAGAAGCATGGGAGGGCCGCTGCCACGAGGACCCCGTAGCTGCCGGACACCGAGGCGGCCAACAGGTGATCGACGTAGGACTTCGTTACCGGGCCCAAGGTGGCCCCCGTGGGGCGGGTGCTGAGCCAGGTACGGTGCAGCTCGGACTCGACTTCCAGGCAGGTCTGCGCGGACCTGGCCCAGAACAGCTGCTCGGCCTCGGTGGGGGCGATCGCGGCGGCGCGTGCCAGGACCCGGGAGTAGCCGTTGAGGTAGATGGCGTCCTGGGCGAGGTAGTAGGCGAATTCGTGCTCGGGCAGGGTCCCGTCGGCCAGGCCGCGGATGAAGTCCAGGGCGTAGATGGCGTCAAGATCGGCGGTGGCCCCCGCGCGCAGGGCCGCGGCGAACTCGCCCTCCCCCGGAGCGTGGCCCGCATCGGCGTCGCCCACATGACTGTGGCCGACGTGGTGGAAGTGATGGACCGGGCCGTTGCCGTTGCCGACGTCCAGAACCGAGGCTTCGCGGAGTGCGCCCAGCAGCCACGGCTTGACCACCCGCAGCGCCGCTTCCCAGTCCCCCACCCGGGCCTGCACGGTGGCCATGGCCGAGGACAGGGAGCAGCCTGTGCCGTGGCTGTTGCGCGTCGCGATCCGCTCCCCCGGCACCACCACCGTTTCGGTGCCGAGCAGGCCCCCGGTGTTGACCAGCGCATCCGGGCAGCCGGCGTCGCCGTCATTCCCGAGCCCGCCCTGGAGGTGCCCGCCCTTGACCAGGACGGTGGCGCCGGTCAGCGCGGCCAGCCGTTTGCCCTGCGCCAGGGCCTCGGCCCAGTCGGCCGCGACGGGTTCCTTGAGCAGGATTCCGAGTTCGGCGAGGTTCGGGGTGATGAGGTCCGCCAGCGGCAGGAGGGCCTGCAGGGCGGCCTCGGCCGATTCCTGCAGGAGCCGGTCACCGCTCGTGGCGACCATGACGGGGTCCAGGACGACGACTGCGGGGCGCACCTTCTCCAGCCAGGTGCGGACGGCGTCGATCACACCGGCGTCGCCGAGCATGCCGATCTTGACTGCGTCAATGCCGATGTCCTCGCTGATGGCCTCCAGCTGGGCCGTGAGGAACGCCGCCGGGGGTACGTGGACGGCGCGCACGCCCTGGGTGTTTTGGGCGGTCAGGGCCGTGATGGCGGCCATCCCGTAGCCGCCATTCGCCGCGATGCTCTTGAGGTCGGCCTGGATCCCGGCCCCGCCGGACGGATCGGACCCCGCAATCGCCAGCACGCGGGGAATGCGCGGCGGCGCGGGCGGGCGGACCCCAGAGGGCAAGAAACCGGAGGGCAAGAAACCGCCGGGCAGAAAACTGCCCGGCTGAAAATCACTGGGCGGCAATTCGGACGGATTGGATTTCGCGGACAAGTCAGACATCCCTTCGCCGGTGCTAACCGGACAGGTTCAACGGGTCTGGATCTCAGCCGGCCCGATGCGCGGCACCCCGTGTCAGTGTTCCAGCCTAGCCGTTGCCACCGGGCTGCCCCGTTAACGCACGTGCGGGCCCGGGCCGAGCGGACGTATTGTTACGCCCGCTCGGCCCGGACCCGCACCCCAACCAGTCGAAGTGACCGGCCGGGGACGTGATCAGCCGCGGAGGACTACAGCTCCGAGGCCGGTACTCCGACGCCGAGGATGATCGGCTCGTTGCCGGCAGGGATGGACGCCCGCTGGGCCGCGGCGGGCGCCTTGGCCTCGTGAACCGACCCGGCCGCGGCCGGACGTGTGGCCTCGCGGTGTTCCACGGAGGTCTCGTTGGCTGCGCCCTGGGCACGGCTGGCGCTGCGGTTGCGGCGTCCGCGGCGGCCACGAGTCGTGTCCGCTGCCGGTGAAGCCGGGGCTTCCGAGGCGGGCGCGGCTGCCGGCGCCTCGGGGGCCGCGGGTGCCTGGGCTGCGGCTTGCTTGTCGGCCTGCTTGTCGGCCTGCTCACCGGCGTCGGCCTCGCCCAGGTTGGCGAAGGCCTCGGTCAGCAGGTCCAGGGTCAGGGCCGGTGCCTGGGTGTCCTCGGCGTGCTCGACGAAGGGCAGGGCAACCTGCTCGCCGCCAAACGTCAGCACGGTCGCGGGACGCCCGGCTGCTTCGTCCGCGGCGGCGAGGTGCGTAACGGCGTCGACGGCGGCCTGCCGGGCCCCGGCGTCGCTGGCCGCGGCTGCCTCCCCATCGTGCAGGTGCGCGGCGTGCGCCGCGGCGGCAATGTTCGCCAGCGCAGCCCGGGTGGCTTCAGCCTTGGCGTGGCGTTCAGCTTCGGTGGGCTCGGCGTGGACGGCCGCGGGCGTGGACGGCGCGGACTCGGGGCCCTGGCCTCCCCTGCCGCGGCGGCGGCTCTTGCGCTCGGTGCGGGCAGCCGGCTGGGCCGCCTCGGTGCGCGGCACATAGTGCTCCGCGGCGACCGTGTTGGCGCGGCGGTGTTCCACGGGCTCGTCATGGGTGACGATGCCGCGGCCCGCGCACGCCTCGCACTGCTCGCCGAAGACTTCCAGCAGCCCAGTGCCCATCCGCTTGCGGGTCATCTGCACGAGGCCCAGCGAGGTCACCTCAGCCACCTGGTGCTTGGTCCGGTCCCGGCCCAGGCACTCCACCATGCGGCGCAGCACGAGGTCGCGGTTGGATTCGAGCACCATGTCGATGAAGTCGATCACGATGATGCCGCCGATGTCGCGCAGGCGCAGCTGCCGGACCACTTCCTCGGCCGCTTCCAGGTTGTTCTTGGTGACGGTTTCCTCGAGGTTGCCGCCGGAGCCCGTGAACTTGCCGGTGTTGACGTCCACCACGGTCATGGCTTCGGTGCGGTCGATCACCAGGGACCCGCCAGAGGGCAGGAAGACCTTGCGGTCCAGGGCCTTGTGGATCTGCTCGTCGATGCGCCAGGCCGCGAAGATGTCCGTGTCCTTGGTCCACTTCTCGAGCCGGCCCACCAGGTCCGGAGCCACGTAGGTGACGTAGGCCTCGATGGTGTCCCAGGCTTCCTCGCCGGAGACGATCAGCTTGGAGAAGTCCTCGTTGAAGACGTCGCGGACCACCTTGATGGTCAGGTCAGGTTCGCCGTAGAGCAGCTCGGGGGCGAGGATCTTGGTGGACGTCGACTGGCTCTCGATGCCTTCCCACTGCGCGCGGAGCCGGTTGATGTCGTGGGTGAGCTCTTCCTCGGAAGCGCCCTCGGCCGCGGTGCGGACAATGACGCCCGCGTCCTCGGGCAGGCGGTCCTTGAGGATCCGCTTGAGGCGGTTGCGTTCGACGTCGGGCAGCTTGCGGGAGATGCCGGTCATGGAACCGCCGGGCACGTACACGAGGTAGCGGCCGGGCAGCGAGATCTGGCTGGTGAGGCGGGCGCCCTTGTGGCCGACCGGGTCCTTGGTGACCTGGACCAGTACGGAGTCGCCGGACTTGAGCGCGTTCTCGATCCGGCGCTGCTTGCCTTCGAGGTTGACGGACTCCCAGTTCACTTCGCCGGCGTACAGCACAGCGTTGCGGCCGCGGCCGATGTCCACGAAAGCGGCTTCCATGGACGGGAGAACGTTCTGGACCTTGCCCAGGTAGACGTTGCCGATCAGGGAATCCTGCTGGGTCTTGGACACGAAGTGCTCGGCCAGGACGCCGTCTTCGAGGACACCGATCTGGATTCTGTCGTCGCGCTGGCGGACGATCATCTGCCGGTCCACGGACTCGCGGCGGGCCAGGAACTCGGCCTCGGTGATGACGGTGCGGCGGCGGCCGGTGTCGCGGGATTCGCGGCGGCGCTGCTTCTTGGCTTCCAGGCGGGTGGAGCCCTTGACGGAGGTGACGCGGTTGTTCACCGGCGCCTCGGCCATGGCCCGCGGCGCGCGGACCCGGGTCACCGTGTTGGGCGGGTCGTCGCCTTCCCCGCCGGTCAGCTCCAGGTCCTGGTCACCGCGGCGGCGGCGACGACGGCGGCGGGAGGTCACGCCGTCTTCGAGGGTTGCTTCGGAGCCTTCCTCGCCCTCTTCGTCGGTGCCTTCTGAATCAGTCTCGGACTCGCCGGAGGTGCGGGTGCGCCCGCGCCGCCCGCGGCTGCGGCGTCGACGGCGGCTGCCGGCGTCCTCGTCCTCGTCGCCTTCCTCGTCTTCGGGCTCCGCTGCGGCAACGGGGGCCGGGCGCACCACGGTGCTGAGGTCGGGGGCCTGGAAGATCACGGACGTCAGGGCACCGGGTTCCATGAACAGCGAGGCGGCCGGGCTTTCCTCGGGCCGGGCCTGCGGCTCGTCGGCCGGGGTTTCTTCGGGCGCGGCCACGGCGGGCTGGGTTTCCGCCGAGGCTTCGGCGGTGGCTTCGGCCTGCTGAGCTTCAGCCGGGGCGGCTTCTTCGGCCGGGACGGCTACTGCGGGTACTTCTTCGGTTTTCGGTGCAGCCTTTGCCCGGCTGGCCCGGCGACGGACCGGCTTCTCTACTGCCTTCTCGGCTGTCTTCTCGTCTGCGGACGATGCCTCAGAAGCTTCTGCGGCGGGAGCCTCTGCGGCGGCCGTCGCGCTGGCCTCGGACTCATCGGCGAAGGCAGGGAGCGGTTCCGGGGCGGCCACGCTCTTGCGGGCACGGGTGCGCCGAGCAGGCGCCTTGACTGCAGTTTCGGGAGCAGCAGCTTCGGCAGCTGCGGCCTCGGAGGTTTTGGCGCCAGCTGCTTTGCCGCGAGCGGCGACGGGCTCATCCGAGCCGGCCGCCTCGGCCAGGGCTGCGGCTTCAGCCACCGCCTCCGCGGCAGCTGCGGCGTCCATCTTTGGTACCGGGGCCTTCCGGCGGGTCCGGACGGCCCTCTTCGGCGCTACCGGAGCCTCTGCTTCCGCAGTTAGTTCTACTTCCCCGGCTACTACGTTTTCGTTACCGGTTACAACCTGGTCATTATCCATATGTGGCGACACTCCTGCCCCTGATGCGCCGCCACATTCGGCGCCCGTTGGGGCAAATATGCGTCAACACCCGCAGGCATTGACAGAAGTCAATTGAATACCCTCAGGTTCGCACCGGCAGTGGGGTGCGGCAGCCCTGGAAGGCCGGCGAGATTGTTTTGGAACCCGTTGACCTACATGCCACAACCAGGTGCCGTCCAATGGCATTGCGGGACAGCTGGAATCAGAGGATCCGCAGCTCCCTGCTCATCATTGGCGGTCTTGAAACAAAATCGCCGGACCGGAATCCGGATGTGGATCGGGTTCCAGCCACGATCATTGTCTCACAGGAGGCGTCAAAGCTGGCGTAGGCAAGGCCGGAAGTGCTTCGGCCGCCACGGGGAGCGGCGGCCGGGCTGTTCTCCGGCACCGTCCAGTCTGCGGCGTTACAATCGGGCCAGAAGCACTCGACCACCACGACTAAAGGGACTCATATTCCATGCCCAGCATCTCCAGCACCGCCGGCGACGCGACCGTGCACCAGCCAGGCTCCGGTCCGGCTCCTGCGGACCGGTCTCTCCCTCCGATGACCCGCGACCGTCCGTTCGCCTGGCTCCTGCTGATCACCGGCGCCATCGGCTGGCTCGCGTCCGGGGCCCTGGTGCTGGAGAAGCTGGAAGTCCTGAAGGATCCGAACCACGTCACGGTCTGCGACGTGAACCCGTGGATCTCCTGCGGGCAGGTCATGCAGACACCGCAGAGTTCGGTGTTCGGTTTCCCGAACATGTTCATCGGCATCGTCGCCTTCGCCGTGATCATCACCACAGCCATGGGCATCCTGGCCGGCGCAAAATTCGCCCGGTGGTACTGGCTGGGGCTTCAGGCCGGCGTGACGCTGGGCTTCGCCTTCGTGGTCTGGCTCTGGTCTCAGGCCCTGTATTCCATCCACATCCTCTGCCCGTTCTGCATGGTGGTCTGGGCCGTGATGATCCCCTTGTTCGTCTGGGTGAGCGTCCGCAACATTTCCCACGGCGTGATCGCCCTGCCGGCGGGCCCCACCAAGGTCCTCGGCGACTCCGGCTGGATCATCACGGCGCTGCTGTACGTCGCCGTGATCGCCACGATCTTCTTCGCCTTCATCCAGGTCTTCATCGGGACTTCCGGATACTAGGCGCCCCGCAACCCACCCAGACACAAGGCACCAGACGCACCCAGATAACAGATAAGGCCAATGTTCACAGTGAACATTGGCCTTATCTGTTTTTTCGATCTGTCGCTGGGTGTTAGAACCAGATCTTGATTTCGCGCTCGGCAGACTCCACTGAGTCCGAGCCGTGGACCAGGTTCTGCTGTACCTTCAGGCCCCAGTCACGGCCGAAGTCGCCGCGGATGGTGCCGGGCGCCGCCGTCGTCGGGTCCGTGGTGCCGGCGAGGACGCGGAAGCCCTCGATCACGCGGTGTCCTTCGAAGATCGCGGCAACCACCGGGCCGCTGAGCATGAACTCAACCAGCGGCTCGTAGAACGGCTTGCCGATGTGCTCCTCGTAGTGCTGTTCCAGCAGCTCGCGGCTCGCGTCCACTTTCTTGAGCTCGGCCAGGGTGTAGCCCTTGGCTTCGATCCGGCTCAGGATGGCGCCGGACAGGTTGCGGGCGACGCCATCGGGCTTGATCAGGACGAGGGTGCGCTCAATGCTCACAGTTGCTCCAATGTGTTGGGTGGGATTCGGATCAAGTCTAAGGGGTGCGGGCTAGGGGCTCGCGGTGCCGGGCGTTTGTTCCGGCCCGGAGCCAGCGGGGTGGGCCGCGTCCCATTCAGCCTGCTCGCGTTCCCGCTGGGTGGCTTCCCGGTCAATCCGGATGCCGGTCCGGATCCCGTACCACCAGGACACGGCAAAGAGCGCGCCGACCAGGTACATGGCTGGTTCCACGAGGCCGCCCAGGATCAGGACGAGCTGCAGGACCCAGCCCAGGGCCACTCCCCAGGGCTTGGAGAGGACCGCGCAGGTGAAGATGAACACCAGGCACAGGCCGATCCCCACGGAGAAGACCAGTCCGGCCGGGTATTCGTTGCGGTGCAGCCCAAAGACGGCCAGGGTCCCGAAGAGCACGACGAAGGCTTCCAGCAGCAGGACTGTGGAGGCGAACATGACTTTCGTGGAACGCCGCTTTTTGGGCATGCCCGGGCGCCACTCGCGCTGGGCTTTGGTGAGTTTTGCCATCGCTTACGCATCCGCCTTTCCGAGCAGGATCCGGGCGTCCGCGACGAGCGTGATGGAGCCGGTCACCAGGACCCCGCCGGCGAGTTCGTCGTCGGCTTCGGCGCGTTCCACGGCCCATTCGAGGGCGTCGTCCAGCTTCGCCGCGATGTGGATGTTGTCCTCGCCGAAGCCGAGGTCAACAGCAATCTCGGCGAGATCCTCGGCCGGGACGGCCCGGGGCGAGTTGGACTCGGTGAAGCAGTATTCGGTGGCGAGGCCGCCCAGGGATTCCTTGAGCTGGCGGAGGATTTCCTCGGCGTCCTTTTCCCGCAGGACGCCCACCACCACCACCAGCTTGGTGAAGTTGAAGGCCTCGTGGATGGCCTCGGCGGAAACCCGGATGCCTTCGGGGTTGTGGGCCGCGTCCACGATGATGGTCGGCGACGTGCGGACCACCTCGAGCCGCCCCGGGGAGGTGACGGAGGCGAACGCTTCCTGCAGGATCTCGGCGTCGATCGGCTTTTCCCCGCCGAAGAACGCTTCCAGGGCGGCGATCGCGACGGCGGCGTTCTCGGCCTGGTGGGCGCCGTGCAGCGGCACCAGCAGGTCCTCGTAGCGGCCGGCAAGGCCCTGGATGGTGACCATCTGGCCGCCCACCGCGACGGTGCGGGCTTCGACGCCGAACTCCACGCCCTCGAAACGGAACGGGACGTTGACCTCCTTGGCCTTCTCCAGCAGGACCTGGGCCGCGTCGACGGGCTGCGCCGCGCTGACCAGGAAGCCGCCGGGCTTGATGATGCCGGCCTTCTCGTAGGCGATGTCACCGGTGGTGTCGCCGAGCAGGTCGGTGTGGTCCAGGGAGATCGGGGTGATCACGGATACCTGGCCGTCGCCGACGTTCGTGGCGTCGGTGATCCCGCCCAGGCCCACCTCGATCACGGCGACATTGACCGGCTGGTCGGCGAAGACCGCGAAGCCCAGGATGGTCAGGCACTCGAAGTAGGTCAGCCGCGGCTGGCCCTCGGCCTCGAGTTCGCTGTCCACGATCTGCAGGTAGGGCCGGATCTCGTCCCAGATCCGGACAAACGTCTCGTCCGGCACAGGGGCGCCGTCGATGCTGATCCGCTCGGTGACCTTGGACAGGTGCGGGCTCGTGTAGCGGCCGGTGCTCAGGCCGTGGGCGCGCAGCCCGGCCTCGATCATCCGGGCCGTGGAGGTCTTGCCGTTGGTGCCGGTGACGTGGATGATCGGGAACGCCTTGTTCGGCTCCCCCAGGATTTCCATGGCACGGAACAGCGGGGCGAGCCTTGGTTCCATCTTGTTTTCCGGCGCCCGGCCCAGCAGCTCGGCGTAGACGCTCTCTACGGAGAATTCGTCGGTCATGGCTTAGGCCCCAACTTTCTTGGCAACACTGACCTGCGGGTCCTTGATGTCGGCCGTCACGGTTTCCAGCTCGATGGTGAGGGTTTCGGTCTTGACGAGCTCGGCGTTGGCCAGCAGCGCCTCGACGACGTCAGGTTTGGCGGTGACGGAGGTGCTGATCCGGTCGCTGACATTGAGTCCGGCGTCCTTGCGGGCCTGCTGGATGGCGCGGACCATGTCACGCGCCGTCCCCTCGGCCTCGAGTTCGGGTGTGACCTCGGTGTTGAGGACCACGAACCCGCCGCCGGGCAGGACAGCCGCCGCGCGGGATCCTTCGCCTTCCGCGGCTTCGGCCACGACGGTTTCCAGCGTGTACTCCTGCGGTTCGAGCTCGAGGCCGCCGGCGGTGACCACCCCCGCGTCGCTGACCGACCAGTCGCCGGACTTGGAGCCCTTGATGGCCTGCTGGACGTTCTTGCCCAAGCGCGGGCCGGCGGCGCGGGCGTTGACCACGAGCTTCTGTTCGATGCCGAACTCCTCCGGGGAAGCGCTCTCGGCGTCGAGCAGGCGGACCGAGCGCAGGTTCAGTTCATCGGCGACGACGGCGGCGAAGCCTCCCAGCGCGTCCGCGCCGGGTGCCACGACGGTGAGCTCCTGCAGCGGCAGGCGCACGCGCAGGTTCGCTGCCTTGCGCAGCGAGGAGCCGGTGGAGCAGATCTGCTGGACCCGGTCCATCGCCTCGACCAGTTCGGCGTTGGCCGGGAACAGTCCGGCGTCCGGCCAGTCGGCCAGGTGCACGGAGCGGCCGCCGGTGAGGCCTCGCCAGATCTCCTCGGAGACCAGCGGCAGCAGGGACGCGGCCACGCGGCAGACCGTCTCCAGCGCCGTGTAGAGCGCGTCGAAGGCGTCCACGTTCTCGTCGAAGAAGCGCTGGCGGCTGCGGCGGACGTACCAGTTGGTGAGCATGTCCAGGTAGCTGCGCAGTTCGTCGCAGGCTCCGGAGATGTCGTAGCTGTCCAGCTGGGCGGTCATGTTCCGGGCCAGGTCCCCGGTGTTGGCCATCAGGTACTGGTCAAGGGTGTCGGCGTAGCCGTCGTAGCGGAGCTTCGCGTCATAGCCGTTCCCGTTAGCAGCAGCGTTCGTGTACAGGGTGAAGAAGCTGTAGACGTTCCACAGCGGCAGGATGACCTGGCGGACGCCGTCGCGGATTCCCTGCTCGGTGACCACGAGGTTGCCGCCGCGCAGGATGGGGCTGGACATCAGGAACCAGCGCATGGCGTCGGAGCCGTCGCGGTCCAGGACCTCGGAGACGTCCGGGTAGTTGCGCAGGCTCTTGGACATCTTCTGCCCGTCCGAGCCCAGCACGATGCCGTGGCTGATGACGTTGCGGAAGGCCGGCCGGTCGAACAGCGCGGTGGAGAGGATATGCAGCATGTAGAACCAGCCGCGGGTCTGGCCGATGTACTCGACGATGAAGTCCGCCGGGTTGTGGGTGTCGAACCATTCCTCGTTCTGGAACGGGTAGTGCACCTGGCCGTAGGGCATGGAGCCGGAGTCGAACCAGACGTCCAGGACGTCCTCGACCCGGCGCATGACGGACTGGCCCTCTTCCGGGGTGCGGGGGTCATCCGGGTTCGGGCGGGTGAGATCGTCGATGAACGGCCGGTGCAGGTCCACCTCGCCGGCCTTGTTCAGCGGCAGGCGGCCGAAGTCGGCCTCGATCTCGGCCAGGGAGCCGTAGACGTCGGTGCGCGGGTAGTCGGGGTCGGTGGACTGCCAGACCGGGATGGGGCTGCCCCAGTAGCGGTTGCGGCTGATGGACCAGTCGCGGGCGTTGGCGAGCCACTTGCCGAACTGGCCGTCCTTGACGTTGCCCGGGATCCAGTTGATGTCCTGGTTCAGTTCGGACATGCGGTCCTTGAACTTGGTGACCTCGACGTACCAGGAGGACACGGCGCGGTAGATCAGCGGGTTGCGGCAGCGCCAGCAGTGCGGGTAGCTGTGCTCGTAGCTGGCCTGGCGGACCAGCCGGCCCTGGGCGCGGAGCACCTGGGTGATGGGCTTGTTGGCCTCGAACACCTGCAGTCCGGCGATTTCGGCCAGCGGGCCGTGGCTGAACAGCGGCAGGAATTTGGCGCCCTCGTCCACGGAGAGGACCACGGGGATGCCGGCCTCTTCACAGATTTTCTGGTCGTCCTCACCGTAGGCGGGCGACTGGTGGACGATGCCGGTGCCGTCGGTGGTGGTGACGTAGTCGGCCTCGAGGAAGCGCCAGGCGTTCTGGTTGCCGTACTTCTCGTTGTCGTGGAAGTAGTCCCAGAGCGGCTCGTAGGCCAGCCCGTCGAGCTCGGCGCCGGTGTGGCGGGAGGTGATGGCGGCTTCCGCGGCGGCGACTCCCTCGGCGCCATCGCCGTAGCCAAGGTCCTTGGCGTAGGCGCCCAGGAGGTCCGCGGCGAGCAGGAAGCTGCCCGTGACCGGGGCCTCGGCAGCGGCGGCCTTGATCCCGTGCGGTCCGGCTGGCAGGATCACGTAGGTGATGGAAGGCCCGACGGCGAGCGCCGCGTTGGTGGGCAGCGTCCAGGGCGTGGTGGTCCAGGCGAGCGCCTGCACCCCGGCGAGCTGCTTGGACAGCTCCGACTCCCCCGCCGTGATCGGGAAGGTCACCGTGACGGTCTGGTCCTGGCGGTTCTTGTAGACGTCGTCGTCCATGCGCAGCTCATGGTTGGACAGCGGCGTCTCGTCCTTCCAGCAGTAAGGCAGCACACGGTAGCCGTTGTAGGTCAGGCCCTTTTCGTGCAGCTGCTTGAAGGCCCACAGCACGGACTCCATGTACTCGACGTTGAGGGTCTTGTAGTCGTTCTCGAAGTCCACCCAGCGCGCCTGGCGGGTGACGTAGCTCTTCCACTCGTCGGCGTACTTCATGACGGAGGCACGGCAGGCGTCGTTGAACTTGTCGATGCCCATGGCCTCGATCTGTGTCTTGTCCGTCATGCCCAGCTGCTTCATGGCTTCCAGCTCGGCGGGCAGGCCGTGCGTGTCCCAGCCGAAGCGCCGCTCGACGCGGCGGCCGCGCTGGGTCTGATAGCGGCCCACGAGGTCTTTGGCGTAGCCGGTCAGGAGGTGGCCGTAGTGGGGCAGGCCGTTGGCGAAAGGCGGGCCGTCGTAGAAGACGAATTCGTTGCTGCCGGGCTTCCCGCCGGGAAGGTCAGAGTCCCGCTGGTCGATGCTGGCCTGGAAGGTGCCGTCCTGGTCCCAGTACTTGAGGATGCGCTCTTCGATCTCCGGGAACTTCACGGAGGCGGACACGCCTGCTTTGGTGGAACCGGCGCCTGCGGGTGCGGCGGAGGCCTTGGGGTAATAAGTCATCTCGACATCCTGGGTTGAGCGGCGAACACATGTATTCATTCAGGATGCGAGGACGGCCCTGCACTGTCTTTCGACAACACCGGCACCGCGGTACCACCTCACTTACCGCCACCGGGGTGCGCCTTTTCAAGAAAGGGCTGCACCGGCGTCGGCCGCTCATTACTGCTGTGACGGGCTTACCCGTCCGGTTCTACTGGCCCCAGCGATTTCAAGCTAAGCGATCGCATGCCTCGCGGGGGCGTTCTTCCGGAAGCTCACCGGTGATGGCCGGGTCAAAGCTGCTAAGACGATGGTACCGGAGAAAATACGGCGTTTCACAGCGCGGCAAACTCTGCCGGGAGGGGCGACGCCGGCGGCCCGACTGCATAGACTCGTGCCATGACCGCCCCTGGGCCGCCGCAGGCCGATCAGTGAAGAGCCGCAGCTCGAGCCACCGCTGGCAGCTCTCTTCTGTGCTCTGCGCCGCACCCGTCGCGGCAGTGTCCCTCTTCCGGGCGATCCCGGTGCCATGGCCGGCCCCCGTGGTGCAGCTCGTGGCCTTCACTCCCTGGTTCGTGCTCCCCGCCGGCGCTGCCGTCGTGCTGGCGCTGCGCGCGCGCCGTCCCTGGCTGGCCGTCCCGGCCGGCGCCCTCCTGGCCCTGCAGCTGCTGTGGCTGTTCCCGCCCGACCGCGTGGCCGACCGACTCCTGGCGCGCCAGGCGGACCCGCCGCAGGAGCAGTCCACCGGACAGGGCACCGGACAGGGCAGCAGCGTCCGGGGCGGCGGAGCGCTGCCGGCGGCCGAACTGACAGTCATGAGCCTCAACGCCTGGAAGGGCCAGGCGGACGCCGCGGAGGTGGTGCGGCTGGTGCGCGAGAACGGCGTCGGGCTCCTTGCCGTCCAGGAGCTCTCCCCGGCCTTGGAAAGCCGGATGGATGAGGCGGGGCTGGGCGCGCTGCTTCCGTACCGGATCAGCCGCACGAGGGACGGCGCGGGCGGCGGGGCCGTGTACTCCTCCCGCCCGCTCCGTCCGGTGGACTCCGTGGACGGTTCAGCCTTCCACATGCCCACGGTGCAGCTGGAGCTCGACGCCGGCGGCCGGGCCGTATCCCTCAACGTCACCAACGTGCACGCCAAGGCTCCCGTGTGGGGCCGGGCAGGACAGTGGCGGAGCGAACTGGCCGCCCTGGGCCGCGTTGCCGCCCGTCCCGGCAACGTGCTGCTCCTGGGCGACTTCAATGCCACGCTCGACCACGCCGAGTTCCGCCAGATACTGGCGGGGGCCGCCGGAGCAGGTTCCGCCGGCGACGGCCAGGACGGAACCCTCGTCGACGCCGGCGCCGCGGCCCTGGCCCGTCTGGTGCCGACGTGGCCCATGGCCGGCCCGCCGCTGCCCGGCGTGGTGATTGACCACATCGTGACCGGCCCGCAGGTGCGCAGCCGTGGCTACACCGTGCTGCCGGTCGCCGGGTCCGACCACGCGGCGGTCCTCGCCACGCTCTACGTACCGGCCGGTGGATAAGCGCCCGGCGTCAGGCTTTGCGGATCAGCTTGTAATTCGCCGCCTGCGCCACCGGGCGGATCACGATCTGGTCCAGGTTGATGTGGTGCGGCGCGACGACGGCGTAACGGACCACGTCCGCGACGTCCTCGGCGGTGAGCGGCTTCTCGACGCCCGCGTAGACCTTGGCCGCCGCGTCCTGGTCGCCGAGGCGGTTCAGGGCGAATTCCTCGGTCTGGACCAGGCCGGGGGCCACCTCGATCACGCGGACGTTGTGCTCGGCCTCTTCGAGCCGCAGTGCCCCGGTCAGGGCGTGCTGGGCGAACTTGGCCGCGTTGTAGCCGCCGCCGCCCTCGTAGGCCCCGAGCCCGGCGGTGGAGGTCAGGTTCAGCACGGTTCCCTCGCCGCCGGCACGCAGCATCGGCAGGAACGCCCGGATCAGCTTCATGCTGCCCAGCACGTTGACCTGGAACATCCATTCCCAGTCCTCGGTCTTGGCACCGGCGATCCTGTCGGCGCCGCGGGCTCCGCCGGCGATGTTGATCAGCGTGTCGATGCCGCCGGCCCGGGTCACCTCGTCGAGCAGCCGGGCCACGTCGGCGTCGTCGGTCACATCGGCCGGAAGCGCGACGGCGCCGGTTTCGGCGGCGAGCGCCTCGAGCCGGTCGGCACGGCGGGCGACGGCGAACACGGTCCAGCCTTCGCTGCGGAGCGCCCGCACGGTGGCCTCGCCGATTCCGGTGCTCGCGCCGGTGACCAGTGCTGCTTTTGCTGTTTTTGCGTCGGCTGCTGCCGTATTTGCAGTTCCTGCGTTATCGGTTCCCTCAGTCATGGCACCACCCTAGCGGCAACGACGGGGACCCCGCGCCGCGTGCCCAAAGTACGGTCCGGTGTCTTCGAGGGCAGAAATAATGGAGAATTGAGCCCATGGCTGAAGACAAACAGGGTACAGACACGCCCACCACCGCCCCCATCAACGTTCCGGACAAGCCCGCCCTGGAGGGGCTGGAAGACACGCTCACGCAGCGCTGGCTTGACGAAGGGACCTACAAGTTCAACCAGGACACCACGCGGGAACAGGTCTACTCGATCGACACCCCCCCGCCCACGGCGTCGGGATCCCTCCACGTCGGACACATGTTCTCCTACACGCAGACCGACGTCCTGGCGCGCTACCAGCGCATGACCGGCAAGAACGTCTTCTACCCCATGGGCTGGGACGACAACGGCCTGCCTACCGAGCGCCGCGTGCAGAACTACTACGGCGTGCGCTGCGATCCGGCGATCGCCTACGACGCCGCCTACCGGCCCCCGGCGGAGCCCGCCAAGAACCAGCGCGACTTCGACGTCATTTCACGGCGGAACTTCATCGAGCTGTGCGAAGAGCTCGCGGTCGAGGACGAGAAGGTGTTCGAGCACCTCTTCCAGACCCTGGGCTTGTCCGTGGACTGGGACCTGACCTACCGGACCATCGATGATAAGTCCCGCGCGATCTCCCAGCGCGCCTTCCTGGCCAACCTGGCCGCCGGCGACGCCTACATGGCCGAGGCGCCCACGCTGTGGGATGTCACCTTCCGCACGGCGGTGGCCCAGGCCGAGCTTGAGGACCGCGAAGTCGCGGGCGCCTACTACCGCTACCCGTTCTTCACCGAAGACGGCGAGAAGATTTACATCGAGACCACCCGCCCCGAACTGCTGGCCGCCTGCGCCGCGCTGGTGGCGAACCCCGACGACGAGCGCTACAAGCCGCTGTTCGGCAAGAAGGTCACCTCTCCCCTGTTCGGCGTCGAGGTAGAGGTCAAGGCCCACCCGCTCGCCAAGGCGGACAAGGGCTCCGGCGTCGCCATGGTCTGCACCTTCGGCGACCTTACCGACGTCACGTGGTGGCGCGAGCTGCAGCTGCCGACCCGGGCGATCGTGGGCCGTGACGGCCGCATCCTCGGCGAGACCCCGGAGTGGATCACCACCGAGGAAGGCCGCGCCAACTTCGCGGCCATCGCCGGCAAGACGGTGTTCAGCGCCAAAGAGGGCGTGGTGGAGCTCCTGGCCGCCGCGGACCTGCTCGACGGCGAACCGAAGAAGATCATGCACCCGGTGAACTTCTTCGAGAAGGGTGACAAGCCCCTCGAGGTCGTCACCTCCCGCCAGTGGTACATCCGCAACGGCGGCCGCGACGAGGACCGCCGCGAACGGCTGATCGGCCGCGGCAACGAGATCGAGTTCCACCCATCCTTCATGCGCTCCCGCTACGAGAACTGGATCTCGGGACTCAACGGCGACTGGCTCGTGTCCCGCCAGCGCTTCTTCGGCGTGCCGGTGCCCGTCTGGTACCCGCTGGATGCCGACGGCAACCCCGTATACGACGCCCCGATCGTCCCGTCCGACGCGCAGCTCCCGGTGGACCCCGCGGCGGATGCGGCTCCCGGCTACGAGGAAGCCCAGCGCGATGTGCCGGGCGGCTTCACCGGCGACGCGGACGTTCTCGACACGTGGGCAACGTCCTCGCTGACGCCGCAGATTGTGGGCGGCTGGAGCACCGACGAGGCGCTCTTCGCCAAGGTCTACCCGTTCGACGTCCGCCCGCAGGGGCACGACATCATCCGCACGTGGCTGTTCTCCTCCGCCGTCCGCGCCGACGCGCTGCAGAAGACGGCGCCGTGGAAGCACGCGGCCATCTCCGGCTGGATCCTGGACCCGGACCGGAAGAAGATGTCCAAGTCCAAGGGCAACGTCATTGTGCCCACGGATGTGCTCGACGAGTACGGCTCCGACGCAGTCCGCTACTGGGCTGCCTCGGCCAGGCTCGGCGCGGACACGGCCTACGAGATCGCCCAGATGAAGATCGGCCGCCGCCTGGCGATCAAGCTGCTCAACGCCTCCAAGTTTGTCCTGAACCTGGGCGCCACCGAGGACTCGGTGGTTTCCGGTGACCTTTCGGTGCTGAGCAACCCGCTGGACCGGGCTGTCCTGGCCCAGCTCGCCGACGTCGTGGCGCAGGCCACCAAGGCGTTCGAGGGCTATGACTACGCCCGGGCCCTGCAGATCACCGAGAGCTTCTTCTGGAACTTCACGGACGACTACGTGGAGCTCATCAAGGACCGCGCCTATGGTGCGGCCGGCGAGGAGCAGCAGGCGTCCGTGCTGGCCGCCCTCGCGACGAGCCTGGACACCCTCCTGCGGCTCTTCGCGCCGTTCCTGCCGTTCGCCACGGAGGAAGTCTGGAGCTGGTGGCGCACCGGTTCCGTGCACCGCGCCCAGTGGCCGTCCGCCATCGCGGTCGACGGCGATACGACCCTCCTSGCCACGGTCGGCACCGCGCTCAGCGGCATCCGCAAGGCCAAGTCCGAGGCCAAGGTCAAGCAGCGCACCGAGGTGCTGTCCGCGACGATCACGGCCTCGGAATCCCTCACCACGCAGCTGAAGGCCGGCCTCGCCGACCTCAAGGCCGCCGCCAACGCACGGGAACTGGCGCTGGTTGCCGGCGAGGGCGAACTGACCGTCAGCGACGTCGTGCTGGCACCGGCCGAGCCGCCCGCSCAGTCCTAGCAGGCTGCGACAACCAMAAGGGGGCCTCCGCCCGGCTYAGGCCGGGCGGAGGCCCCYTTTKKTTTTCKGGTCTTTGCCTTCCGGGCGCCCTAAATCTCGAAGGAGGTCTCGAAGCGTGTCAGCACGGGCGGGGCCGCCAGGAGCTCTCCCAGCCCGCTCGCGCCGGGCCCTGCCCGCCASGCGCGGTAGGCGGAATCGTGCTCCAGYGATGCCCACTGTTCCACCACAAGAAAGTGYGCCGGATCATTGSTGTCGACCAGCACATGGACRCCGAGGCAGCCGTCAAACGCCCGTGTATCGGAGAGGATGTCGCGGAGCACGTCAGGCGCCGTGGGCAGGGATTCCGCTTTAAGGTTCAAATCAAGGTGGGCAGTGATRGGCATGGCGCTCCAATGGTCRCGGGCGGACAGGACACAGGACAGYACCGGCCGGATGTATGGACATCACGGRACCGCKGCCCTGCCATTGGAARCAACAGCGGTGCAATCGGGCTTGTTCCTTCKGCCSTGATCCGCAGRCCGGGGTGCTCGCCTGTCGYTGCAAGGTCAGGACCCCACSCTCTGACCAGTTTTTGGGCAATCACCAGATTTTGGACCCTGCCAGTTTTTGGACCCTGCCAGTTTTTGGACCCTGCCAGTTTTTGGGCAAAGGGGAAGCCCCATCAGCGTTAGCCGTTGGTGGGGCTTCGACTTTTCGATTGTCACGTGACGTCTTAGACAATCTGGCGGGATCCTTGGATTTCCAGGTCTTCCTACCTCGTCACTGGTAGCCATCATCTGACTTTGCCGAAGGCTGCGTCGGATGAGTGTCACTGAATCTTTGGTTCCTGCGTCCCTCTTCTTTCGAAGTGGGTAAGTTCCATTGTTATCCTCCTGTTTGCCATACACAAGAGCCCCGAAAGAACTACATCAGAGTAATTCTTTCGGGGCTCCTRGAGGTATCCGCGCGGTKCCCGGARGCCTAGTTGAAGGCCGGGCTTTCGGACCGGCTGCGCTTGATTTCRAAGAAGTACGGGAAGGATGCCAGGGTCACYGTGGCGTCCCAGATCTTCCCGGCGTCCTCGCCGCGAGGGATGCGGGTCAGGACCGGGCCGAAGAAGGCCGTGCCGTTGAATGCCACCACCGGGGTGCCCACGTCCTGTCCGACCAGGGAGATGCCGGCCTCGTGGCTGGTGCGCAGCTSGGCGTCGAATTCATCGCTTTGGCCGGCKGCGGCCAGTTCGGCGGGCAGTCCTGCCTCGGCCAGGGACTTGGCGATGACCTCGTCAATGTCCTTGTTGCCTTCGTTGTGGATTTTGGTGCCCATGGAGTCGTAGAGCGGCTTGATGTACTCCGCGCCATGCTGTTCCGAGGCGGCAATGATGACGCGGACCGGAGCCCACGCCTTCTTCATGAACTCCTTGTACTGCTCGGGCAGTTCCTCGCGGCCYTCATTGAGTACGGCAAGGCTCATCACRTGCCACTCGGTCTGGATGTCGCGGACTTCTTCGACTTCGCCGATCCAACGCGAAGTGACCCAGGCGAAGGGGCACATGGGGTCGAACCAGAAGTCGGCTTTATTGGTCAGGGTTTCAGGCACAGGTGTTCTCCTTATGGAAGTCTGCGGGATGGAAGTCTGCGGGTAAGCGCGCTGCGGCAGGCAGGTCGGATGAGATCAGGTCAGGTCAGATGCCAGTCGTACATCAGACGCAGGGCGCGCCAAAGGTGACAGCTATCGCTGGGCCTGATTTATTCCGGGCGTCAGGACGGTCAGGCGGACTTGCGGCGCTTGACGTCGTGGGCGATCATCGTGGGCGCCGCCTTCTTGGTCACGACCTCTTCTGTGATCACGACGCTCGCGACGTCGTCGCGGCTGGGGAGATCGAACATAACCGGAAGCAGGACTTCCTCCATGATGGCGCGGAGCCCGCGCGCCCCTGTGCCCCGCTCCAGCGCCTGGTCGGCGATGGTGTTCAGTGCCTCGTCCTCGAAGATGAGTTCGACGCCGTCGAGCTGGAACATCTTCTGGTACTGCTTGACGAGGGCATTCTTGGGCGTGGASAGGATCTGGATGAGCGCTGCCCGGTCCAGGTTCGAGACCGTGGTGATGACCGGCAGCCGGCCGATGAATTCCGGGATCAGCCCGAATTTGAGCAGGTCCTCGGGCATGACCTCGCCGTAGGAATCCGTGGTGTTCTTGACCTCGTTGAGGGGCGCKCCGAAGCCGATGCCCTTGCGTCCGGAACGAGAACCGATGATGTCCTCGAGCCCGGCGAAGGCGCCGGCCACGATGAACAGCACGTTGGTGGTGTCGATCTGGATGAATTCCTGGTGCGGGTGTTTGCGGCCGCCCTGCGGCGGGACGGAGGCCACCGTGCCCTCGAGGATTTTCAGGAGCGCCTGCTGCACGCCCTCGCCCGAGACGTCCCGGGTGATGGACGGGTTTTCGCTCTTGCGYGAGATCTTGTCGATCTCATCGATGTAGATGATGCCCTGTTCGGCCTTCTTGACGTCGTAGTCGGCGGCCTGGATGAGCTTGAGGAGGATGTTCTCGACGTCCTCGCCGACGTAGCCGGCCTCGGTCAGGGCCGTGGCGTCGGCCACAGCGAACGGGACGTTGAGGCGGCGGGCCAGGGTCTGGGCCAGATAGGTTTTGCCGCAGCCGGTGGGACCGATCAGCAGGATGTTGGACTTGGCGATCTCGACGTCGTCGTGGTGCACGCCGTCCGCGAGGCTGCCGCTCTTCGGGGCGTGGCCGGCCTGGATCCGCTTGTAGTGGTTGTAGACCGCGACGGCGAGCGACCGCTTGGCCGGCTCCTGGCCGATCACATATTCCTGCAGGAAGTCAAAGATCTCGCGGGGCTTGGGCAGTTCGAAACTGCCCAGGTCAGCTACTTCCGCGAGTTCTTCTTCGATGATCTCGTTGCAGAGTTCGATGCACTCGTCGCAGATGTAGACGCCGGGCCCGGCAATGAGCTTGCGAACCTGCTTCTGGCTCTTTCCGCAGAAAGAACACTTCAGCAGATCAGTGCTCTCGCCAATCCGAGCCATGTGTGAACCCCTTTAGTAGCTTGCTGCTGGCTGTGACATGTTCCACTCTAGGTCACTTTGGGCCCGTTGGGTGGAAAGCGGACGCCGGTGCGGCCAAGTAAAGTGCCGCACCGGCGCGTCGCGAATTGCTGGTTAGCGCGCGATCGCCTGGGGCTTGATCTTGCGGGAATCCAGGACCTGGTCGATCAGGCCGTACTGCATGGCCTCGGCGGCGGTGAGGATCTTGTCCCGCTCGATGTCGTTGTTGACCTGTTCCGGCGTCCGGCCGGAATGCTTGGCCAGCGTGTCCTCGAGCCAGGAGCGCATGCGCATGACCTCGGCGGCCTGGATCTCCAGGTCGGAGGCCTGCCCGCCCTGTCCACCGGAGAGTGAAGGCTGGTGGATCAGGACACGGGCGTTCGGCAGTGCCAGTCGCTTGCCCGGCGTGCCGGCCGCGAGCAGCACGGCTGCTGCGCTGGCCGCCTGGCCGAGGCAGACGGTCTGGATCTCCGGCCGGATGTACGTCATGGTGTCGTAGATCGCGGTCATGGCGGTGAAGGAGCCACCCGGAGAGTTGATGTAGAGCGTGATGTCSCGGTCCGGGTCSGTGGACTCGAGCACCAGCAGCTGGGCCATGACGTCGTCCGCCGAGGCGTCGTCGACCTGGACGCCCAGGAAGATGATGCGGTCCTCGAACAGCTTGGTGTACGGGTCCTGGCGCTTGAAGCCGTAGGGTGTGCGCTCTTCGAACTGGGGCAGCACGTAGCGGCTGCTCGGCAGGTTGCCGGCAGTCGAACCGAAGTTGTAGTTCATGTTCATTGCTCCTGAATTCATTACTGTCTACGTGCCGGTCAGTTCTCGGTGGCTGTCGCAGCGCCGCTGTTGCCGGAGCCGTTGGCGTTGGTTCCGCCGCCGCCGGCCACGGATCCTGCGTGCGCCGCGATCTTGTCGAAGAAGCCGTACTCGAGGGCCTCCGGGGCCGTGAACCACTTGTCGCGGTCGTTGTCCTTGAGGATGGTGTCCACGGTCTGTCCGGTCTGGTCTGCGGTCAGCTCGGCCATGACCTTCTTCATGTGCAGGATCAGCTCGGCCTGGATCTTGATGTCCGACGCCGTTCCGCCGATGCCGCCGGAGGGCTGGTGCATGAGGATGCGGGCGTTGGGGGTGGCGTAGCGCTTGCCCTTGGTGCCCGAGGAGAGCAGGAACTGCCCCATGGAGGCGGCGAGSCCGGTGGCCACCGTGACGACGTCGTTCGGGATGAACTGCATGGTGTCGTAGATGGCCATGCCGGCGGTGACGGAACCGCCGGGTGAGTTGATGTAAAGGTAGATGTCCCGTTCAGGATTCTCCGCCGAGAGCAGCAGCAGCTGGGAGCAGATCGCGTTGGCGTTMTCGTCACGGACCTCGGAGCCGAGCCAGATGATGCGCTCTTTCAGCAGGCGGTTGTAAATGTAGTTATCCTGGGCTGCCGGATCGACCGTGGCCATCCGGGGCGCCCCTGCTTGCTGTGACATATGTACTTACCTCTCGCTGGCGACGGTGACGTCATTGGACGACATCACTGAACTTTCCTACAGCGACACTAACCGTTTTCACGCCCGCTTTGTTCGCTGGCGGCGGGCTGTTCGCTGACGGCGCACGTCCGCCGTCGCGGGGTTAAACGGGCGCCGGTTAAAACAGACGGCCCCCCGGATCGGTGATCCGGGGGGCCGTCAGCGCTAATGCTAGAACTTCACTGCTGCGGGGTCATCGCTCGGGGTGGCCTCGGCGGCGGTTTCTGCCGCGGGGGCTTCTTCCTCGACGGACTCAGCGGCCGGTGCGGCTTCGTCGCCGGGGCGGACGAAATCGCTCAGGTCAACCTTGTTGCCCTCGGAGTCGGTGACCTCGGCCTGGCCCAGGACGACGGCCAGTGCCTTGCGGCGGCGGACCTCGGAAACCATCATGGGAACCTGGCCGCTCTGATCGATGATCTGGGCGAACTGGTTCGGGTCCATGCCGTACTGGCTGGCGGTGGTGACGATGTAGTCGATCAGCTCGTTCTGGCTGACGTTGACTTCTTCCTTTTCGGCGATGGCGTCAAGGATGATCTCGTTCTGGAAGGCACGCTCGGTGTTGGCCTTGACCTCGGCGCGGTGCTCCTCGGTGTCGTGCTCGCCTTTACCGTGGGCGTTCTCGGCGTTGAAGTGCTGCTCGAGCTGCTCTTCGACGATTGATTCCGGGACGGGGACGGCGACGAGCTCAACGAGCTTGTCCAGGACCTTGTCGCGGGCCTCGACGCCCTGCTCAACAACCTTGGACTCGGCAGCCTGCTTGGCCAGGTCCTCGCGGAGTTCGGCCAGGGTGTCGAATTCGCTGGCGAGCTGGGCGAAGTCGTCGTCGGCGACGGGGAGCTCGCGCTCCTTGACGGCCTTGACGGTGACCTTGACCTGAGCGGACTCGCCGGCGTGCTCGCCGCCGACCAGCGTGGTGTCGAAGATGGCGTCCTCGTCGGCGCTGAGGCCGGTGACGGCCTCGTCGAGGCCTTCGAGCATGGTGCCGGCGCCAACCTGGTAGGACAGGCCGGAGGCGGAGTCAACCTCGGCGCCGTCGATCGAGGCTGCGATGTCGATCGTCAGGAAGTCGCTGTCGGCTGCCGGGCGGTCCACGGACTTCAGGGTGCCGAAGCGGCCACGAAGCTCGTCCATGGCCTTGTCGACGTCGGCGTCCGAAGACTCGGCGGCGGCAACCTCAACCTTGATGCCGGCGTAGTCCGGCAGTTCGATCTCGGGGCGGACGTCAACCTCGGCGTGGAACTTGAGCTCGCCGTCGGTGGCGGACGGGTCCGGAACCTCGGTGATCTCAACTTCGGGACGGCTCAGGGGACGAATGCCGGTTTCCTGCACGGCAGCCTGGTACCAGCCGTTGAGGCCTTCGTTGATGGCCGTCTCCAAGACGTAGCCGCGGCCGACGCGCTGGTCAATGAGCTTGGAGGGGACCTTGCCCTTGCGGAAACCGGGAACCTGGATCTGCGAAGCAACAGTCTTGTATGCCTCTGCGATGCTGGGCTTCAATTCCTCAAAGGGGACCTCAACATTGAGCTTGACCCGGGTGGGGGTGAGGTTCTCGACAGCGCTCTTCACAGTCTAAGTACTCCTGGTGTGGGGGGAATAGGGTTCTGCATTGCCACGTGCTGGCAGTGCTTGCAGAGTCGGGGTGACAGGATTTGAACCTGCGACTTCCTGCTCCCAAAGCAGGCGCTCTAGCCAAGCTGAGCTACACCCCGTAAGTGCACAGAACAGTCTACGGTCATACTGCGCCGATTTGCACATTTGACACCGGGGCCCTGAATTGGGTTTAGTTGTATCCGGCTTGAACAGCCGCCCGGAAGTTTTGCTGGAAATCCAGCATCGCCCCCGGGGACGTAGCTTAATGGTAAAGCCTCAGTCTTCCAAACTGATTACGCGGGTTCGATTCCCGTCGTCCCCTCTGAAATATGACGAAAAAGCCCCTCCACGGAGGGGCTTTTTTCATGCCTGTTTCATGCCTTGCGGCGCATATGCCGGATGGGGACTACTCAGTTGTGTTCAGGGGCTGTTCAGGCTTGCTGGCACTGCGGGCACCAGTACAGTTTCCGGGCACCGAGCTCCGTGAGCGCCACGGACGTGCCGCAGTCACGGCAGTCCAGGCCGTGCCGGCGGTAGACGAAGTGCGCCCGGTCCGGGTCCGGCAGTGCGTCCGGCAGCGCGCCGGCCTCGGTGTTCGGCACGGCGTCGCCGTGCCCGTCCCGGGGCGGAGTGTCCCAGTACTGCGGCGGCGTTGTGATGATCCGGCCGTCCCGGACGCCGTCGGACATCATGGCGGCGGTGTCGTCCCAGAGCCGGCGTGCCGCCTCCGGCGTCAGTCCGGTCCCGGGCAGCCAGGGGTTGAGGCGCTGCCGGAACAGCAGTTCCGCCCGGTAGACGTTCCCGACGCCGGCGATCACCTTTTGGTCCATGAGCAGCCCCGCCAGCGGGGCCCGTTTGGCCGTCACGCTGGCGGCAAATGCGTCCCGGTCCCCTGGTCGGTTGCCCAGCGGGTCCGGACCCAGGCGGGCGACGACGGCCGCGGCTTCGGCCGCGATGATCGCCTCGCAGGTAGTGGCGCCGCGCAGGTCCGCCCAGCCGTGCCCGCTCACCAGCCGGACGCGGACCGCGCCCACCGGTTCTGGTGGCCCTGTGTAGGCAGGCGACGCTGCACCAAACGACGGCCGGCCCCGCCGCGCTGCCGGCGTCATCGGCGTCGTACACCTCCCGCTCCCCCACCTTCCGGGGCGCCCCGATGCTGGACGCACCACGGAAGGTGGCATCCCCGCCGAAATTCCAGGCACCGTAGAGGCCCAGGTGGACGTGCAGGACCAGGCCGTGGTCGAACCCGAGGAACAGATGCTTGCCGTGGGCGGTCGCGGACGTCAGGACATGGCCGTCCAGCAGGGCGGCGCCGGGCGCGAACCTGCCTTGCGGGCTGGAGACCGAAAGCCTCTGGCCCGCGAAAACGTCACCGAACTGGCGGGCCAGCCGGTGGACGGAGTGCCCCTCCGGCACTACAGGACGACTTCGCCGGTGCGCTCGTAGGTGGCGATCTTGCCGATCCGGCGGACGTGGCGCTCGTCGTTGCTGAACGGCTCGGTCAGGAAGGCCTCGATGATGGCCGTTGCCTCATCGACGCTGTGCTGGCGGCCGCCGACGGCGACGACGTTGGCGTCATTGTGTTCGCGGGCGAGCTGGGCCGTGGAGAGGTTCCACGCCAGTGCCGCGCGCACGCCCTTGACCTTGTTGGCGGCAATCTGCTCGCCGTTGCCGGATCCGCCGAGCACGATGCCCAGGGCGTGGGTTCCGGCTTCCTGGTCCGCGACCACCGCGAGGGCGGCGTTGATGCAGAACGACGGGTAGTCATCCAGGGCGTCGTATTCCACGGGGCCGTGGTCCACCACGTCGTAACCTTTGGCGCTGAGGTGGCTGACGAGGTGGGCACTGAGCTCCATACCGGCGTGGTCGGTGGCAATGTGCACGCGGGGGAAGTCAGAAATGGTCACGGCTGTTCCGTTCAGTTGCGGCGCGGGGCGGCGGCCGGGGCGGTCGAGGTCTCGTCCAAGCCTACTAGGCCGCGTCTTCCGGGACGGTGCTGTGGCGGGCCGGGGGCTGGATCGGGCCGCCGTGTTACGTGGCCGGGGCCCCGCCGTTCCGCCGCGCCCTGTCCGCCACCCGGGAAAGCGTTTGGGCAATGTTGTCCGCCGTGGCGGCGCTACCGCCACTCACCGCGAGCCGGTGCCCGTCCGAGCGGTCGATGACCACCGCGGGGCCACTGCTGACCAGCAGCGCTGTGGTGTTGCCGTGGATGCGGTAGCCCCAGCCGCCGTAGTCCGCCGCCCTGACGTCCCTGGGCGTGGCGGCGTCGATAGCCGCGGCTGGAACATTCATGACACGGACGAAACCTGCCACGAAGACCCGCAGGCCGCTCCGGTCAACCCGGATCCGGGCCACCAGGAACGCCGCCGCCACCAGGGCTGCGGCCACCAGGAGGGCAGAGACCCACGGCACGGCAATGGTGAAGAGGGCCGCGGGCAAGAGCGTCGCGATGCCAAGCATGACGAAGATCGAACTGCGGGCATGGACCCAGAGACTGACCCGGTCCCTGGCCAATTCAGGATCCTGTTCGCGTTGGAGGGCCTGGCGGACGGCGAGGTCGTCATCGACAGACCAGCGTTCGTCTGCCTTGAAGACCATGCCCATGACGAAGCCCATGGCGAGGGCTGCGCCGCTTCCCAGGGCCAGGACCGAGGCGTCCACATGGGAGCCCCGCGCGTCGGGCAGTCCCAACTGTCCCACGAGGGCGGCGGCGAGGACGGTGGTGAGGAAGAGGCTCATGGCAAATCCGGCGCCCATCATGATCCGGCGCATCATCACAGGCCGGGACAGCGGCACGGCCTGCAGCAGCACGGCCCAGCCCACAACTACGATCAGCGCGGCACCGGCGCCCACGAAGGCGGTGAACGGCGCAAAGTCGACGGCACCGGCGTCGGTCCAGCGGATGGCCAGCGGCTCGGGGAGCTCCGGCCGCACCAGCAGCGCACACACCACGAATCCGGCGGCCAGCATGAGGGGGAAACCGATGGCAAAGCGCAAGGCCCTGGCATCGACTGAGTCCCGGATCTTTCCCATGACCCAACGCTACCCCGGCTGGGCATGGAGAGATCCAGAGACATGCCCGCAGGTCAGGCGGCCAACAGGAAGCGAAACGGAGGAACGGATGCGTTGCGGCTGGAGCGCCGGGAAAGACATTGTGAGCGGGCTAACTTGCCACGGGCGGCTGACGTGAAAGAATGATTTCACAGTATCGCCGGCGGCTGCGGCCGGCCGGCAGTATCCATCTTCTTCTGGAGGCCCCTTTGCCCGGTATGAACCTCACCCGCGCCGAAGCCCGCGAGCGCGCCACCCTGATCGACGTCGAGTCCTACGAGGTCAGCCTGGACCTGACCCGCGGCGAAAAAGTCTTCGGGTCCACCACGGCCGTGAAGTTCGCGGCCAAGCCTGGGTCCTCGACCTTCATCGACGCCGTGACCCACACGGTGCACAGCGTGAGCCTCAACGGCCGCGAACTCGACCCGGCCGAGGTCTCCGACGGCGTCCGGATCCAGCTCCCGGACCTGGAAGCCGAGAACCACTTGCTCGTGGTCGCCGATGCCCCATACATGAACACCGGCGAGGGCCTGCACCGCTTCGTGGACCCGGTGGACAACGAGGTCTACCTCTACACCCAGTTCGAGGTCCCTGATTCGCGGCGCATGTTTGCCGTGTTCGAACAGCCCGACCTCAAGGCCAGCTTCACCTTCACGGTCACCGCCCCCTCGCACTGGGACGTGGTCTCCAACTCCCCCACCCCGGCGCCGGTGGAGACCATCCCCGGCGCGGACGGGGGCGCCCGCTCCGTCTGGGAGTTCACGCCCACGCCGCGGCTCTCCTCCTACGTCACCGCCCTGATCGCCGGGCCATACCAGTCGGTGCGCAGCGAGGTCGTCTCGGCGGAGGGCCGGGTCACGCCGCTGGGCATCTTCGCCCGCAAGTCCCTCATGCAGTACCTCGATGCGGACAACATCTTTGAGCTCACCCGTCAGGGTTTCGAGTTCTTCGAGGCGCAGTTCGGCTGCCCTTACCCGTTCGAGAAGTACGACCAGCTCTTCGTGCCGGAGTTCAACGCCGGCGCCATGGAAAACGCCGGGGCCGTCACCATCCTGGAAGGCTACGTCTTCCGAGGCAAGGTCACTGACGCCCAGGTGGAGCGCCGCGCCATCACCGTGCTGCACGAGCTCGCGCACATGTGGTTCGGCGACCTCGTGACGATGCGCTGGTGGAACGACCTCTGGCTCAACGAGTCCTTCGCCGAATACATGTCCCACCTGGCCGCCGTGGAAAACACCGAGTTCGACCACGCCTGGACCACGTTCGCCTCGGTGGAGAAGTCCTGGGCGTACCGGCAGGACCAGCTGCCCACCACGCACCCGATCTTCGCCGAGATCAACGACCTCCAGGACGTCGAGGTGAACTTCGACGGCATCACCTACGCCAAGGGCGCCTCGGTGCTGCGCCAGCTCGTCGCCTGGGTCGGCCCGGAGGAGTTCATGGCCGGCGTGCGCGAGTACTTCAGCAAGCACGCCTGGCAGAACACCGAGCTCAGCGACCTCATGGCAGAACTCGAAAAGGCCAGCGGCCGCGACCTCGAAAAGTGGGGGCAGCTCTGGCTGGAGACCGCCGGCGTCAACACACTGACGCCGGAGATCTCGGCCGACGCCGAGGGCACCATCGGCTCCTTCGCCATCGTGCAGTCGGCGATCGAGAGCCAGCCGACGCTCCGCCCGCACCGGCTCGCCGTGGGCTTCTACAACCTCAACGGCGCCGGCAAGCTGGAGCGCGTACACCGCGTTGAGCTCGACGTCGACGGCGAGCGCACCGAGGTTCCGGCCCTGGCCGGCCTGGCCCAGCCTGACCTGATCCTGCTCAACGACGACGACCTCGCCTACGCCAAGGTCCGCCTCGATCCGAAGTCCCTCGCCACCGCCACGGCCCACCTGAAGGACTTCAGCCAGAGCCTCCCCCGCACCCTCGTGTGGGGCTCGGCTTGGGATGCGGCGCGCGACGGCGAATCCCCTGCCCGCGGGTATGTGGACCTGATCCTGGCCAACATCGCCGAGGAATCCGATTCCTCCGTGATCCTGGTCCAGCTCAGGCAGCTCGCCACCACGCTGACGTTCTACGTGGCCGAGGAGCACAAGGAGGCCACCACCGTGGCCGCGACCGACAAGCTGTGGGATCTCGCCTCGGCCGTGCCTGCGGGCTCGGACGCCCAGCTGCAGTTCGTGAAGTCCTACGCCCTGCTGGCCAGCAGCGCCGGGCAGCTGGACACGGTGTCCGGGCTGCTGGACGGCTCGCTCACCCTGGATGGGCTGAGCGTGGACCAGGACCTGCGCTGGGAACTGCTGGCGTCCCTCGTGGCAGGCGGCCGCGCCGGGCAGGAGCGGATCGACGAGGAACTGGAGCACGACAACACCTCCAACGGCCAGAACGCGGCGGCCCTTGCCAAGGCCGCGATCCCCACGCCGGAGGCCAAGGCCGCAGCCTGGGAATCGATTGTGGTCAAGGGCGATCTGTCCAACGCCCTGCAGGGTTCCGCGGTGGCCGGCTTTACCCGGGTCCTGGACACGTCCCTGCTCGAGCCGTACGCCGAGAAGTACTTCGAGGCCGTCCCGGGCATCGTGGCCAACCGCACCCACGCGCTGGCCTCGCAGATCGTCGTCGGGCTCTACCCGGCCCAGCTGACCACGCAGGCCACCGTGGACCGCACCGATGAGTTCCTGGCGTCACTGCCGGAAGGCAGCTCCGCGCTGCGCCGGATGATGCTGGAGAACCGCGACGGCGTTGTCCGCTCGCTGCGGGCCCGCCAGGCCGACGTCGGCTAGGAAAGCCGCCCCGAACCCCGGCAATCCTGGAGCCCCGGTGCCGCCCACGTGCGGCGCCGGGGTTCCCTCGTTCTAGGCTGGAGTCATGAGCCTTGACGAACACCGCTACGCGCTGACTGTCCGCTGGACCGGGAACCTCGGGGAGGGGACGTCCTCCTACCGCGGCTATTCACGGGACCATGACGTCGAGATCCCGGGATTGCCGGTGTTGCATGGCTCGGCCGATCCGACCTTTCACGGCGACCGCGAGCGCTACAATCCCGAACAGCTGCTTCTGGCCGCGCTGTCCCAGTGCCACATGCTCTCCTTCCTGCACGTGGCCGTGAAGCACGGCGTGGTGGTGACCGCCTACGAGGACCGGGCCGAGGGCCTCATGCGGACCAACCGGGACGGCAGCGGCCAATTCGAATCCGTCACGCTGAAACCCACGGTGACGGTGGCGGAGCCGGCGGCCCCGGAACTCCTGGAAGAGCTCCACGTCGAGGCCAACAAGGTCTGTTTCATCGCCCGCAGCGTCAACTTTCCGGTGCTGCACGAGCCCACGGCTGTGGTGGAGGGCCCGACGGACTGAACCCGGCCAGGTGGCACCGTCAGGTGGCAAGGTCAGGCGGCACCGTCAGCCTGCCCGACTGAAGCCTCCGCCCTGTACTCGGACACGATCCGGCGTTCGGTCTCCGCGCTCATCCCGGCCTTGCGTTCGCGGCCGAGCCCGCGGCGGCGTTCATCCGTCAGGGTGTCACGCAGCGTGTCCATCCAGGGCCGGAGGCGCAGCCCGGCGGCTCTGGCAGCGTCATTGCTGCGGGCCGCGAAGCCATCGTGGCCGGCCGGCAGCCACAGCGGCAGCGAGTCCGGGCCGGCCCAATAGTTCGCGCCGTGGGACGCCAGCCAGTCCTCGGGAGCGACAACCACCTCGGAGTCGGCGTCGGCGAGCTGACGCGATTCCTCAAGGTAGGCGGCAAACGGGACCGGTTCGCCGACGGCGTTCAGGGCGCCGACGGTTCCCTTTTCGGCGGCGGTGAGGATCCAGGCCGCGAGGTCGCGGACGTCGATGATCTGGGTGGCGTCGGCGGGGATGTCCGGGACCAGGACCGGATCGTCGTCCCGGGCAAAACGGGCAGGCCAGTACCCGTAACGGTCAGAGCCGTCCCCGGGTCCGCCGATCAGGCCGGCGCGGCACAGGTGTGCCTTGGCCCCGGCCAGCTCCCAGGTCCAGGACTCAATCGCGGACTTGGCCTCGCCGTAGTTCTCCATGCTCAGTTCCGTGCCCGGAGCCAGCGGCGGGAGCACCTGGGCGTCTTCGGAGGCACCGGCCACGGAATGATCGGCGTAGACCGAGCAGCTGGAGACGAAGGTCCAATGCCGGGTCGAGCCGGCCAGCGCCTCAAGGGCCTCACGCGCCTGCACGGGGTCCCGGGAGACATCGATCACGGCATCCCATCCGTCCGGGTCTGAACGGCCCGCCACCGGCGCGTAGGCGGCCTTCCCCTCCGAGCGGTCCGCCCGAACCCACGTGGCTCCGTCAGGCGGTGAAGAAATAGTCCCACGGGCCAGGCAGGTCACATCATGCCCGGAAGTCAGGGCCTGTCGGGCTATTTCGGCTGAGAGGAAGGCGGTGCCGCCAAGGACCAGGATGCGCATGGGGCAACGCTACGGCGCTAATGTTGAAGGAGACCAGAGTGTTATGCGACCGGCGAACGCCGGCCGCTACCCGGACGCCCAGCCCTGCTGCCGGCCGGCTGGGACGAAGCAACAAGGAGTTTTCCCCCACCGATGATCAGCCTGACCACCATCGAACCAATCACCGCCCAACAAATCGCCGCCGTCAATCTGCCGGGCGCCCTGATAGCCCTGGGGATCGGCGTCGCCGTGTGGCTGGTGGCGTCCTTCGTGATCGCCGGAATCACCAAGCGTGTCGCCGAGGGCAGCACATTCTTCAAGAAGCGGCATTTCCGCTGGGTGTCTCCCGCTCTGCGGGCACTGGACCACGAGCGCCGGGTCCAGCGGGCCCACACCATTGGCGCACTGCTCAACAGCGTTGTCGGCGTCCTGGTGGCCGTCCTCACCATCGTGTACGTGCTCAAATACCTGAACGTGGACATTGCACCGCTGCTGACCAGCGTCGGTATCCTCGGTATCGCCATCGGCTTCGGCGCCCAGCAGCTGATCCGCGACTTCCTGGCCGGCATCTTCATCACGCTCGAGGAYCAGTACGGGATCGGCGATGTCATCGAAACCTCCGAGGTGGTGGGCATTGTCGAGGCCATGAACCTGCGGATCACGCGCGTCCGGGCCGACGACGGCACCATCTGGTACCTGCGCAACGGCGAAATCCTGCGYGTGGGCAACCGTTCCCAGGGCCATTACATCGCGCCGWCTKCCCCGCCGGCCGAAGAGGCCGATTCCRCRCCGCAGCAGCAGGCCGGAGAATAGAGCCATGACGATTCCCAGCGCCGGCGAACCAGGCCAGCCCAGGCAGCTGCTGCAGAACGATCCGTTCAGCCAGCCCGGCTACACCGACAACTTCTATGACGCCGTGGGCGGCCATGAGACCTTCGTGAAGCTCATCGACGTCTTCTACGACGGCGTCGCGACCGATCCGCTGCTGCGSGCCATGTACCCGGAAGAGGACCTCGGCCCGGCCAAGCGGCGCTTCCTGATGTTCCTGGAACAGTACTGGGGCGGGCCCASCACGTATGGCGAGGAGCGCGGGCACCCGCGGCTGCGGATGCGCCACATGCCGTTCCGYGTGACGCCGGAGGCCAAGGAACGCTGGCTGTTCCACATGCGCGCCGCCGTGGACTCCCTGGAGCTTCCGCCCTTGTATGAGGGCACGCTCTGGGACTACATGGACCGGGCRGCCCTSTCCATGGTGAACAGCCCCTCSGAGGCCTGAGYSCGGACGCTGCCTACAGCCCGGTGCCGGTCCGGACCAGCACGTGTCCGCGGGTGCCGCTGAGCCGGAACCAGCGCCCCGCGCGGAAGAGCTTTTGTTCGCCGTCGGCCAGGAAGCCCAGGGTCAGCGCGGCGAACGCGGCTCCTGCCGGCAGGCCGCCGGCGTCGGGCAGTTCCCGGCCCCAGACGCTCGCGCGGGCGTTGTTGACGATCARCGCRCCCGGCTTGTCCGGGATGATCGCGGCGATTTCCCTGATGCCGGCCTCGGCAGCGTCCCTCAGGACGGGGTCCTGGAGGGTGCCRAGCAGTTCCCAGCCGGTCCGCGGCGCCCCGATCCCGGCCCACGACTCGCTGACGGTCACCGGCGGRACGGGGAGCTCGACGTCGTGCTCCCCCGCCCGGGCCAGACGGTCCAGCACGGCGGACAGCGGCACCGTCACGTCAGTGTCCGCCGGCTGTGCCAGCGCCATGGTCCGCAGTCCCAGGATGGTGGGGGTGGATTCGCCGAGGAGCCGGGGCCGCAGGACGCAGACGTAGGCGGCCAGGACCGGGCCCGCGGCCTGGAGCCGGATGGCGCCGTCGTCTATGGATYTRGCGCGCGTGGCGAAGGTGCGCAGGTCGGCGAGGTCGCGGGGATCGGTGAACTGCAGGGGCTGGGTTAGGACATCAGACACACTACCGACTCTACCGGCTGCGCTTCTTTGGAGCGGCGCGCGCTGCCGTCTAGAGTCAGACCATGACTGAAGCCGAAGCCGGACTGCTGGGGCTCCCGACCCAGGACCCCACCTCCTCGCTCATCCAACTGCTCAACCTCGGCGAGCTCGAGGGCGCGCGGACGGACGAGGACATTTTCATGGGGCCCTCCCAGCAACAGCCCAGGCACCGCGTCTTCGGCGGCCAGGTGCTGGCGCAGTCCCTGATCGCCGGCAGCCGCACCGTCGATCCGGACCGCAGTGTGCACTCCATGCACGGCTACTTCCTGCGGCCCGGTGACGCCAACAAGCCGATCACCTTCGGGGTGCAGCGKTTGCGTGATGGCCGGTCCTTCTCGGCCCGCCGGGTCCACGCCTATCAGGAGGGCATGCCCATCCTGTCGATGATTGCGTCCTTCCAGGCCGAGGACGAAGGGATCGAGCACCAGTCCGAAATGCCCACCGGGATCCCGGACCCGGAATCTCTGCCCAGCACTGCCGACCTGCTGGGCAAGTTCGATCACCCCGTGGCACGGCACTGGGCGTTTGAACGGCCCTTCGATATCCGCCACGTCGACCCGGCGCTGTACGTCTCGGCGAAGGGGCCCAAGGAGGCGCGCAACGCCGTCTGGATGAAGACGTTCGGGCCGATGCCCGACGACGCCGGCGTGCACCGGGCCGCCCTGGCCTACGCGAGCGATTACACCCTGCTCGAATCCATCCTCCGCAAGCACGGGATGAGCTGGATTACGCCCGGGATGTCCGTSGCCAGCCTGGACCACGCCATGTGGTGGCACCGGCCGGTCCGGGTGGACGAATGGCTCCTGTACGTCCAGGAGTCCCCCAGYGCCCAGGGCGCGCGGGGACTGGCGACCGGCAAGATCTTCAGCCGGGACGGCCTGCACGTRGCCACGGTGGCGCAGGAAGGCATGGTCCGCGTCCCGAACGATCTGAAGAACACAGTGAACGGCGCCGTCCAGGCCGCCGTCTAGTAGTACATCTAGTCCGCCGTCCAGTCCAGAGTGCTGCAGCGCCAGATGCGCAAGGCCGAGGGCAGCCAGGACTCCCGCCCCTGCCGGACGCCGCGCCAGTCGCCCTGCCTGGCACAAAGTCCCGCGGCACACAAAAGCCGGCTCCCCACGGGGAACCGGCTTTTTGTGTGCCAGCGGCGCTGTAAGCCTGGCGGGCTTAGTCGCGGGTGAGGCGGCGGTGCGTGACGCGGTGCGGCTTGGCCGCGTCCGGGCCCAGGCGCTCCACCTTGTTCTCCTCGTAGGACTCGAAGTTGCCCTCGAACCAGTACCACTTGGACGGGTTCTCCTCGTCGCCTTCGTAGGCGAGGATGTGGGTGGCCACCCGGTCCAGGAACCAGCGGTCGTGCGAGACGACGACGGCGCAGCCCGGGAATTCMAGCAGTGCGTTCTCGAGGCTRCTGAGGGTTTCGACGTCGAGGTCGTTAGTCGGTTCGTCGAGSAGCAGCAGGTTGCCGCCCTGCTTGAGGGTCAGSGCAAGGTTGAGGCGGTTGCGCTCACCGCCGGAGAGCACCCCGGCCTTCTTCTGCTGGTCCGGGCCCTTGAAGCCGAAGGCGGCCACRTAGGCGCGGGACGGCATTTCGACGTGGCCGACCTGGATGTARTCCAGCCCGTCGGACACGACYTCCCACAGCGTCTTGTTCGGGTCGATGCCGCCGCGGCTCTGGTCGGCGTAGGAGATCTTGACGGAATCGCCGATCTTCAGTTCGCCGCCGTCSAGCGGTTCCAGGCCCACGATGGTCTTGAACAGCGTGGACTTGCCGACGCCGTTGGGGCCGATGACGCCGACGATGCCGTTGCGGGGCAGGCTGAAGGACAGCCCGTCGATCAGCGTGCGGTCATCGAAGCCCTTCTGGAGTTCCTTGGCTTCCAGCACGAGTCCGCCGAGGCGCGGTCCCGGCGGGATCTGGATCTCTTCGAAGTCGAGCTTGCGGGTGCGGTCCGCCTCGGCGGCCATTTCCTCGTAGCGGGCCAGGCGGGCCTTGGACTTGGTCTGGCGTCCCTTGGCGTTSGAGCGGACCCACTCRAGTTCTTCGGWGAGRCGCTTGGCCTGCTTGGCGTCCTTCTTGCCCTGGACTTCCAGGCGGGCGCGCTTCTTCTCCAGGTACGTGGAGTAGTTGCCCTCGTACGGGTAGAGGTGSCCGCGGTCAACTTCGGCGATCCACTCGGCCACGTGGTCCAGGAAGTAGCGGTCGTGGGTGACGGCCAGGACGGCGCCGGCGTAGCTGGAGAGGTGCTGTTCGAGCCACAGCACRCTCTCGGCGTCGAGGTGGTTGGTGGGCTCGTCGAGCAGCAGCAGGTCCGGCTTCTGCAGCAGGAGCTTGCACARGGCGACGCGGCGGCGCTCACCACCGGAGAGGAGCGTGACGTCGGCATCGGCCGGCGGGCAGCGCAGGGCGTCCATGGCCTGTTCCAGCTGGGAATCGATGTCCCAGGCATCGGCCGCGTCGATCGCTTCCTGCAGCTGTCCCATTTCCTCGAGSAGGGCATCGTAGTCAGCGTCGGGGCTGGCCATTTCCTCGGAGATCTCGTTGAAGCGCTGGATCTTGCCGTAGATTTCGCCGACGCCTTCCTGGACGTTGCCCAGGACGGTCTTGTCTTCGTTCAGCGGCGGCTCCTGCAGCAGGATGCCTACCGTGTAGCCGGGGCTGAGCCGGGCCTCACCGTTGGAGGGAGTGTCCARGCCTGCCATGATCTTGAGAATGGTGGACTTACCGGCACCATTCGGGCCGACAACGCCAATCTTGGCCCCCGGGAAGAAGGACATGCTCACGTCATCGAGGATGAGTTTTTCGCCGACAGCCTTACGGGCCTTGGTCATTGTGTAGATAAATTCCGCCATGCCTACAAATCTAGTGGTTCGGCCGGGATAACTCACATTCCGTCGGCGCCCGACGCGGCTGTTGACGGGCCGGTTGCCGGAGCCGTTGCCGCCGTTCTGGCCCTGGCGGCCGCCCCTGCCCTTGCCYCAGSGTCCCGGGCTGCCCCCGCGGCACTGCCCGGCCGGAACTGTTCGGCTCAGTTTCCKGACGCCCACGAGGCAGCCACGGAGGCCGGCCCGGCAGCATGCTGTGTCCGGTAGCCGCGGGCCCGGGAATCAGGCCGCGGCCCCTTTCAGTTCGCCGGTCTCCTGGTCCACCTCCTCCTCCTCACCGCTCGCGTCATCGATGAACGTCGCCTCATGCTCGGCACCGTCCCCGCCGCTGTCCCCCTGTTCTCCGGCGCCTGCGTGTTGGCCGCCGTCGCCGCCGTCCCCGCTGCCGGCGGCTCCCGGGGCGCCGGGCCCGGCGGCCGTCTGGCTTCCGGCGGCGGCGGAGCGGGTGAAGTTGGCAGAGCCCCACATGAGGTCGTGGCCGACTGACTCCGCATTAATTTCGGCGTCGTGGTAGACYCTGCCGTCCTTCTCCCAGCTGCGCATCTTCAGCCTGCCCACCACRATGACCCGCTGTCCCTTCTTGATGCTGCAGCCGATGTTGCCCGCCAGCTGGCGGTAGCCCTGGACKGTGAACCAGTTGGTGTTGCCATCCACCCAGGTGCTGGATCCRCGGTCGTAGCGTCGCTCCGTGGCGCCGAGCCGGAAGTTCGCCGTGGCCACGCCGCCKGGGGTGGTCGCACTTCTGATCTCCGAGGCGACGAAGCCACGGACCGTAATGTTGTCACTCATTCTCATGTCCTGTCTCGAATTGTCGTGCCCAGCCGGGCAGTTCCAGCATCCCGCCGGGGCCCGCGGGCAGGCAGGGGCGAACTGTGCCATGTGGAAAACCCACGTCCGGCGGCAGCGCCGGGGCCTTTGTTGGGGAGTGGTCCTGGCTGCAGGACAGGCCACCGGCCGCATTGACCCCCACCGGCCGTCCGGCACTGTAAACTTTTTGAGGCGTCCCCGGCAGCAGCCGGTGGGCACCAGCGTGCCCCAGTAGCTCAGGGGATAGAGCAGCGGCCTTCTAATCCGCCGGTCGGGGGTTCGATTCCCTCCTGGGGCACAAGGACAGCGGCTCTGACCTGCACATGCAAGGTCAGAGCCGCTTTTGTTTTACTGGCGCGGGCAGAGAGCCGCGTCCATTMCAACCGGAACGTCAGATMCACTTGTTGTGTTTGAACGTCAGGTACAGGATCCCGCCCATGCCGATCATGAGCGCCAGTGCCATCGGATAGCCGAAAATCCAGTTGAGTTCGGGCATGTCGTGGAAGTTCATGCCGTAGATCGACGCGATCAGTGTCGGTGCGAACAGGATGGCCGCCCACGACGAGATCCGTTTGACCTGCTCGTTCTGGGCGAAGCTGGACTCCGTCAGGAGGCGCATTTCGTCGTTCTGCCGCTGGGCCACGAGGGCCGCGTTGACSGCCAGCGCGTTTTGCAGGAGYGCCCGGAAGGCAGCCACCCGCTCCCCCAGCCTGATGGCGTGGTCCAGTACGTCGCGGAAATGGTCCTGCAGTTCGGGGTCCGGCACCCCGTCCGGTCCGCTGCCCATGAGGGTCTGCAGGATTCCGGCCAGGGGGGCCGTCGCCCGCTGGAACGTAATGACCTGGCGGGAGAGCTCATAGATCCGGCGCGACACCCCGGGATCGGCGGCGAACAAGTCATCCTCGATCTCATCGATGTCGTTTTCCAGCCCCGCGGCCACCGGCTCGTACTCGTCCACCACCTGGTCCAGAATCGCGTACAGCACCGCGTCCGGTCCCAGCGCCAGGAATTCCGGCTCGGACTCCATGCGCCGGCGTACGCGGGCGAGGTCGGGCGACTCGGCCCGGCGGACAGTCACCACGAAATCCGGGCCGGCGAACACGTGGATCTCGCCGAACTCGACCTTCTCCACGTCGTCCAGGTATCGGGCGGGCCGCAGCACCAGGAACAACGTCTCGCCGTAGTGTTCCAGCTTTGCGCGTTGGTGGCCGGCSAGCGCGTCCTCGACGGCAAGGTGGCTCAGGTCGAATTCCTCKGCCACCGAACGCAACTCATCGGGGTCCGGTCGGTAGAGCCCGATCCARGCCATGCCCTGGCGCTGCCGCAGGAGGAAATACGTCTCCTCGAGGTCTTCCGGGTCCGCGGTCCGGCGACCGTCCACGTAAACGGCGTTGTCAATAATGGTCACGGCCGCGCCTCCTCTTCAAGGCTTTCCCTTGGCTGTGACGTTATACCGTGCCCGGGCCGGTGCCAACAGCGCTCCCCGGGGGGGCTGCGCAYGCAATGTCACCGGTATGCGCGGTTGGCCCGGACCCCGCCCAGCTGCCCGGACACCMCKGSAGCCATCAGCAGGCTTAGTATTGAGTTGACAGGCAGGCCGTCAGGGAAAGCCTGTGCGCCCTGTCCGCAATCGAAAGGCACGGCCGCCATGACCGAGACACCTCGCAGATTCGACCCCRACACTCCCGACGATGCCCCAACCGCACAGTACACGGGGACCGCTGACGCCRCGTCCGGGCCAGGGACCTCCGAAGTTGGCACCTCCCGTGCAGAGGTWCCCGCAGCACCGGTACCTGCCCCGGARACTCGCCAGCCACCCGCRGYCCCGGCCCCGGAGACGCGSCAGGYCACSCGWGCGGGAATGGTCTGGGCAGCGGTTGCCAGCGCGCTGGTGGTGCTGATCGTGCTCATCGCCTTCATCCTGCAGAACCAGGAATATGTGCAGGTGAAGTTCTTTGGCCTCGAAGGCTCCGTCCCGCTCGGCATTGCCTTGTTCATCGCGGCAGTCGGCGGCGGCGTGCTTGTCGCGATCGCCGGAGCCGCCCGCATCATTCAGCTGAGGCTCGCCGCACATCGTGTCCGGCGACAGGCCAGCCCGGGGACGCGCACGCACTAAACGGCAGGCGCTACCCTCTTTCCATGAGCACAGCAGAATCCGGGGGCCAGGCRGCCATCACCACCGCGGCCGCGGACTGGCCCGACGTCGAACGCCTCTTTGGCGTCCGCGGCGAACCGTCACGCTGCTGGTGCCAGTTCTTYGCGGTGACCGGCAGCGAGTGGTCCGCGACCACCCCGGACCAGCGKAAGGCCCAGTTGCGGGACAAGTTCGACGGCGGCCGGCCGGCKCCCGGCGTGCTGGCCTTCCGCGAAGGGRCGCCCGTGGGGTGGTGTGCCGTGGAGCCGCGTGAGTGCTAYCCGAGRATCCTGCGCTCGAAGGTGCTGGCCGCCGCAAAAACGGCGCCGGACGCTGCGGCGTCTGAAACCCCGGCAGCTGACCATCCGTGGTCGGTCAGTTGTTTCGTCGTGGCYCCCGGCCATCGCCGAACCGGYGTGGCCGGCGCCCTYCTGGCAGCCGCCGTCGAACACGCCTTCGCCCACGGCGCCACGGTGGTGGAGGGCTACCCGGTGGACCCCGCGCAGCGGCCCAAGGCGGGCCCGGCTGACCTTTATCACGGGACGTTGGAGCTCTTCGTGGCCGCCGGCTTCACGGTGGTCAGCGACGCGGTGCCAGGACGCGCCGTCGTCCGCCTCACCTCACCGCCCGCGGTCGCTGAAGCCGAGTCCTGAAGCCGAGTCCTAAGCCACAACCTAGGGCAGTGTCAGGATCACGGGACCGTCAGCCGTGATGGCCACGGTGTGCTCGCTGTGCGCGGCGCGGCGGCCGTTCGCCGAGCGGAGGGTCCACTCGTCCTCGTCATGGTAGTAGTCGTCCTTGCGCCCCAGAATCAGCATCGGCTCGATGGCGATGACCAGGCCCTCGGTGAGTTTGATGCCCCGGCCGGGACGCCCGTCGTTGGGCACGGGCGGCTCGGCGTGCATGGTCCGGCCGATCCCGTGGCCGCCGTGATCGGCGAGCAGCCCATAGCCTSCCCGGCGYGCCGCTCCACCGATCGCGTAGGCRAGGTCTCCCATCTTGTTCCCGATCCTTGCTGCCTCGATCCCCCGCGCCAGGGCAGCGTCCGTGGCGTCGATGAGGGCCTGGTCCACCGGGTCGACCGTCCCCACGATGAARCTGATGGCCGCATCGCCGCACCAGCCCGCCAGGAACGCGCCGCAGTCCACGCTCAGGAGGTCCCCGTCCTGCAGCCGGTACCCGTTWGGGATGCCGTGCACGACGGCGTCGTTGACGGACGTGCAAATGACCCCGGGAAACGGGACGGACGCCCAGCGCGGCCGGTAGTTCAGGAACGCCGGCGTGGCACCGGCGTCGGCGATTGACGCCGCGGCGACYTCGTCGAGCTCCTTGAGCGAGACGCCGACGACGGCGGCCTCCCGGACCCGCGCGAGCGTATTGGCCACCACCCGGCCCGCCTCCCGCATCAGTGCAATTTCTTCGGGACTCTTGATCATGGACATGGTTTTCCTTCCGACGCGGAGCCGCGGCTTGCTGGCATCAACTCTAGAGCCCGCCGCAGGATGTCTACAGTGGCCTCATGGCCACCACTGAAGTCACCACGGAACTGATTGACGCGATCCGCCGCCAACTGCAGGCTGCGGCTGACCCAAGCCGCGCCGCGGGGGCGCAGGCCTACATGAAATCGCAGATGCCGTCCCTGGGCGTGCGGGTGCCCGAGGTCCGCAGGATCGTCAAAACCGCGGCCGCGGCGCACCCTCCGGGCGGCCTGGCGGAACTGCAGTCAACCGTGCTCGCGCTGTGGCGGAACGCCGYCTGCCGTGAGGAGCGCTACGCCGCGATCGACCTCACCGGGCTCAAGCTCGCCGCCGGGGAGCTCAGCATGCTCGCCGTCTACGAGGAAATCATCCGCACCGGGGCCTGGTGGGACCTTGTGGACGGGGTGGCGCACCGGCTGGGCGCGCTCTTGCTGGCCCACCGGKCAGAGCTGACGCCGGTACTGGGGCGCTGGAGCRGGGACCAGRACTTCTGGGTCCGGCGGGCCGCCATCACCGCTCAAYTGGGGGCCAAATCAGCCACTGACACGGCCCTCCTGGCYGCCGTGATCGAGGCCAACCTCAAGGATCCTGAGTTCTTCATCAGGAAGGCGATTGGGTGGGCCCTGCGCCAGTACGCCAGGACGGATCCGGACTGGGTGCGGGCGTTCGTGCAGCAGCACTGGGYGGACCTCAGCCCGTTGTCGCGCACGGAAGCGCTCAGRAACCTGCCSGCYTAGCCAGAATCAGCGCTAGATGATGGGCCGCGTCGTGACCGGCTCGTCCGACTTGCTGAASAGCTGCTTGGTCTTSGGGTCCAGGAAGATCAGGTACAGGGCAAACAGCAGGGCGATGATGGCCGCGGCGTTGCGGGCCAGAGCCAGCGCCAGGCCAAGGTCCGCGGTCTGCAGGTACGGGAAGACATCGAGCTGGTCCGAGATCGCGTACACCATGAAGAAGGACACGATGAAGTACAGCGCCTTGACCTGCCAGTCGTCGCGGATGCCCGTGACGGCAAAGAGCGGGATGAGCCARACGATGTACCAGGACTGGATCATCGGGGACAGSAGCACSACGGCGGCGAACGCCAGGGTGAGGCGGCGCATCAGGCGGTCGTAGTCRCCGCGGAAGATCTGCCAGGCGACGRTCCCGACGGCGAGCAGCTTGCCGGCGTCGAAMGCCCATTTGGCCAGCCCCCAGCCGTCGAGGCCGAACGCGTTGGAGATGGAGGCCACCATCAGGCCCACCAGGCCGACGGGCGCGTACCAGATCCAGATGCTGCCCGGGGCGGACARCCCGTTGATCCAGCCGAARCCGAAGCCATTGACCCGGCTCATGGCGTACAACAGGGCCAGGCTGAGCCCGGCCGTAAGCGCCCAGAAGAGGACCTTGCGCGGCCAGCTGGCSCCCTTGCCCGCCCAGAGCAGGCCGATGAAGGGCAGGAAGACCACGGTGATCGGCTTGACCGAGATGGACAGCGTGACCAGCACGATGCCGAGGATGACCCGACGCGTGGCGCAGTAATAGAGMCCGGCCAGGGCAAGGCCGATCATGAGGGAGTCGTTGTGGACGCTGGCGATGAAGTTGGTGAGGAACAGCGGATTCGCTGCCGTCAGCCACAGGGCCCGGTTGGGGTTCACGCCGTGCAGTTCGGCCAGTTTTGGCACGTAGATCACGCACAGGACCACGCCCACCAGCGCGGCCATCCGGAACAGCATGATGCTGCCCTCGGGGTGGACGTTGGTGGCCCAGACSACGAACTGTTCGATCCACAGGAACAGCTGCCCGTAGGGGACCGGGGCTTCGGTCCACATCCGGTCGGCGCCGAGCTGGAAGTAGTTGGACAGCGCCGAGATGCCGTTTTCGTAGGGGTTGAAGCCCTCCACCATGAGCCGGCCCTGGCCGATGTACGCGTAGACGTCACGGCTGAACAGCGGCACKGAGAACATCAGGGGCAGGCCCCAGGCCACCGTCGCCTGGAGCGTGGCCTTCCGGGCKCCRTCTCCCCAGACCCGGACGCGCTGGCCGAGCCGCAGCCASGCRCGGACCAGCAGCATGCCGCCAAAGGCCAGCAGGACAATGGACAGGGCGACACCAAACGCCTCGGTGCGCATCCAGATGAACAGCGGAACGCGGCGGAGCTCTGACGCGGGGGCGAGCCAGCCGACCCCGATCGAGCCGATCGTCATGAACAGCGATCCCAGGAACCCGGCAAGGATCGGSGACCGCGGGTTGTCGACGTCGCCAGCAGAATCGTCCCGTGCCGGGCGTGGCACACGCGAGCCCAGCCCACGCCGGGCGGACCCAGGCTGGCCGGATTCCGAGGGGCGGGACGGGGAYGTGAGGGACGTACCGACTGCCGTTTCCCCCGCCGCTGGCACAGGCGCCGTCATGTCAGGATCGTCCAATCTGTTGTGGGCCATGTTTCCGCCCACAGCCRGCCGCATTGTCCGGCCCGGGGCGCCGCGTTCACGAAATGAGTTGACGAATTAATTCGACGGCCGCGTATCCGAAATCCTAGCACCGGACGGCTCTGCGGCGTCGGAACGGTAGGCTGGGCGGGTGCCTATTACTAACGAACGCATCGTCTGGATCGACTGCGAAATGACCGGCCTGGACACCAAGAATGACGCCCTCATCGAGGTGGCCGCCCTGGTGACCGATTCGGAGCTCAACATTCTCGGTGACGGCGTCGACGTCGTCATCAAGCCCGACGACGCCGCGCTGGCCCAGATGAACGACTTTGTCCGCGACATGCACACCCGGTCCGGYCTCCTGGCGGAGYTGCCGCACGGCAAGACCATGGCCGAGGCACAGGCCGCCGTTCTCGAGTACATCAAGAAGTGGGTGCCGGACCCGAAGAAAGCTCCGCTCGGCGGCAACTCCGTGGGCACCGACCGCGTGTTCCTCGTACGCGACATGCCCGAGGTTGTGGAGCACCTGCATTACCGGGTCATTGACGTAAGCACCATCAAGGAGCTCTCCCGCCGGTGGTTTGCCCGGGCCTACTTCCAGTCCCCCGCCAAAATGGGYGGGCACCGTGCCCTCGGCGACATCAAGGACTCSATCGACGAACTCCGGTACTACCGCGAGGCCGTCTTCGTCCCCGCACCGGGCCCGGACAGCGCCACGGCCCAGCGGATCGCCAAGCGCGTCATGGGCGGCGACGAAGCCGATCCTTCGAAAAACGAGCCTGCCGGAAAGTAATCTGCACCACTTTTTGACGAAATTTTGGTGAAAACCGCAAAAGTGGCAAAAGCACCCCCGAACAACAGGTAAGCTATTTGTCGTTGCCTTTCCAGCCAGCCGGTTCGCCGGAGGGCCTGATACGGCACATGGTGGGCGTAGCTCAGTTGGCAGAGCGCCTGGTTGTGGTCCAGGAGGTCGCGGGTTCAACCCCCGTCGCTCACCCTCATGAAGGACGGCAGTGATTGTCCGACCTTTTCCAAAGGCCGCACCGGATATCCGGTGCGGCCTTTGTTGTCTGTACGGTGTTTTCTGGTTTTTTGGTTTTTTGTCCGTGCAGTCGTCCCGGGATCTGTCGTTGGAAGGAAACGCAGTGAAGCGCAAGCTCTTTGAAGAAGACCACGAGATGTTCCGTGAGATGGCCGCCGAGTTCAACGTCCGCGCGGTYGCCCCTCACTACGCCAAGTGGGACGAGGACCACATGATGTCCCGGGACCTGTGGTCCACGGCCGGCGAACAGGGCCTGCTGGGCCTCGCCGTGCCGGAAGATTTCGGCGGCATGGGGATGTCCGATTAYCGCTTCCGCGCAGTGCTCGACGAAGAATTCGCCAAGAGCAACCACCTCGCCGTGGGCCTGGCGTTCCACCTGCACGACGACATGGTCCTCCCCCACCTGCTGGCTTACGGCTCGGATGACCTGAAGTCCCGCTGGCTGCCGGGCATGGTYTCCGGCGAGAAGGTCACCTCGATCGCCTGGACYGAACCGGGYGCCGGCTCGGACCTGCGCGGCATCCGCACCAAAGCCGTGCGCGACGGCGACGAYTGGCTGATCAGCGGCCAGAAGACGTTCATCGGCAACGGCATCTCMGGCGACGCGTCGCTGGTCCTGGCCCGCACCGACGGCGGCACCGGACGCGGRAACCACGACTCGTTCTCGCTGTTCATGGTCSAGAAGGGCGAGGGCTACAACACCGGCAAGCAGCTGGACAAGATGGGCCTGAAAGCCTCCGACACCGCCGAACTGTTCTTCGACAATGTCCGCGTYCCGCATGCCGATCTCGTGGGCGAGGAAGGCAAGGGCCTGCAGTAYGCCGCCGAGCAGCTCCCCCAGGGCCGCCTGGCGATCGCCGTGGCGAGCTCCGCCGTCGTGCGCGCCATGTACGAGGAGACCGTCCGCTACACGAAGGACCGCAACGCGTTCGGCGAGCGGATCATCGATTTCCAGAACAGCCGCTTCCAGCTGGCCGACATCCTCACCGAGGTCGAGGTCACCGAAGCGTACGTGGACCAGGCCATCCTGGCCTTCAACGCCGGGGAGCTCGACGCCGCCGGCGCTGCCCGCGCCAAGCTGTGGGCTTCCGAGCGCGCCAAGTCCGTCACGGACCGCTGCCTGCAGCTGCACGGCGGCTACGGCTACATCCTCGAGTACCCGGTGGCACAGGCCTTCCTGGCCGCCCGGCTGCTGACGATTTTCGGCGGCACCAACGAAATCATGCGCGACGTCGTCGGCCGCACCATCGCCGGCTGAGCTGCCGCGACTCCAACAGCCTGAGGAAATTTCCTGACATGACCGTCCTGCCCATCACGATCTGGGGCGAGCCCGTAYTGCACCGCCGGGCCGCGGAAGTCGAAGTATTCGACGACGAGCTCCGCACCCTGATCGCCGACATGTTCGAGACCAATGACGCCGCCAACGGYGTCGGGCTCGCCGCACCCCAGGTGGGGGTCGGCAAGCGGCTCTTCGTGTACAAGTACGAAAACGACGACGGCGCCCCGCCCACCGGCGTGGTCGTCAACCCCGTCCTGACCCTGTCCAAGGTCTCCGGCGCACTGCCGGACCCCGACGAGGAAGAGGAAGGCTGCCTGTCCTTCCCSGGCGGCCAGTACCCGCTCAAGCGGGCCGAATGGGCGAGGGTCCAGGGCTTCGACGGCGACGGAAATCCGGTGGAATTCGAGGCGACCGGCTGGTTCGCCCGGGTCATCCAGCAYGAGTACGACCACCTCGACGGCAAGCTCTACGTCAACCGGCTGATCGACCGCTATTCGCGCAAGGCCATGAAGCAGGCCAAGCGCAGCGGCTGGGGTGTTCCCGGCCTGACCTGGATGCCGGGCGTGGATCCGGACCCGTTCGGCCACTGACCGCGCAGCCTGATCGCGGGCGTTTCGGCGGGACGAGCGCGTGACGCGGCCGGCTAGCTCCCCGCGGTGCGGTCGACGGCGGCCAGGATGGCGGCGCCGAGTTCGGCCGGCTTGGTGAACTGCGGCCAGTGGCCGGTGGGCAGGTCCACGTAGTCGACGTCGCGGAYCCGCSCGAGCTCCGCCACGAACGGGTGGCCCCCGGCRATCATTTCCGTGAGCATCGAGGACGGGAATTCGCAGGCGATGACGGTGGCCGGGACCTCGAACCGGCGTTCATCCTTGAGCTGCTGCCSGTCCTGGGCCACGCCKCGGGGCTGCGGGATGGCGCGGGCRCGGAACATGGCGCGCAGCTCGYCGGTCAGGTCGGTGAGGTCCGCGTCCTCGAAGAGCTCCCACGGCGGCAGCGGCACSTCRTCGCCGTCGGCCGGGAGTTCRTCGTTGATGAYCCCGCCCTCGCCCAGCGGGCCGCTGTCCACGTAGATTGCCCGGGCCACCCGGTCCGGGCGGGCATCGACGGCGCCGTGGATGATGGCGCCGCCGCCGGAGTGGCCCACCAGGACCACCGGCGCGTCGAAGGAGTCGATCTTCGCCACGACGGCGTCGATGTGCGTGCGCAGGCCGATGCCTGCGCGGGGCGCATCGACCGACTCCAGGCCGGGCAGGGTCAGCGGGTAGACCTTGTGCCCGGCCGCGGTGAGCGGCGGGGTGACGTCCTCCCACGATGAGGCGTCCAACCAGAATCCGGGTACGAGGATAATGTCCATGCCGGTACCCTACCGGTCGAGTGCCAGGTCCACCACYTGATAGGGKTCTTCACCTGGGACGATGTTGTGCATGGTGATGCGTGCGGTCTCGCCCGGGTGGATGTGGATCTGCCAGCCCCAATCCGGGCCRCTGGGCGCCGCGTAGGAGCCGTTGAGCCGGAGGAWTCCGTCCCCGTCCACKGTCCCGGAGAACTGCATCAGTGCCTTGCCGGTGTGCCAGGAGTCCACCCACACGGCGGTGGCCGGGTCCTCGTCGGACGCACCACCGGCCAGGAGCAGCAGACCCTCCTGGGGGCTCGCGCCGTCTGACCAGGTGTAGGCGACGCTYACGAAGTGCGCCGCGGTCACCTCGACGGAGGCCGTGGCCGCCGAATCCTTGTAGTCGTCCGTGGGCATGATCCGGAGGCGGTTTTTTCCCTGCCAGCTGCCCAGCAGCGGCGTCACGTATTTCACAATGTCCATGCTGCAGTCTACAAAGCAGGCTCAATTGCGCCTCCCTTCTCCGCGGGCGAGCCCSCAAGCCGGCAGGCCKCCSCGGCGGGGTCCACGTGCCKCTCAGCCSTCGRCCGGTTTYCCCAGGCTCGCCGCGAAGTCCGGGACGTAGTGGAACAGTTCCCGCGGCGGGCGTGTGTAGTTGACGGCCTTAGGCCGCTCCGGCAAAGTCACCGGCTCTGTCCGCACTTCGGTGTATTCGATGCTGGAGAGCAGGTGGGCGATAACGTTGATCCTTGCCCGGCGCTTGTCTTCTGCTTCCACCACGTACCACGGTGATTCCGCGGTGTCCGTCTGCACGAACATGTCGTCCTTGGCCCGCGAGTAGTCTTCCCACCGCAAGATTGCCTCCCGGTCCATCGGCGAGAGCTTCCAYTGCCGCAAGGGATCRTCCAGRCGGGACTTGAACCTCCGCTCCTGTTCCGCATGGCTGATCGAGAACCAGTACTTGAAGAGCAGGATGCCGTCGTCGATGAGGAGCCGTTCAAAAACCGGGCACTGTGCCATGAAGCGCTTGTGTTCCGCCGGGGTGCAAAAGCCCATAACGTGTTCGACGCCGGCACGGTTGTACCAGGAGCGGTCCATCAGGACGATTTCCCCTGCGGCGGGGAGATGSGCCACATAGCGCTGGAAATACCATTCACCGCGTTCGCGTTCCGTCGGCGCCGGCAATGCGACTATCCGGGCAAAMCGCGGATTCAGGTATTCGGTGACCCGCTTGATCGCACTCCCCTTGCCGGCGGCGTCCCGACCCTCAAAAATGATGAGGACCCTCGCCCCGCTGCTCCTGACCCACTCCTGGAGGGCAACCAGTTCTCCTTGGAGCCGGAGAAGTTCGGCCTCGTAGATTCCGGTATCCAGCCGGCCCCGCCGCCGTGCGGAGCCCTTCTTGTGACCGGCGTGCCCCTTGCCGGACTCGTCCGCGCGATGTGCCATGGTTCCGTTCCTGTATTCCGGCGGGCGCTTTGTCCCGCCGCGCCCATTTTGGCCCGTTAGCAGAACGGCTACAAGGGTCCTCCAGCCCGGAAGCCGTGACGGGCGGAACTCCCAYGCCCGGGGCATGAAGACTGGCGCTGGGCACGCCAGGACAGGACACGCATTGCCGTCAACCCGGAACGATGCTCTGTTGCCCKGGGCACGACGCGAGGATCCGTTTCATCGCCTCCTTCTCTGCGGSTGTGACCCACAGCTGGTAGGCCGCCTTGACCGAAATCTGGCGGGCAACGTAGTGGCAGCGGAAAGCCTTGTTGGGCGGCAGCCAGGTGGCGGCGTCGGAGGCGCTCTTGTCCTGGTTTGCGRGGCCGTCGACGGCGATCAGGTTGAGGGGGTCGTTGGCCAGGTGCTCCCGCTGCTGCGCGGTGAGCTGCTGGGCGCCCTTTTGCCACGCGTCGCCCAGCGCCACGACGTGGTCGATCTGCACTTCCGCGCTGGTGTCGGGGCCGCGCCGGAACACGATCATGCGGCCGGTGTACGGTTCCTGGAACGTGCCKCCGGCCACCTGGCACCGGGAACCGCTGACGAATTCCGCGGCCGCCAGGTCCCGCCGGAGGATGTCGTTGCGCGTATCGCAGCCGTTGCGGTCCACGTCGAGCCASGCCTGGCCGAAGGCGCTCCGGTCGTAATTGTCCTTTGCCGACCGTCCCTTGACCGCAAGAGTGTCKAGCACGCYGGCGGCGSTGCCCGCCGGTACGGRCCGGACWGCCTCCACCGGCTTCATCCACTCGCGGGCAAGCACCGGGGCCTCGCTGGGACCCGGGGTCCGTGGCTCGGCGGCGGCAAACTGRCCGGCAGTGAAGAACCAGAACAGGCCGCCGAGCAGGGCCAGTGCGGCCACGGYGAGGAGAAGCCACGCCTGGCGCGATCTGCGCCGGGCGCGGCGGAATTCCGTCCAGGTGACGGTCATGAGGGCGGCCGCAGGCGGCGTTCTGGCTTCACGACCCGAGCCTACGCGGGTGCTCTGACATCCGGGAGGYTGTCCACAGTGTTGGGGAGCGGTGGCGGAAAACGCCGTCGGCTATTGCTCCCGGGTGACCCGTTTCAGGTCCTGGTTGGCCAGGTCCAGCAGTGACTGGAGCTGGTTCACCCGGTCGTCGTTGACTTCACCGGCCTCGCGTTTGACCATGGCGTCGTCCAGCAGCCGCTTGGCTTCCTTCGCGTTGCTCCGCGCGACGTCCAGCGCGTGTTCCAGGGTGGTCTCGTGTTCAACAGCCGGGTTCTGTTCCATGGCACCATTGTGGTTCCCTTTCCCGACCGATTCCAGTGAACCGGCCGGGAAAAGGRGAATAAGTCCCGGTCAGGGACTTTTAGTCCGGKGGCTAGAGGCCGACGGGCAGCCCGGCGGCCTCGAGGATGGAGGCCGCGTCCTTGGCGGGGAAGGACGGCGGATTGACCCCGGCCATTTCCTCCATGACGCGGACCACCTGGCAGCTGTAGCCGAACTCGTTGTCGTACCAGACGTACAGCACGAGGTTTTTCTCGTTGGAGATCGTGGCCAGGCCGTCCACGATGCCYGCCCGGCGCGARCCGACGAAGTCCGTGGAGACAACCTCGGGCGAATCGATGTAGTCGATCTGCTTGCGCAGCTCGGAGTGCAGCGACATTTCCCGCARGTAGTCGTTGACCTCGTCCTTGGTGGTGCCGTTCTCCAGGTTMAGGTTCAGGATGGCCAGCGACACGTCCGGGGTGGGGACGCGGATGGAGCTGCCCGTGAGCTTGCCGAGCAGTTCCGGGAGGGCCTTGGCGACGGCTTTGGCGGCACCGGTCTCGGTGATCACCATGTTCAGCGCGGCGGAGCGGCCACGGCGGTCACCCTTGTGGAAGTTGTCGATCAGGTTCTGGTCGTTGGTGAARGAGTGGACCGTCTCCACRTGCCCGTGCACCACGCCGTAGCGGTCGTTGATGGCCTTGAGCACGGGRGTGATGGCGTTGGTGGTRCASGAGGCCGCCGAGACGATCGTGTCCGAGTCGGCGATGGTGCCGTGGTTGATGCCGTGCACGATGTTCTTCAGCTCGCCCTTGCCCGGGGCGGTCAGGAGAACCCGGGACACACCCTTGCTCTTCAGGTGCTGGGACAGGCCTTCGGCGTCGCGCCAGCGGCCCGTGTTGTCCACGACCAGGGCATCGTGGATGCCGTARGCGGTGTAGTCGATCGTGGCGGGGTTGTCCGAGTAGATGACCTGGATCTGGACGCCGTTRGCGGTGATGGTGTCGTTTTCGAGGTCCACCTTGATGGTGCCTTCGAAAGAGCCGTGGACGGAGTCGCGGCGCAGCAGGCTGGCGCGCTTGGCGAGGTCGTTGTCGGAACCGCGGCGKACCACGATGGCGCGCAGGCGCAGGCCGTGGCCGCCGCCCGCCTTTTCAATCAGGAGCCGGGCCAGGAGCCGGCCGATGCGGCCGAAGCCGTAGAGTACGACGTCGGTGCTGGTGCGGTCGTCGCCGCCGCGCTTGCCGACAATCTCGGCGAGTTCCCCGCGGAGGAACTCATCCAGGCTGGCGCCGTCGCCCTCTGCACGGTACTTTTCGGTGAGGCGGGCAATATCGATCGCCGCGGCGCCGAGGTCCAGCTTGGTCAGGGCCTCCAACAGCGGGGCCGTCTCCTCGAGGCGCAGTTCTTCCTTGCTCATCCGGCGGGCGAAGCGGTGGGCCTTGAGGATATTCATGGTGGACTTGTTGATCAGGCTGCGTCCGTGGATGGAGGTCACCACGTTGTTCTCGCGGTACAGCCGGCCGATCACGGGGATCATGGCCTCGGCGAGCGCCTCGCGGCCCATCCACGTATCAAGACAAGAATCTGACGTCTGGCTCACAGAACTACCTTCCTAGAATCCACCCCCTACGTCCTCGTAGGGGGAAGTCGGCCGCCGGAGGGTGTCCGGTACCGGGCACCGGCAGGGATTCGGTCCACCCCGGGCGCCTCATCGAGCGCAAAGAAAAACCGCCGGCTGCGAACGCAGACCCGGCGGCAGAACTTCTACGTTCACCATCAATTCTACGGGCGGCCCGGCATGCTCCGGTGCCCTGTGGCGCGTGAAATGACTCACACACCGTCCGGGGCCTTAGAAGAGCCGGCAAAACCACTCACTCCTGGCGCCAGCCGGGCTGCGTCCTCCAGGATCATGTCGACGGCCTTTTCCGCGATCATGATGGTCGGCGCCTGCGTGTTGGCGCTGATCAGGCGGGGCATGATCGAGGAGTCAACCACCCGCAATCCCTCCAGCCCGTGGACCTTCAGCCGGGGCGAGACGACCGAATCATCGGTGGTCCCCATGGCGCAGGTGCCGACCGGGTGGTACGAAGTCCTTCCGTGGGAGCGCACGAACTTCACGTACTCGTCGCGGGTCTTCACSCGTGAGCCGTCACCGATGTGCTCYTTTTTGATGAAGGCTGCGATCGATGTCTGTTCCATGATCTGGCGGCTCTGTTGCACGCCGGCGATCGTCATCTCCAGGTCATAGTCGTCCGCKAGGAAATTCGGATCGATGAGCGGCGACTGTGTGGGGTCTGAGGATGCGACCCTGACCGTCCCGCGGCTGCGGGGTCGCAGGAAATAGGAGTTCAACGTCATGCCGAACCCGGGCTGCAGCGACGCTATGCCCGGCTCTGAACGCGCGGCGGGCAGGAAGTGGAACTGCAGGTCAGGGGTTTTCTCATCCTTRTTGGCGTAACTGAAACCGCCGGCCTCGACAAGGTTGGACGCGAACGGTCCCGAGCGGAAGGCCAGGTACTCGAGGCCGGCCAGGACCGTCGCCGGGCGCACGCGGTTGAAGCGGTCCAGGCTGTGGTCGTCGGTGAGTTCGTAGATGATGTCCAGGTCCAGGTGATCCTGGAGGTTCTTCCCGACGCCTGGGAGGGCATGAAGGACGTCGATCCCGGCGGCAGCGAGGTCCGCCGGGTCGCCGATCCCCGAAAGCTGCAGCAACTTCGGCGATCCAAAGGCGCCGCTGGCGACAATGACCTCCCGCCGCGCGCCGTAGGTTCTCACCACCCCGTCTTCGACTGCCTGYACGCCGACGGCACGGCCGTTCCTGATGACCACTTTGGAAACGGTCACGTTGACGCGGACCGTGAGATTGCGGCGCTTGCGCGCGGGTTTGAGGTAGGCCACGGCCGCGCTGCACCGGCGGCCGTTCTTCGTGGTGGTCTGGTAGAAACCGACGCCGTGCTGTTGGGCGCCGTTGAAATCGTTGTTGTACGGCAGCCCGAACTCCTGTCCGGCCTGCACGAACGCCGCCGAGAGCGTGTGCGGACGCCGGGGATCCGAGACGCCAAGCGGCCCCTGGGTTCCGTGGTGGGGTCCTGCGAGTCTSGAGTTGCACTCCGAACGGACAAAATACCTGGACACCTCAGCGGCGGACCAGCCCTCGCAGCCGTAGTCCGCGACCCACCCGTCGTAGTCCTCGTCCACGCCCCGCGTGAAGACCTGGGAGTTGATGGAGCCGCCGCCGCCGAGTCCCCGGCCCTGGGGAAGCGCGATGCTGCGGCCGYTGCTGTGCTTTTGCGGAACGCTGTTGTAGGCCCACTGATACGGGCCCCCCTTGAGTCTGGGGAAGCCCGCGGGCATGTGAATGAACGGATGGCGGTCGGATTTYCCTGCTTCGAGCAGCARCACGCGTATGGAAGGGTCTTCGCTAAGTCTGCCGGCCAAGACGCTGCCGCCTGTGCCACCGCCGGCGATGACATAGTCGTATGCTGCGTCGTCCGGCACTATGACTCCTCRACCATCGCTCATGCACCGTTACCTGAAGCGTTCATTGAAGTGTCGGGGCTCGCGGGGATGATGTCAACCACGCCTCAAGGTTTTCCCAAGCTTGCAACCCTGCAGTCACGCGACCCCCGGCCGGCAGCCTGTGACGGCCGAATCCTGCCGGGCAGGACCGGATTTCCCGGCGGTTTGGATGGATGGGTTGACCGATACGCCGGGTTCTGTGTTCCCGCGCTGTTGCCGGGGCGGGAGTAGCGGCCATCCATCTACGGACGCCGTTGCCGACGCCCTCCAGCAGCCTACCCGGACACTCGGGCGAGCAGCCCTCAAACGTGCCCTGTCTGGCCTTGCTCCGGGTGGGGTTTACCTAGCCTTCCCGGTCACCCGGGAAGCTGGTGGTCTCTTACACCACCGTTTCACCCTTACCTGCCCTGCGGCCTGTGCAAACACACGCCGCACGCAGGCGGTCTGTTCTCTGTGGCACTGGCCTGCGGGTTACCCCGAGTGGGCGTTACCCACCACCCTGCTCTGCGGAGCCCGGACGTTCCTCGAGCCACTTGCGTGACGCGCGGCCGCCTGGTCAACCCATCCGCTGTCCATTCTACGGTCAGCGCGGGGGCCTCCGGTGACACGTCCGGACCGGGCCGGACCCCCGGGCCTATTATCGGAAGATGGACGAGTCTGCCCTGACCCGGCGACGCCTGCTGGAGCTGGCGGGAATCGGCCTGGGCGCGGCCGCGTTCACGGSCTGCACTGCCCGCATCGCGCCCGCCGAAATGACTCCGCCAGCAYCAGCYGCTCCGGCCGTACCAGCRGGCCCGACGGCGACAGCGCCCCCGGCGCCYGCCGCCCCGTTGACAGTCCGGACCAGCTCAGGCTCATTCGTCTCGGCTTACCGCCCCGGGATCGCCAGCCACTGGTCCCTGGCCGCYCCCGAATTGCCGCCCGGCGGCACACAGCCGGAATTGCCCCTGGCTGTCTTTCTTCACGGACTCAACGGCAGCCACACCGTCCTGCTCGAGGACCTGGCCGCCCAGGAGGCCCTCCAACGGCACCTCGACGCCGGCGGCACGCCCTTCGCGATCGCTGCYGTGGACGGCGGAAACACSTGGTGGCACCCGCGCGCCGACGGCAGCGACACCCAGTCGATGCTGGTGAAGGAATTTGTWCCGTTCCTGGGCAGCCAGGGCTGCGACCTGGGCAGGATCGGCCTCTTTGGCCTCTCCATGGGAGGCTTCGGTTCCCTGCTGCTCGCCTCGCAGGGCCGGCTGCCCGGAGTCCGCGCCGTCGCGGCCATGAGCCCAGCGGTCTGGGACCACTACGACCCWCGCCAGGAATCGGCCTTCGACGGCCCGGCCGACTTCGCRGCCCATGACGTGTTCGCGCTCCGACCCCGACTCGCGGCGCTGCCCAAGCGGATCGACTGCGGCACCGGCGACGAGCTTGCCKCCWCGGTTCGTGCCTACCGTTCAGGACTCCCGGGCGAGGTCGAGGGTGGTTTCCGGCCCGGCGGCCACGACTWCAGCTACTGGCGGTCCGTCCTGCCCGATGTGTTGTCCTTCTTGGGCTACAACCTCGCCTGAACCGGGCGCCGCCGGCGCCGGTAGGATCGTACGGTGCTAATTCTGTTGCCGCCCTCCGAGGGCAAGACTCCCGCMACGCGCGGGAACGCCGCCGACTGGACCGCCTTAAGCTTTCCCGCCCTCAACAGCTCCCGGGCCAGGGTTCTGGACGCGCTGGGCACAGTCAGCGCCCATGAGGACGCCTTGGCGCTGCTGGGCGTCGGCGCCTCGCTGAGTGCCGACGTCGAACGCAACACCCGCCTGCACGCGGAACCTGCTGCGCCGGCCCACCAGGTCTATTCCGGCGTGCTCTTCGACGCCCTGGGCTATGACTCCCTGACCCCGGCGCAGCGGAAGAAGGCCGACGCGTCGGTGCTGGTGGTCTCCGCCCTGTGGGGCGCCATCCGCTTCGCCGACCGTGTGCCGGCCTACCGGCTGTCGATGGGGATCTCACTGCCCGACGTCGGACGGCTCGCCTCGTTCTGGAAGCCGCAACTGGGCGAGGCCCTGGCGGTGGCCGCCGCGGGCGAGCTSCTGGTGGACTGCCGGTCCAGCACYTACGCCGCGGCCTGGACTCCCCCGCCGGAACAGACGGTGGCCGTGAACGTCTTCACCGAGACAGGCGGCGTGCGCAAGGTGGTCAGYCATTTTGCCAAGCACACCCGGGGCGAGCTGGCACGCCATTTGCTCACCCGCCGGGGMAAGGCGCCGRCSACCCCGGCGCAGCTGCAGAAGGCGGCGGCCGAGAAGTGGGTTGCCGAACTGGTCGAGGGCACGGCCCGGAAGCCGCACACCCTGAACATCATCCTGCCCAACTAGCAMACAGCAGGGGCCGTTCTGAACACTCAGAACGGCCCCTGCTGTTTGTCAGTTGGGTGGTTAGGCCCACTCGGCGGAGCGGACCAGGATGCAGCCGGAATCCGGGCAAAAGACGATGTCGTCCTCGGCGGCGGCCTTGATCTCCGCGAGGTCGCCCGGGCTCAAGTGCATGCCCGATCCTTCCGAGGTGCCGTGGAACAGCCGGGCAGCGCCGACGCCGCGCTTAGCCAGTGTCTTCTCGTAGATGGCCAGCATGCCGGCGTCGAGGGCAGCGGCGAACTCGGCCCGCTGCCCGCGCACCACGGTGGCCTCGGCTGCGATCTCGGCCAGCTGTTCGTCCAGCTCGGCGCGGATGGAGCCGAAGGAGCCCTGGATGTCGTCCACGATCTGCTGCTGGGCCACTTGGCGGGCACGGAGCGAGTCGAGCCGTTCGAGGACTTCGAGCTCAACGTCCTCGAGGTCCGAGCGGCGCTTGTTCAGGGAAACRAGGTCCCGCTGCARGGCAACGAGGTCCTTGGACAGGCCCGTTCCGCTGTTGAGCCTSGCCTCGTCGCGTTCGATCCGGGAGGCAACCTGCTCGACGTCGGCCTCTGAGCGCTTGAGCTCGAGCTCGGCGTCGTGGACGGCMACCTTYGCTGCRCCSAGTTCACCGTTGGCCACACTGAGGGCAGCTTCAAGATCGGTGATCCGGGAGTCACTTTCAAGGCTTCGCCGGCGGTTGGACAAGGACTTGAGCTTGGCATCGAGTCCCTGCAATTCGAGCAACTTCAACTGTTCCGCCGGTGCTGCCTTGGCCACTATTTACCTCCGCTAAATCCAATCCGGCCGAAGCCGGGCACCGTATCGGCGCTCCCTAGACTCTAGCGCCTAACGTGCTCCCCAGCCTCGCTACGCTCGCCCGGGGCCCCTCGCACGCCAGGCTTAGCCCGGAGTCAGAATGAAGTCCCACGGATCACTGTTGGTGGTGCTGACCCGGATCTCGACGTCGTGGCCCTGGTCGGTGAGCACGTTGCCCAGCGCTTCGGCGGCCGCGGGCAGCCACAGCCACTCGCTGGCGAAGTGGGACACATCGATCAGGTAGGGCCGGTCGTTGACCGCCGCCTCGCGGGCTTCCGATGCCGGGTGGTGCCGCAGGTCAGCTGTCACGTAGACGTCCGCGTTGCTGGCCCGCACCTCCCCGAAGAGGGAATCGCCGGCGCCGCCGCAGACAGCCACCCGCCGGATCAGACCGTCCCGGTCACCGGATACCCGGACGCCGCCGGCCACCGAGGGCAGGATGCCGTACACCCGGGCAGCGAAATCACCCAGCGTCAGGACCTCCTCGAGGTCCCCGACCCGGCCGATGCCTTCTTCGGGGAGCCCGTTCGCGGCGGGGGTCAGGGGGGCGACATTCAGCAGGCCCAGGGCATCGGCCAGGACATCGGAGACTCCCCCGACGGCGGAGTCCCCGTTGGTGTGCACGGTCATCAGCGCGGTCCCGGACTCGATGAGGCGGTGCACRGCCTTGCCCTTGGCCGTATTCGCGGCGACCGACGTCACGCCCCTGAGCAGGAGCGGATGGTGSGTGATGAGCAGTTCGGCGCCGAATTCAATGGCTTCCTCGATCACGTCCGTGGTCGGATCGACGGCGAACATGACCCTGTGCACCTCGGCGTTCGGATGGCCCGCCACGAGGCCCACCTCRTCCCAGTCCTCGGCCAAGGATTCGGGCCAGAGCTCCTCCACCGCCAGCTGGATCATGCCCAGCGTCGCGGCGCCGGGGGCCTCGCCGTGGCCGGTAGCGCCGTCGTCGGCGGCAGCAGYGCCGTCGGACTCCGCTGAAACATCGGTGTTCACAGGTTCCATACCCCCATTTTTACCCTATCCGCGGGCGCCCCTGACACTCGTAAGGGTCTCGTAAGGTGGGYGGGGAATCATCTGGACCGTCGAACCATTGAAGAGGTCATGAGAACTTTTGTCCTCGGCGGAGGCTGCTTTTGGTGCCTCGACGCCGTCTACCAGAAAACCAAGGGTGTCAGTTCGGTCGTCTCGGGCTACACCGGAGGCCATGACCGCGACCCCGACTATTAYTCTGTGTGCTCCGGGACCACCGGCCACGCCGAGGTGGTGGCKGTGACGTTCGACGAGGACGTCATCCCCGCYGAAGTCATCCTGGACATGTTCTTCGTCCTCCACGACCCCACCACCCTGAACCGGCAGGGCTACGACGTCGGGACGCAGTACCGTTCCTCSATGTTCTACGAAACCACCGAGGAAAAAATCCTGTTCGAGGAGGCGATCGAGCGGAACCAGGCCCTGTGGCGGCATCCGATCGTSACCGAGGTCAGCCGGCTSCCGMAGTTCCATGTGGCGGAGCAAATTCAYCAGGACTACTTCGCCAAGTACCCCGAGCAGGGTTACTGCCAGGTCRTCATCAACCCGAAGCTGGCCAAGGCGAGGAAATATTACTCTGCGTGGCTTAATGCTTAGCTAGGGCCTGTACGCGCTCGTTAGGCTGACCTCAGTCAACCCTCTTCAAAGACAGGCATACATACATGGCACCGATCTATGACGATGTAACCCAGCTGGTSGGCGGAACTCCGCTGGTCCGGCTGAACCGGCTGACCGAAGGCCTTGACGCCACMGTGGCCGTCAAGCTGGAGTTCTACAACCCGGCCAACAGCGTCAAGGACCGGATCGGCGTCGCCATYATTGACGCTGCCGAGAAGGCCGGTGCCCTCAAGCCCGGCGGCACCATYGTCGAAGGCACCTCCGGCAACACCGGAATCGCCCTGGCCATGGTGGGCGCKGCCCGCGGYTACAAGGTCATCCTGACCATGCCGGAAACCATGTCCACCGAGCGCCGRGTCATGCTGCGCGCCTACGGCGCCGARATCGTCCTGACCCCCGGYTCCGAGGGCATGCGCGGAGCCGTGGAGAAGGCCCAGGAGATCGTGGCCAACACGGAGAACTCCATCTGGGCCCAGCAGTTCGCCAACGAGGCCAACCCGGAGATCCACCGCCGCACCACGGCCGAGGAAGTCTGGGCYGACACCGACGGCAAGGTGGAYATCTTYGTCGCCGGCGTCGGCACCGGCGGCACCGTCACCGGCGTCGGGCAGGTCCTGAAGGAACGCAAGCCGGGCGTCCAGATCGTCGCCGTCGAGCCGAAGGACTCCCCCATCCTCAATGGCGGCGCCCCGGGCCCGCACAAGATCCAGGGCCTCGGAGCGAACTTCGTCCCCGAAATCCTGGACACCAACGTCTACGACGAGGTCATCGACGCCACCCTGGAAGACTCCGTCCGGGTYGCCCGCGATCTCGGCATCAAGGAAGGCATCCTGGGCGGCATCTCCTCCGGCGCGATCGTCTGGGCRGCCCTGGAGCTCGCCAAACGCCCCGAGAACGCCGGTAAACTCATTGTTGCTGTGGTTTGCGACTTTGGTGAGCGCTACATCTCCACCGTGCTGTACGACGACATCCGCGGCTAAMGTCACTGCCGCCGTCCCACGATTCCCCAGAAAGGTCTTTGTGAGCTTCTTCGCAAGACTGAAGGAAGACCTCGACGCCGCCCGGTCCCACGACCCGGCGGCTCGAGGTTCTTTYGAGAACTTCTTCGCCTACTCCGGMCTGCACGCCATCTGGTTCCACCGYCTGACGCACCGGCTGTGGCAAAACCCGGCCCTGCGGTTCCCKGCCCGGCTCATCTCCCAGCTCGCCCGGTTCCTCACCGGGATCGAGATCCACCCCGGCGCGACCATTGGCCGGCGCTTCTTCATCGACCACGGCATGGGCGTSGTCATCGGTGAGACCGCCGAGATCGGCGAGGACGTCATGATCTACCACGGSGTGACCCTCGGCGGCCGCTCGCTGGCCAAGATCAAACGYCACCCCACCATCGARGACCGCGTGGTGATCGGCGCCGGAGCCAAGATCCTGGGCCCCATYACGATCGGMCGGGACAGCGCCGTCGGGGCCAACGCCGTCGTGGTCAAGGATGCCCCGGCCGARTCAATCGTCACCGGCGTGCCTGCGACCTGGCGGCACCGCGACGCGCAGCGCGAGACCAAACCCGCCGTCGACCCRGCCGAATACCTGATCGAATACCGGATCTAGGGCCGCTYCGGGGCGRCGGAAGTCTTTTCACCTGCTCCCCGTGTCACTAGGATGTCGAGCACAGCGGCGCGTCCGTCCGTGCAGTGTCCTAAACGTGCAGTGTCCTAAACGTGCAGTGTCCCTTAGGAATGTCCTTGAATTGGCGCCGTCCAAGCCTGCGAGGAGACGCGCCATGCCCAACGGTAAGCCGAACATCCTGGTCATCTGGGGCGATGACATTGGCATCACCAACCTGAGCTGCTACAGCGACGGGCTGATGGGGTACCGCACACCCAACATTGACCGCCTTGCCGAGGAAGGCATGCGGTTCACGGACTCCTACGGCGAACARAGCTGCACCGCAGGGCGTGCCTCGTTCATCACCGGGCAGAGCGTGTTCCGTACCGGGCTYAGCAAGGTCGGCATGCCRGGYGCGGACCTCGGCCTGCGCGCCGAGGACCCCACCATCGCCGAGGTCCTCAAACCGCACGGCTACGTGAACGGACAGTTCGGCAAGAACCATCTGGGCGACAAGAACGAATTCCTGCCGACCGCCCACGGCTTTGATGAGTTTTACGGCAACCTGTACCACCTCAATGCCGAGGAGGAGCCGGAATCGCCCAACTGGCCCAGTGTCCAGGACTTCCCCGGTTTCAACGAACGGGCACGGCCGCGCGGGGTCATCCGCTCCTGGGCCACCGAGGACGAGGACGACACTGTGGACGGGCGGTTCGGCCCGCGCGGCAGRCAGCGCATCGAGGACACCGGCCCGCTCACCAAAAAGCGCATGGAGAAGATCGACGAGGAGTTCGGCGCCGCGGCGAAGGACTTCATCGGGCGCGCGCATGGCGCCGGCAACCCGTTCTTCGTGTGGATGAACACCACGCACATGCACTTCCGCACGCACCCGAAGCCCGAGAGCATCGGCCAGGCCGGCCGCTGGCAGTCYGAATACCACGACACCATGATCGACCACGACAAACTCGTCGGCGGGCTCCTGGACCACCTCGACGAACTGGGCATCGCCGAGGAYACGATCGTGATCTACTCCACCGATAACGGCCCGCACATGAACACSTGGCCCGACGGCGGAATGACCCCGTTCCGSAGCGAGAAGAACACCAACTGGGAGGGCGCGTTCCGCGTCCCCGAGATSATMCGGTGGCCGGGCCACATCCCGGCAGGGGTCGTGTCYAACGAGATCATCCAGCACCATGACTGGCTGCCGACGTTCCTCGCCGCCGCCGGCGACACGACCACGGTCGARGAACTCAAGCAGGGCAAGTCGATCGGCGRCCGCACCTACAAAGTCCACATCGACGGCTACGACCTSCTCCCRTACCTCACGGGCGAAGTCACCGKGAGCCCCCGGAAGGGGCTCGTGTACTTCTCCGACGACGGCGACGTGCTCGCCTTGAGGTACGACAACTGGAAGGTCGTGTTCATGGAGCAGCGYGTGCAGGGCACGCTCCAGGTGTGGTTCGAACCCTTCGTGCAGTTGCGGATCCCGAAACTGTTCAACYTGCGCACCGACCCCTTCGAACGGGCGGACGTCACCTCGAACACGTACTTCGACTGGCTCTTCGAGAACGACTACCTCATCTTCGCCGCCCAGGCMCTCATGRCAGAGTTCCTCGCCACGTTCGAGGAGTTCCCGCCRCGCCAGCGTGCRGCGACSTTCAGCATCGACCAGGCCGTGGAGAAGCTGCAGGCGTTCCTGGCCGGTGGCGATTGATTCCCCACCCCGCCACGCCGCCCGTCGCTCCCSAGGGGTTCGTGCGCATCGASGCCGGAGAGTTCGYKATGGGCTCGGATGAGCACTACCMGGAGGAGGCCCCGGCGCACCGGGTGCGGGTCGGCGGGTTCTGGATCAGCMCGGCAACGGTGACCAACCGCGAGTTCGCGAGCTTCGTGCGGGCGACCGGGTACCGCACGGTCGCGGAGCGGCCACTGGACCCGGAGATGTTTCCGGGCGCGCCGGCCGAGAACCTCGTCCCGGGTTCGATGGTCTTCACGGGAACACCCGGCCCCGTCGACCTGAAGCACCTCAGCCAGTGGTGGGCGTGGACGCCGGGCGCGAACTGGAGACGGCCTTTCGGGCCCGGCACCACCATCGCCGACCGCGCGGACCAYCCGGTGGTGCATGTCGCCTACGAGGACGCCGAAGCCTACGCCGWGTGGGCCGGATGCCGTCTGCCAACCGAGGCGGAATGGGAATACGCCGCCCGGGGCGGYCTCGATGGTGCGCGGTTCACGTGGGGCGAGGACCCGGAGGACGCGCACACGCCGCGMGCGAACTACTGGCACGGCGACTTCCCCTGGAGGGCACGCCGCGGCTACGGCTCGACCACGCCCGTGGGTTCCTTCCCRCCGAACGGGTACGGGCTCTATGACATGGCCGGCAACGTGTGGGAGTGGACCAGTGACTGGTACCAGCAGCACGACGCCGGCCCCGGATGCTGTGCCCCGCGCAATCCCCGGGGCGGAGAGCGCGACTCCAGCATCGACCCGCGTCAGGCTCCGGTTCCGCGCAAGGTCATCAAGGGAGGTTCATTCCTCTGCGCCGACAACTATTGCCGGCGGTACCGGCCCGCCGCGCGGCGGCCGCAGATGATCGACACCGGGATGAGCCACGTCGGGTTCCGCTGCGCCGCATCGAAACTTTAGCCGGGGAACCGCTTGTAGATGTTCCACAGGACGGCGTCGAACGCCCGGTCCGGCAGCAGGTGGCGCAGCAGCAGGATCCCCCGGGCGCTGGCTCCCACCGGGTACCGTGTCTTGGGCCGCCGCGCKGTGGCCGCGTGCAGGATGGCCTCGGCCGCGAGTTCCGGCCGCGCCGACGTCGCGGCGTTGTCCGTGGTGGCCAGMGCGGCCGCGACCACCTTGGCCTGGCCGGCGTAGGGGCCGCTCCCGGAGCTGGCCAGCAGCCCCTGCGCCGCAATGGTGCCCCACTCCGACTGCGTCCCGGCAGGCTCGATGATGGCCACGTCGATGCCGTGCGGCTTGAGTTCGAGCCGCAGCGAATCGCTCAGGCCCTCCACGGCAAACTTCGTCGCGTGGTACCAGGCGCCCAGCGGCTCGTACATCTTGCCGCCGATCGATGAGATGTTGATGATCCGGCCCGCCCGCGCAGCCCGCATGGCGGGGATCACGAGCTGGGTCATTCGGGCGAGGCCGAAGACGTTGACGTCGAACTGCCGCCGCCCCTCGGCGAGCTCCACCTCCTCGAGCGAGCCGTACGTCCCGTAGCCGGCGTTGTTGACCAGGACGTCGATCCGGCCGTGCGCGGCCAGCACYTCCCCGACGGCGGTGCWCATGGACKCCTCATCCGTCACGTCCAGGGMCACCACGTTGACGCCGGARRCCTTCAGYGGCTCCATTTTCTCCACCCGGCGGGCMCCGGCGTAGACGGTGAAGCCGGCCGCGGCCAGCTTCCTCGCGGTTTCGAAKCCGATCCCGGTGGACGCACCGGTGACAAACGCWACGGGCTGGGGCATGGGCAGAACTCCTTGGGCGCTGAACTCGGTGCTGAACTGAACTGGGTGCTGAACTGGGTGCTGAACGTCTGGGGCGGGTGCGGYGCGGAAACACGAACGGCCGGMGCCTCCCASAGTATCGGGAAGCGCCGGCCGTTCGCGGTGCGGACTAGTGCGTGTCCACTGCCTCGATCTCGGACTTGTCCTCGCCCCAGAGGGTGTGGAAGGTGCCCTCGGYGTCGACCCGGCCGTAGGTGTGCGCACCGAAGAGGTCGCGCTGGCCCTGRATCACGGCGGCCGGCAGGCGCTTGCGGCGCAGGCCGTCGTAGTAGGCCAGCGAGGAGGAGAAGACCGGTACSGGGATGCCGAGCTGCACCGCGGTRGCCACCACGCGGCGCCAGGCCGGGAGSACGTCGGCGATCGCCTTGGTGAACGCCGGYGCGAAGAGCAGGTTGGCCGGCTTTTCCGCCGCGGCGTAGGCCTTGGTGATCTCYTTGAGCAGTTCGGCGCGGATGATGCAGCCGCCGCGCCACAGCGAGGCGATCTCATCCAGCTTCAGGTCCCAGCCGTATTCCTTGGCCGCGGAGGTGAGCATGTCCAGMYCCTGGGCGTAGGAAACCAGCTTGGARGCGTAGAGCGCCTGGCGGACGTCTTCGACGAAGCTCTCGGGGACCTCRACGGCGGCCTCGCCGCCGGCCAGCAGTTCCTGGGCCAGGACTCGCTGCTCGGCCTGCGAGGACAGGGCACGGGCGAAGACGGACTCGGCGATGCCCGACGTCGGGGAGCCGAGCTCGAGCGCGGAGATGACCGTCCAGCGGCCGGTGCCCTTCTGGCCGGCGGCATCCACCACGACGTCGACGAACGGCTTGCCGGTCTTGGCATCGACGTGGCCGAGGACCTCTGCGGAGATTTCGATCAGGAAGGAGGCGAGSTCGCCCTTGTTCCACTCTTCGAAGATCTTGGCCTGCTCGGCCGGTTCGATCCCGGCGCCGGAGCGCAGGAGGTCGAAGGCCTCGCCGATGACCTGCATGTCGGCGTATTCGATGCCGTTGTGGACCATCTTGACGAAGTGGCCGGCGCCGTCGGTGCCGATCCAGGCGCAGCAGGGCTGGCCGTCGACGTGGGCGGCGATCTTTTCCAGCAGCGGGCCGAGGGCGTCGTAGGACTCCTTGGAGCCGCCGGGCATGATCGAGGGGCCGTTGAGGGCGCCTTCTTCACCGCCGGAGACGCCGATGCCGACGAAGTGCAGGTCCTTCTTGGCGAGGGCGGCCTCGCGGCGGCGGGTGTCCTCGTAGTGCGAGTTGCCGGCGTCGATGATGATGTCGCCCGCTTCCAGGAGCGGCTCGAGCTGCTCGATCACGGAATCGACCGGCTTGCCGGCCTTGACCATGATCAGCACGCGGCGCGGCTTCTCCAGCGAATCAACGAGTTCCTGGAGGGTTTCCGTGCGGACGAAGTCGCCCTCGTCGCCGTGCTTTGCGAGCAGGGCGTCTGTCTTCTCCACGGACCGGTTGTGCAGGGCAACGGTGAAGCCATTCCGGGCCAGGTTGCGTGCGAGGTTGGCCCCCATCACCGCGAGGCCGGTGACACCGATGTGTGCTGACATCAAAACTCCAATTCATTTCTGTACGCCATCTATGTACGGCGATTCATGTGCGACGTTCAACTAGGACTCGGGAAGGTGCACCGCAGAGGGCGGACCCGCCCTTGGGATTTTTGTGGCTGTACATAAACCATATGTATTTCCGCGGGCTGCGGGAAAGCAGCGCCCACGTAGCGGAATACTGCGCGTCACAAACAGTCTATGATCACCTGCGCCCGGGCCGCCGATCGGCCCGGGAGAGGCTTGCAGCATTATGCTTACGACTATGTCAACGAGCCTCCACCATCGTGCCATTGAGCACCTCGGGACCCGGATCGTGGCCGGCGAGCTTCCGGCCGGGCACGTCATGCTTGCCGAGCATCTTGAGGACGAACTCAAGGTCTCCCGCTCGGTGGTCAGGGAGGCGGTCCGCGTCCTGCAGTCCCTGGGCCTGGTTGAGACCATCAAGCGCGTCGGAATCCGGGTACTGCCCTCCAACCGGTGGAATCCCTTCGATCCGCTCGTGATCCGCTGGCGCCTGGCCGGCGAGGGCCGTGGGGCCCAGCTGCGCTCCCTGGCCGAGCTCCGCACCGCCGTCGAGCCCGTGGCCGCCGAGCTGGCAGCTGCCAACGCCCCCGAGGAGCTCCGCAGGGAACTTGTGGAGGTCTCGCACGCCATGCGGGACGCCGGGCAGGCCGGAGATGTGCCCCGGTTCCTGGAGCTGGACATCCTGTTCCATTCCCTGCTGCTGACCGGCTCCGGCAACGAGATGTTCGCCAACATGGTGGGGCAGGTCACCGAGACCCTGACCGGGCGCACCATCCACGGCCTCATGCCGGACCACCCGCGCGAGACGGCGCTGCAGTGGCACGTGGAGGTCGCCGAAGCCATCGCCGCCGGCGAGGCCGCCGCCGCCCGCGAGGCCTCGAACCGGATCATGCGCGACACCATTTCCGAGATGGAGCCGAGCTGGAAGAACCAGCCGCGGGTGTTCGTTCCGCTCGAGCGCCGGTAGCGCACCGCCGGCGGACCGCCTCACTCCGGGGCCGGCCTGAAGTCGAGCAGGACCTTCCCGGACACCGCCGCATTCCCGGCAGTCTCGAACGCTTCCAGTCCCCGGTCCAGCGAAAAAGTGTGCGTGATGACGGGATCGATCTGCAGGGATCCGTCGGCGAGGGCGGCGATGACGTCATCGATTTCGTCGTTAAAGCGGAAGGAGCCCCTGAGTTCGAGTTCCCGGGTGATGGCCAGGGAGATCAGGACCGGCTGCGGGCCGGTGGGCAGCAGGCCCACCATCACCACGGTGCCGCCGCGGGTCGCACCCCGGATGGCCGAGGCCAGGCCGTGGTGGTTGCCGGAGGATTCGATCACGACGTCGGCCTCGACGGCGGCGATCGCCTCCGCKTCGTCCGCCTTGAGGACGGCGTCCGCTCCCACGGCACGGGCGATGTCCAGCGGCYTGGCATGCATGTCSACGGCCACGATCCGGGCGGCGCCGGCCCGCTTGAGCACGGCAACGGCCAGGGCCCCGATGGGGCCGCTGCCGATCACCAGGGCGGTCTTGCCGGCCACGTCCCCGGCGCGGGCAACGGCGTGCCAKGCGACGGCCGCCGGCTCGATCAGCGCCGCGGTSCGCAGGTCAAGGCCCGCGGGCAGCGCCCGGAGCATCCGCGCCGGCAGGTTCACGTACCGGCTGAACGCGCCGTCGGTGTGCGGGAACCGGGCCGCGCTGCCCAGGTAGGTGCAG
>NZ_JBFTKG010000016.1:0-113911 GCF_056395825.1 Arthrobacter sp. 05T47 | reverse complement strand
TTCGCCTGTGAACCCCGTACCGGACCGCCAACGCACGAACCGATAAGCCCTCAACCCGGGCGTCCCTCCGAATCCGCGCGAACAACTCCACTCTCGACTCCATCCAGACCAGCCTTCCGCCGCATCCATCCACTGATGGATCCAACGTTGAAGGTGGGGCCACAAATAACCGTCACAGGTGCCCGGCGAGTCACGAAGTGGGGCCAGAAATAACCGTCCTACCGGGGCCATCCAAACCTGTCACAGCCACCTCCGGATACGACACGACCGCCCCCGCCGCACCACACACCACCACACCAGGCCGCAGCACCACCGCAGGCGAGCCATCCGAGCTCCCTAGCGCCGCCGCGTACGACACCACCGCCCCCGCCACCGACGAGACCCGGACCCCCGTCGCACAAAACACCACCGTGCCGGGCCGCACCACCGCAGGCGAGCCATCCGAGGCCCCGGTGCCCCCGGCACTGGCGGCGCCGGATACGACACCGCCGCCCCCGCCACCGACGAGACCCGGGCCCCCGCCGCACAAAACACCACCATGCCGGGCCGCACCACCGCAGGCGAGCCATCCGAGGCCACCGGATACGACACCACCGCCCCCGCCACCGACGACACCCAGGTCCGATCTCAGCCGCGCCCGGACGCGGGTACCGAACAGCCGCCCGCCGGCCAGGGCCGCCTTCGCAAGTACGTCACCACGGAATATGTAACCAGGACGGTTCCAGTGCAGCGCGAAGAAGTGCGGGTCGAGCGAGAACCGATTGCAGAGGAGAACCGCGGCGAGGTGGCGGACCGTGCGGACGATGAGAACGAGATCATCCTCCATGAGGAACGATCATCGTCACCAAGGAGACCGTCCCGGTCGAACGGGTCCGCATCGGCACGGAAACGGTCACGGAAGACGTGACCATCAAGGAGAAAGTCCGCAAAGAACACCTCGACACCGACGGACCCGAAGAGAGCCGCAGCTAAACCTCAAAACCAGCAAATGCCCCGGGCACGGTCCGTTCACCGAAGCGTAGGGGTTCGYCCCCCGMCCGGCTGGTCCTCCTGACGCGGGAGACTCCGCGTTTCATGCCGATGTCGGAGGCGCTGATTTCTTGTTCCTCTGAAACCCAGGACCTCTCCGACCTCTTGGGGGCCGAACGACCCTACAGATGATCGCGGGCCGCCATATACAACCCCGGGCTGCACGGCGTAGCTTCAGTACAGGCTCCTGCGTACCGGTTGCTCTTCTCAGGGACCTTCTTCCGGCTTTGTGCACGCTTGGAGGTAACGCTGCTGTAGCCACATGGCGGCCCGGCACGCACCCTGAGGAAAGAGCCTGACCATGGCCACCTCGCATTTCCAGCAGTTCCTTCATGACGCCACTTCCCCTGCCCCCGACACCGACAACCCCCTGGGCCCGGACTGTCTCTACGGCCTGTACACGAGCTGGTGCCTGCTTCAGGGCAGGACACCCAGGCCCGGGGCGGCCGTCCGGGCCGGACGGCCACCAGACGTGCTGCCGGTGATATGCAGCAGCTGCGGCACGGACCGCCATCTCACCCTCAGATCAGTGACCCACCTTCCTGACCGTCCGTCCGATATCGTGCTGGTTTCCCACACCTGCGGCCGATGCCGGCGCTTCAGTGAACATCCTGCGTGGGTCGCTGACCTCTCCCCGCTCCTGGCTCGACTGGAGCAAACCGGCGACGTGCTGATACTCGGCGGCCACTACATGCACTGCGGACAACCAATGGAAAACGCCGGCACCGAACTCCGCCGGTTGTCCGTGCCCTTGTCCACCCAACGCACGTCCGACGACACCCTGGAGGTGTACCTGTCCACCCGGGTCCTCAGATGCGTCTGCGGCTTCCAGATGGAACTGCCCGAATGATCCTCTCCACTGCAGCCGACATCCCGCYCTGTAAGGGAAACGACCGCTCAATTCCGTGGGAATGTCTTGTGTGGGGCTTCTCCCACCCGAGTTGGGCCACCGGACGGGGCGCCCAAGCCAGATGGCCGTCTGCTCCCTGCTTCGTGCGCGTCCAGGCCCGGATGCACCGCAGCATTGCCTAGACTCGATGGATGTCTGAGACTGCAAACCTGAAAGACGGCGCCGAACACCGCTGGCCGGCCGTAATCGGGCTGCTCATCGCGCTGGGCCTCTATGCGGCCCTTCCCAGCGCCTTCCTGCCGGTCGTACGCTACACGGTGGTGGTAATCGGACTCGTGATGCTGATTCCCCTGCTGATCCTCAACCCCCGCCGGCTGCACAAAGAGACACGCTGGTCCAAACGACTAGCCACGGGCCAGGCCCTTCTCCTCGTCGCCGCGAACGGCGTCGCCCTGGTGCAGCTGATCATTCTGCTGACGGCCTCCGGCAGCGGTGACGGGCGCACGCTCCTTCTGGCAGCACTGCAGATCTGGGTAACAAACATCATCGCCTTCGCCCTGGTCTTCTGGGAACTGGACCGCGGCGGACCGGTCGCACGGCGGAACACCCACCGGGAAAACCTCCCGGCTGCCGACTTCCGGTTCCCCCAGGACGAAGACCACGACGCCGTCACGGAAGTTGCGACGCGCTCCTCAGTCAAGAGCGGCTGGGTCGCCTCCTTCGTCGACTACACCTATTTCTCCCTGTCCAACTCCATGGCCTTCAGCCCCACCGACACCATGCCCCTGTCACCCCGGGCCAAGATGATGATGGGACTCGAAGCCGCCGGAGGATTCGTCCTCCTGGCCCTCGTGATCGCCCACGCCGTCTCCCTGCTCGGCTAAGCGCCCCAGGCGCTTCCCGCCCCCGCGCTGGAGTCGGGAGTTGGCCGCGCCAGTAGAGACGCCAGCGCGAAGGCAGCGCTTCGTGCGGCCCGCTGGGCGTGTAGGTTTTGCAAGTTATTCCCAATGTCTCTGGAATAGGTTCTGTGAATAACCGGGATTCGACTCTCGTCTGCGTTCAGGGAGTACTCGCGATGGAAAAGGAAATGCCGCGCGACGTCTTGGATCTGGGGCTGGCACTTCTCACGACCTTCGTCCACGATGACCCGCAGGGATATACCGGCCGCACCACCGTGACTGTCGCCGTCGACGTAAACAACCCCGCGGCGATGGCACTGTACCTCTCCAGAGACTTCCGCCGCCTCACGGACGATGACACGGACACCGACTATGACTGAAAAACTCGTGACTRTGACGGGTTTGGATGACCCCGGCACGGCAGTTATTTCTGACCCGAGCCGTGGTTGCGAAGGTTTGGCGCAGCCACTGCTGGCGATGCACATGGCGCCCGGTAGAACACGTTCGGCGCCACTGCGAGGAACCCCTCGCTGGCCAGCCAGTCCGCCTGCCCGCGGGTATCGCGACTCAGGCCAGTGCATCATGGACGACGACCACGCCGGGCCAGGACCCCTGCCGGCCGGTAGTAAGAGGTAGGCAGGCATTTCCCCGCGTTCAGTGCTAATGCTCACCTCGGCCACAAGGCCCCCCGAAATGCTTGGATTGGTCACACGTGGTTATCGGTCTACCAGCGTCACACCCGTTACCGACAGAGTCGTTCAGCACGGCAGTACGTTGCCGCAGCTAAGTGGGGAATGCCGGCCTGACAAACCTTCCGGACTCATCACATGATCCACCGATGGCAAGGGAACCGAAAGCCTGCCAATCACCCTGCGCCAAACCGCGCGAACGGCCCGTTRTGGAACTCSGCGCTTATCTTCGTCCGTTCTCCGCGCACGGCCTGATCATCCCCGATCCGTGCGCACCMAWCACACAGCTCTTCACCAACCTCTCGGCGTCGGAGACGTCCCGGCCGGACTTCACCTTGGCCAGGGCATCGGCAAGCCCTTGGGTCGATGGGTCAAGCCCTTCGACGCCGGACAGTTTCCAGGGGGTGGCAGCGGTCTGGTCCGCTGTGCGGGGTGGTGTGGTTGGTCAGGGTGGCCGAGTACTTCGTGGTTTGAGCGGGCGGGTAGCTTGGGTTCACGGGCCGGCGGGTACATCCATTTGAAAACCGCATCTGCACCGCAGCACGGAGTACGGAAGATGGTCCGCGGGATGAACCGGTGACCCGGGCTGCCAGGCGCCGGCGGTTTCGGGTCCTGATTCCACCAGGGACATAGGTTCCCTGCAATGGACGGCGGCCGGGGCGGGCCGGGTGACGTCGCCGTTCATGCCTGCCCTGCCCAGGATGGCAGCGGCGAAGGTTGCCGTGGTTGCCAGAACCCGGGAGCCACTGCATCTGGTGCAGGTGACGGCGAGGGCAAGGGTTTCCTCTCGGGAGTCCAGGACCGTGACAGGGCCGGCAACGAGATGCCGGTCGGTGCGGCAATTGCTGCACCACGGCTGGCGCCCTCTGGGCTGGTGGGCGCTCCGCGGACGGTATGTTCCGGACGTAACGGTCACCGGGCTCAGACCAGCCCGGGGTAGCTGGACACGATGTAGTCTGCGGCCGCGGGGCCCTTCATGCGAAGGTGCGCGTGTCCAGGCCGGATCTTTTTCTCTTTCATGGCCGCCCAGAAGGCGTCTTCGGGCCGGGGCACCGTCTGGGACAGGAAACACCAACTGGTGTAGAGGCCGTAGAGACAGTCTTGTCCGAGGACGGAATCGGATTGGTCATCCAGGGTGGTGGCTTCTTGGAGGAACTGGTCGTACTGCGAATCTGCCATGGTTGGCTCATTTCCGCTGGGTGCGTTTTTGTGCCGCCGAGGGCTACAGCAGCTGATACTCGAACGCCATGCACGGGGCGTCAAGCGGGGTCCCGGATGCTGCAGCACTGCCGCTCCGGGGATGAACTGTTGAGGGGCTTGGATCCTGACGCGCCGCCGTTGCCGGGGCCCTGCCACGATCCGGAAGTCGCGCCGCTACTAAATCCGGGGCGCTTTTCGGGAGTTTTTCGGGGTGTGGGCGGTGTGGGCCGTCATGGGGATCTCCTGGGCTTAGCGTGAGGGGCCGGAAGGGCCGTGTGCACCAGGGTCCCGCTTCTGAAACYGGTGATAACAACGTCTCTACAATGTAGACTCTAGGCGTAGACTACAAAATAAGCAAGCCTGCTTACYRACTCCCTGATAACGGCCTCTCCGGTGRGACTGACCGACACCGCGGCCGGAACGGAACCCATGTCCCCCGCAGAAAAGACCGCCCCTGCCTCGGGCCCCGCCAAGAAGAAGCGACTCAGCCGGGAGATTGTGCTGTCCGCGGCYCTGRCCCTGGTAGACGCCGAAGGACTCGACGCCCTCACCATGCGCCGGCTCGGGCAGGAACTCGGCCGGGATCCCATGGGCCTCTACCGCTACGCCGAAAACCGCGCGSCACTGCTGGACGGCGTTTCTGAGCTCGTGCTGAACGAACTGGTCATCCTGCCCAGTGACCCGGACTGGCAGGCCCAGCTCCGGCGCATCGCCCACGATCTGCGCGACCTTGCGCTCCGGCACCCCAACGTCGTACCCCTGCTCGTGACCCGCCCCCTGTCAACACCCCTGGGCCTTCGCCCACTGGGCACGCTGCGGCCRCTGGAGCAAATCCTGTCCCTGCTSATCGACGCCGGGTTCGCCCCGGCCGATGCCCTCCATGTCTACCGCGCCTACTACGGATACCTGTACGGSCAYATCCTCAACGAACTGCAGGAATTCATCGTGGACCCGGAGGAAAACGAAGCCCTCCTCCGCCTKGGCCTGCRCCGGCTGCCKGCSAAGGACTTYCCCYGCCTCCGCGCCCTCGCCCCGGTCCTCGCCGACTACGACGGAATGGCCGAACTCGACGAAGGCATCACCATCCTGCTCACCGGCCTCGCCACCCGGCTCTCCCCCAMGGCGTGATCAGCAMCCTTTTCGAAAGGAGTCACCGATGWTTCTCCTCTTCGGCCTCAACACGGTCCTGAAARACCTGYCCGGACGGACCGCAACCTGCCAATACTGCGGCCARCTGGTCCACCACCACCTGCAGGAACGCGCCACCAAGTTCACGCTCTTCTTCATCCCCGTMTTRACCACGTCCAGGACCTACCGGATCGCCTGCTCGCACTGCGGCCAGAGCACGGCCATCCAGTCCCGTCAGAGAAAGGCCCTGGCCTGGTAAAGCAGACGGACGCCCACCCGACCATGTGCCGGTAAACCCACACCCGGGCGCGCGGCACCGTGCCCTGGCCGCTCTCCCCTGCGGCCTAGTCGCGGCCCAACTGCGTGCTTGACGCACCAGCGCAGCCGGACCCCCCGTTCCGCCCGTGCGGTCAACTTACAATCAGCCGGCCCCGGGCATCCGGGGGCGCCGCCCCGATGTTCGCATGCACCGACCCGGCGGAACTCCAGCCCGCGCACGAAGACCACAGCCCCTCTGTGCCGCAAGACGCGGCTGGGCGTGCACGGCGACAACTTTCGATACGGGGTGCGGTATGCAGGATGTCCTCCGGCGCAGAGGGGAGGCAGTCCTCGACGCCCCTCGCCCCCGGCCCACGTCCCGGACGACTGTCTGCTTCTGGTCACAGCGGGCCGCCTGGTTCAGCGCAGCCTTGGCGATGCACCCTCACCGCTGCGCCTCAGCCGGGCCGCAGTCATAGCCCTCAAGCCCTGTTAACGCGCCCCCCAAACCTGGAACAACTCGAGAGTAGTGATCCACGTTCAAAGCCAGACCCTCGACCGGGCCCCGGCCCCGCTGGATCAGGAGGCCTGGCCGCGAGGAACCGAAACGCCCGTGACCGCCGCCTGCTCAACGTTAAGTAACCGACGCGGGGAAGCGAAGTAACCGACGCGGGAAGCGGCTGTCGATCCGGTTGAGGTGAGGGCCTCTTACAGTGACGGCATCCTGGAAATCCGTGTCCCATCGTCCGGACCTGGACGCGTCCGGGCCTAGACGCGGACCCCTCGTCCGCGGCGGCCTGCACCGCCGTTCGTTCCCGCAGTCCCTGGGCTGGCGRCACTGGCCGAAGTGCTCTTCGCCCGGTGCTCCCGCGCCCGGGCCGCTGCGAGTTCGCTTTCGAGGCGCCTGTTGGCCGCTTCAAGTTCAAGGACGAGGCGGATGCCGGCCAGGTTCAGGCCGTCATCGAGCAGGGCGCCGATCCTGCGCAGGATCGCCAGGTCCTGCTCGCTGTACCGGCGTGTTCCGCCGACCGTCCGGCCCGGTTCCAGCAGGCCCCGGCGCTCATACAGCCGCAGGTTCTGCTGCCCGGTCCCGACCAGCTCCGCCGCCACGGAAATGGCATAAACCGCCGCGCTTCTCCCCGGGTTCCGCTCCATCCCGGCCTCCTCAAAAAACCCAAAAAACGTCTTGCACCAGTTTCGCACCGGTGCTATAAAAAATCTATACCAGCCACGACACATAAGTGGCTGGGTGGAATGAGAAGAAAATCGACTGCAAGGAGTGAGAAGACCATGCTGATGCGTACCGACCCGTTCCGCGAGCTTGACCGGCTCGCCCAGCAGGTCCTCGGCACCACGGCGCGGCCCGCGGCCATGCCCATGGACGCATGGCAGGAGGGCGAAGATTTCGTCGTCGCTTTCGACCTGCCCGGAGTCGCCGCGGACTCGGTGGACATCGACGTCGAACGCAACGTCCTCACGGTCAGGGCCGAGCGCAAGGACCCGAAAGGTGAAGACACCGAGTTGATCGCCGCCGAACGTCCCCGGGGTGTCTTCAGCCGCCAGCTCATCCTCGGCGACGCCCTGGACACCGACGCGGTGAAGGCCAGCTACGACGCCGGGGTCCTGACGCTGCGGATCCCCGTAGCCGAGAAGGCCAAGCCGCGCCGCATCGAGATCACCTCCCAGAAGAACGAGCCACAGGCAATCAACGCCGCCTGATCCACCCCTGGGAAGGACAGGCCCGCAGGACCGGGAGCAGCGGGACCGGCCACCAGTAAGTAAAGGGCGATGCAGAGCAGCCACGCCACCGCGCCAGTTGCGCAGCGAAAAGCGGCCCCCGACGGTGCCTCCCGCATGGTGGTCCCCTGTCTCCGGGCCGAGGACCACCCGCACACCCCCGCCCCCGCGACCCGCCGGGGCGCCGGGGCGCCGGGGTGGACCGGAACAAGCCGAGCAGACGGGAGTCGGACCATGAAGGGACGCAGCCCCGATCCCTACGAGGTTCTCCATCTGGGCCGTGCGGCGACGGCCCGCGAGGTTGGCCGCGCGTACCGGGCCTTGGTGCGGGCCCGTCATCCCGACACCCGTCCCGCGGGCGCCGTTCCCGCCGGCCCTGACTCCACAGCACAAGAGCGGCAGGAGCTGCAGGAGATCATGGATGCCTACGCCGTCCTCGGCGACCCGGCTAAGCGGGCGGCCTACGACCGGCACCGGCCGACGACGCCGCAGCCGGCGCTGCGGGATCCCGCGCCGCCGGCACGGGAGCCGGGACTGTCCGGCCCTGAGCTGATCATCGGTCCGCTGCGGTGGGAATGCCCCATTACACCGGGCACTCCGGCCCCGGGACGGCAGGTCCTGTGGTGGATCCGGTTCTGACCAGGACCCGGACGCCGCTGACTACACGAATGGAGAAGGAAAGCGCCATGAGTGCCTGGCACCCGTACGATGCCCAGCTGATGCCGGCGTTCTATGAACGCTTCGAACAACGCTGGGGCAAGGGCACGGCCCCGTTCCTGGACCCCGAAGTCCACGAACAGCCTTTGCCCCGGGCCCAATGGATCAATCCGGACACCGGCGCCGCGGTCGCCGTCGTCCCTATCTGGGCCGAAGACTCCCGGCACCGCTCCTTCGGGGTCTTCTACCTCCCGCCCGCCGGGGACATCTGGGTGCTCCACCCCGGCCTCACCGCCTACATCGAACCGGGCACCACAGACACGGACGAACAGATCACCCTGCGCAACGATGCGTTCAGAAAGGCCGTCAGCCACGCAAAGGAATTCATCTACGGATCCCGGCCCTAGACCCACGAACCGCGGCACCCACAGGCACTCGCGTGGGGACGAAGGCCATCAAGTGGCTGTTCTTCCCTCCGCGGGCCGCCGAAGGTCGGCGACTGATGGGGCATCCACGCACGACCGCCCCAGGGGCGCCGGGTCCTTGCATACTACTAAGCATGCTGATTAAATCTTGATGTCGGTCGCATCCCCGGCCGGTCTACCGAAAGGAAGTGCAGTCATGGGGATTCTCGGATTTCTCCTTCTTGGGCTTATCGCAGGAGCCATCGCCAAGGCGGTCCTGCCCGGCCGGCAGGGCGGCGGCTGGGTGATCACACTCGTCCTGGGCGTCGTAGGCGCGATCCTCGGCGGCTGGATCGGCTCGTTGATCTTCGGCGGAGGCCTCGGTGACTTCTTCGATCTGCGGACCTGGCTCCTCTCCATCCTCGGCGCCGTCATAGTGCTCCTGATCTACGGCGCCGTCGCCGGCCGCAGGAGCAGGGTTTAGGCAGCCATCGGCCACGTACGGGATTCCCGGCGGCCGCCCGAATTCCGGCCGGCGGGKCCTTCCGTGAGTGTACGAAACGACGTTGCCACGAATCCGCACCGATAGGCGCCCCTAGGAGGGAATTGAACACCATGACCGAACCCGCATTCCCGCAGTCCTTCGTCGAGCACAAACTCCGTGAGGTCCTCGAAGGACAGATCCTGCGGCTGGCCGGTGCCAGCTTCGCCATCGTGGCAAAACACCGCCGACATCGGCTGGTCCACCTCGACCTGGAGGCAGACGACGGGACGCGCACCACGCTGATAGGCGTTCCCGGTGCCCGCTTCAGACTGCGCGAGGAAGCGGCGCCGACGCCGCACTAGACGTCGGGCTCCCACGCAGTCCCGGACGTCTAGTGCGGCCGGGACGACCGCGGCGGCCTCGCCGTCCCGGACATTCGCCGGATACCTGGGCAGCGGCCGCTTCAATACCGGCGCGACGCTCATGTCTGGAGGCCGGGCCACGGCGGACCGAGCACGAATTGCCCCCTGGCCCGGATGACACCCCCGAAGTTATAGTAAGCATGCTGATGATTGATTCCCTTCCCGCCAGTTCCCAAAAAAATCCCGTCGAAGGAGACACCGTGAGCACCAAGGTTGAAAAGCGAGTTCTGGTCAACGTTCCCGTGAGCGTGGCCTACAACCAATGGACCCAGTTCGAAGAATTTCCGCGCTTTATGGGCGGGGTGAAGAGCGTCAAACAGCTCAGTGACGACCAGCTCGAGTGGGTTGCGGAAATCGTCGGGGTGCGCAGGCAGTGGCAGGCCAGAATCCTCGAGCAGGTACCCGACCGAAAAGTCGCATGGGCCGCCACAGAGGGCGCAACGAACGCAGGGTCCGTGACGTTCGAAGACCTCGGCGGCGGGCAGACATCGGTACAGCTGTCCCTGGAATATGAGCCCGAAGGGATCGTGGAAAAGATCGGCGACAGGCTGAACATCGTAGAGAGGCAAGCCGAGAGTGACCTCAACCGGTTCAAGGCCTTCATTGAAGACGAGGGCTACGCGACCGGCGCCTGGCGCGGATCCGTCAGCGAGGGCGCCTCCGGAGGCACGCCCGGCATTGATGAGGCCGCGGGGTCGCGGGGGGACAGCGGCAAAGCCGGGGTGTCGGGCACGGTCGTTGCCGGAGTTGGGCTCGCCGCCGCTGCAGCGTCGGGCGTCGCTGCAGCGGCAGGCAGCAAGGCCACCGGCCCAGACGCGCCGGCTCAGGCCACGCCATACCCAGAGGTTGAAGCCGTTCCGCCCACCGGCACCGCGGGCAGCGTGTTTCCCGGTGAGGGAACCCCCCGGGACGCGACTCATACCGCGGAAGAGACTGCTGGCCGGTCCGAAGCGAAGCCTTTCGACCAGACCAACGGCCTCATTGACACCGACGGCGATTCGGACGGGACAGTCGTGAGCGACTCCTCCAGCGCGGCCGACCGGGACACAGGCACGGAACGCGGACCAGGCCCTGTCCCGCCCACCGGAGGAAGTCTGGGACAGCACTGACCGCGGACCAGCAGGATGGGATCCCCGGCCGTCATGCTGCCGATGCCAGTCCCGCTGCCTCATCAGGTGGCCCGTGAACACGGGAGAGCCTTTCCCGGCCCAGGAGGACGGAGCACACGCGCCGGCTACAACGAAGGAGACACTTTGATCGAGAAAATGATTCGCGGTGCCCTGGGCTGCTGATTCCTACGATCCGGCACGCTTCGGAATTGCCCATTCCCTGCTTCATCAGCTGATCATAGTGAGCGCGTGCAGCGTTCTTCGGAGGGGCGCCCCGGGATTTCCTCGGTCTTTTCATGTCTCCCAATTGCAACTCCTAAAGGCTCAGGTGTTGCAACGACCACTGGACGCCAAGCGGCGGCAAAATGGCTCACTTTTCGACCAGCGCTGACAGACAGCTGCCATAGCGCAGGGAGCGCCCCCGAGTCAGCACCGCCGACGGCGACCTCGACGCGCTGATTCACTACCGTCCTTCACCACTACCCCAGCCAGGAGTGGTCATGCTGGACGGGTCCGGAAACGGTACAGCCGATGGCTGGGGTGGTGCTGTTGATCTGCTTGTCCTGAGTGGAACTGTGGCCCTCACACACGACAAACCCGGCTGCGGAGACTGCCCCCGGTGACTGGGGAACTCAATCCCTGACTGCCCGCGCGGAGGGATTCCGTGCGGCGGCGCTGTTGAGATCCCACCCAGCTGTGACGGGCTCGGGGTGCGGCTTGTACGGAGTGAGTCAGGGCGCATGTGTGGCGCTGATTGCCGCCGCCCTCGATGCCCGGATCCAGTTTGTCACCTCCAACTCAGGGCCTTGTGAGTGACAAACGCGGGGTTATGGCCACGCCCCGTTCTGCCGCCTGGCAGCTTCTGATCAGGGATTTTCTGACAGTCTGGCCACGGCGGCAATATCTTGCGGGGTCGTTCGACAGCACCCGCCAATGAGCCGGGCACCAAGTTCACGCCAGACGGGCGTTCCCTGCGCAAGTCTTGTGGGCTGTTTACTGTCCGGGCCCGCCGGGCTGTCCCCTGCCGCGGCCGGCCCCCACGTCTTGGTGACTGCGTCGTAGCTTTCGCCCGAATTTGGGTATGCAATCAGGGGCGTATCGGTGGCTTTGCTCAAGGCGTCCAGGGATGGCGCGACCAGTTCCAGCGGCACACAGTTCACGCCGATCGCCACCGCGAGCGGCTGTGTGCTGCAAAGCTTTGCGATCTGGGCCAGCGGCGTGCCGTCGCTGATGTGCTTACCGTCCCGTAGCGTGAAGGAGAGCCAGGCTTCGACGTCGAACTCTTTCATGAGCGCCAGCAAGGCCTCGGCCTCGGCCAATGAAGGCAGCGTCTCACAGGCAAGAAAGTCCGCTCCGGCCTCCACCAGCGCTGCGATTCGAGGCCGGTGGAACTCCAAAAACTCGTGTTGGCTGAGGAAGTAGTCGCCCCGATATTCCGATCCGTCGGCAAGGTACGCGCCGTAGGGCCCGACCGATCCCGCAACCAACAGAGGGCGCGCATCCGGGTTTTCGGCCAGATACTCCCGACGCGCCTCGTCGGCCAGGCGCACACTCAGGGCCACCCGCTCCAAGGCTTCTTTCTGGCCGATGCCGCGCCGCGCAAATCCCAGCGGTGTGGCTTGATAGCTCGCCGTGATGGCCACCGCGGCTCCGGCGCGGAAGTAATCGTGGTGCACGCGCTTGACGAGTTGCGGTTGTTCCAGAAGGACTTTAGCCGACCACAAAGGGTCGTCCAGATCGCAGCCGTGCGCTTCAAGCTCGGTGGCGAGTGCGCCGTCTACTGTCAGGTTTGCTCCGGTATCGAGCAGGCGGGAGAGCTTGGTGTTTCTGGGCATCGTTCAGGGCTCCTAGCGGTTCGGTTCGGTCGTGCCTGCCAGGCGGAAGCGGTGCCTCATCGTCCGGCAGTGCCACGCAGCACAACGTGCAATGGCAAGGGCGCCACGGTCCCGGGCATTCACATGACGGTCAGCAGCCACTCCAGCTACCGGCGCGTCCCGGCTCAGTCCCCAAGCCGAGCGGAGGTGCCGAGTGAACGTGACCGCCTCACCCCATATGTGCGTAATAAGCATTTTTCRATGCTTGTAATGATCATCACTCTATGCCACCATGGCATTCAGTCACCCTTTGTGAACCGATCAGGAAGAGGATTCCGTTGAAGATTGAAATGAAATCAGTACGCAAGCTGCGTGTGCATTGGCCCGTAGCTTCGGAAACTTTTTCGCGGCTCGCCAAGGGCGATGTTGAAGCATTCAGGGATGAAGCGGGCGTCGTGGCCCTGCTCCAGGCCGTGTCCGAATCCCCCGATTTGGGGGATTTTGGCAACTACAGGCATGTCTTCGAATCCGGGTTGGGTTTCGAGGGATTCACCTGTACGGAAGGCGCTAACCCGACGTTGGGGCAGGTGGGCCAGCAGACGATTTCACCTACTTTTGTCTTCACGACGTATTTTGATGCGGCGCTCGATGATGCCGCTGTGGAACGCTTCCTGCAGAGCATCGTGGATATCCATCCCTGGGAGGTCCCTGTCATCGAACTGACAGGGCCAATCGGCGTCTCCAGCACTGCCCTTCCGGCAGTATTTGCGGGTGAGGCCGCATCATGATGGAAGCCACCTCGACCGGACTTTGGGACGGTCTGCGGCCGCTGCTTGCCGGCAGGTCATTTACCGACCTGACGCATGCCTTCCACCCTGGCCAGCCGCATTTTCCGGCATTCCCCGACGAAATTAGGGAGCCCGTCTTCGATCTGGAGAAAGGCGACGGTTTCACCGCTCACCGTTATTCGATCATCGGCCAATGGGGAACACACGTTGACCCTCCCTCGCATTTCATCCGGGGGGGACGGACCTTGGACCAGATTCCTGTGGAGGACATGGTCCTTCCGCTGGTCATCCTGGACATCACCGCGCGGGTCATCGCAAATGCGGACGCCACTCCCACGATGGAGGACGTTCAGGCATGGGAGCGTCGCAATGGTGCCATCGAACCGGGGTCCTTTGTGGCGTTGCGGACCGGGTGGAGCCATCGTTGGCCCGACGCCGATGCCATGGCAAACAGGGACGGTGAGGGTGTCAGCCACACGCCGGGCTGGTCGCAGGAAGTCCTCTCCTTCCTGGTCGAGGAACGGTCGGTAACTGCCGTCGGCCATGAGCAGACGGACACAGACCCGGGGCGGGCTACGTCCCGCCAGGATTTCACTTTGGAGACCTATGTCCTGGCGCGGAACCGGTGGCAGATCGAGCTGATGGCGAACCTGGACGGACTTCCAGAAGCGGGCGCGGTCCTCATTGCGAGCTGGCCTAAGCCGCTGCAAGGCAGCGGCTTTCCAGCCCGGGTCTTCGCCATCCACTAAGACTTGTTCGTGCAGTGACTAGAATCGGATCCATGTCTAAGACAACCAGCATGGGCCGGGGAGTCATGGCTGTCCTCGCGGTGGGCTCCCGCAACGCAGAAGGCCTGTCCGGCGGAACGGTCGCTGATATAGCGGCCGATCTGGGCAGGGACCGCAGCCAGGTTTCGCGCAGCCTCCGGACCGCCGAGCAGGAGGGGTTTCTGGCACGCGGAGACCATCGGTCCTACACCCTGGACTGGTCGCTCCTGACAGACGCACAGCTGTTGACAGAGCAACGGCTGCAGACCGACGGCGTAACCGCCTTGGAAGGCTTGGCCGGTGAAACTGATGAAGGATGCTTCCTTGGCGTTCTGAGCGGAAACAGTACTGTCACCATCGGTGAGCGTGTTCCGGCAAGTAGCAATATGGTCGGTTCTTGGCTGGGCCGGCCCTACCCGGCGTTTTGTAGTGATGCCGGCCAGGCCCTGCTGTGGGAAGCGTCGGATGCCGAGGTACGAACCATTTTCTCGGGCGTTGCCTTCGTTCGCCATGGGCCCAATACACCGCTTGACGTCGAGGACTTCCTGTCCCGACTGCGCGGGGCGCGGGCACGGGGGTACTCCATMGTCGATGAGGAAGCCGAGCCAGGGCTGTATTCCCTGGCCGTTCCGATTCGGGACTTCAAGGGCGACGTGGTGGCAGCGTTGCAGGTCGTAGGCGCCAAGACTCGATTGGAGCCGCGGCAGGAGTTCTGCGCCACGGCTCTCGTGTCCTGGGGAAGGTGGCTTGAGTCATCGCTGGGCCGCCCTTTGCCGCAGAACGGGCTCTAGCTGGCCAGGCCCTTCCGGCCTGCGTCGTCCCGAGTGCGGGCCTCGCGGGACCCCAGGCGTTCGGCTGCTGCTATGAGGGCCTTTGCGATGTCATTGGTGCTGGATTGGATCTCGGCCCGGCTGCCCAGGACGCTTAGCGCGGCAAGAATGGATCCCTCAGCGCTGCGGACGGGAACGGCCAGTTCGTAGACGCCATGCTCGAATTCTTCCTCCGCGACGATGAAGCCCCGCGTCCTGTCCCGGTCCATCAGTTCGGCGACTTCTTGTGGCGAATGGGCCGCTCCCGGACCGCCGACTCCGATGAAGTTGACGTCCTGGAGGAGGGCTTGAACGGCGGGCTGCTGGTCGTCCCACAGCAGGGCCCGGCCGGACCCGGTACACCACACGGGCGTCACCATGCCGGGTTTCACGAAGCTGCCGGGAACCGCGTCATTGCTGGAGGCCCGCAGGAGAATAACGCGGAAGCCCTCGCGGACGGAAATTCTGGATCGAAGGCCGAAAGAAGCCACCAAAGCCTCAAGTTCGGATCTGGATTCCCGGACCCAGCCGGCATTCACTGCTGCGGCCAGGCTGAAAAAACGCGGCCCCGTTCGGAATGGTCCGCGTTCGACACGTTCCAGCAGTCCCAGCTCACACAATTCCTGMGTCAGCCGGGAGACACGGCTTTGTTCCATGTCCAGCTCKGAWGCKARCTGGGARACACCGAGAAGCCGCCTTCCCCAYTTCTCCCGGTCTGCGACCAGCCGAACTATCCGCAGTCCCTGGGCCATGGACGACGCTTCCGARGAAGAATCCAYGCTCCATGCTCCTTCCGCCCGATWACTACGCCTATTCTCACATGTCTTCATTGTTGAYCAGGACGCGGTTTCCTTGCGCCCACACWGTGTAGAGGTCCGCGAGTATTGCTGAATTCGCTGCTTCCAGTTCYGSGGGAGCGATTTCTGCGCTTCCTTGCCGCCCGAACAGTACGACTTCATCTCCAGGGCAGACTTCCGCCACGTCGGTGACGTCGACRACCATGGAATTCATCGAAACGAYGTCGACAATGGCAGCGCGACGGCCGCGGACCAGCACSCCGCCTTGGCCGGCCAGCGCCCGYCGGTAGCCGTCTCCGTAACCTGCTGTCACTGACGCCAGCCTTGAGTCCCGCTCCAGGGTGTGGGTCAGCCCGTAGCCGACCTTGGTACCTGCTGCATAACTATTAATGGAAGCGATCCGGGCTTTGAASGCCATGCACCGTTGGAARTGCGCTGCTGTCGGACCCGAATCGCCGTAGAGGACTGCCCCGGCRCGGACCATGTCCAGCCACGAKCCGTGCACGTGCAGGGCGGCGTATGAATTGGCGCAGTGGAGCAGCACTTCCTCCCGGGGAGTTCCGGTCAGTTGAAGCAGCGTCAACGCCTGGCTTTGGAAACGCAGMAGGGCCGTTTCAATATGGCCGTTGTCGTCGGTGGGAAAATGCGTCATGATCCCGGCCAGTTGAAGCCCCGGGTGGCTCACGATCCCTACCGCGGATGCCCGGCCAAGCGAGGACGAGACGTCGAGGCTGTGYCTGCTGATCCCGGAAGAGTTGATATCGAGGTGGATGCGGACCACCTTCCCGGCCACGGCAGCGATCTTCTGTATCTCCCACGCGCTCTGCGGGTCGGCAACAAGTTCTTCGATGTCGTGGCGCAGGCCGGCCTTGATCTCCTGTGGCGCCGCGGCACGGACACGCAGGATCCGGCCCRCAAAACCGCAGCGGCGTGCAATGGCTGCCTCCTCGTTGCTTCCTACTCCGACGAATGGAACGCCTAGACGAACAAGGGACGGGAGTAAAAGCTCAGCTCCGTGTCCGTAGGCATGGGACTTGACCACTGCACACAACAGCGCCCGGTCATCGATCATGGACAGGAGGTTCCGGACGTTTGACTCGAAAGCGGCGGCGTCAATCTCCAGCCAGCTGCCGGCGTCCTGGACCGAACTGCGCACGTGTTGCATCAGGTCTTGTGAGTTCATGGTTTAGCCCTTGGACAGCCTCGTGGCCGGGGAAGAAAGACCCCGGCCACGAAGCTGTGAAGACGGTGGTTGATGATGGCGTCAGGACAGCTGGTTTACGCGCGCCTTGCGCCCGTATTTGAAGTAGAAGWAGGCGTAGCAGGCMCCAACAAAAGAGAGTCCGAAATAGAGGGCKGCTACCTGGTTMGGGTCAAAGGCGATGCCGATGAGCGAAATGAGACAGAGCGAGAAGGCCAGGATCGGCACCAGCGGGAACAGCGGGGCCTTGTAGGGAAGGGCAGCGACATCGCCGCCGTTCCTGACGAAGGACCTCCTGTGGAAGAAGTGCGAGRCGGTGATGGACATCCAGACCCCGACGACGGCGAAACCTGCCACCGATACGAGAGCGAGGTATACCGTTTCGGGCGCAACGACGCTGCTGATGAGGGATGCCAGGCCACCAAGCATGCTGACGGAGAGCGCGATCATCGGGATACCGCGCCGGGTCAGCTTCTTCAGCGCCCGTGGGGCGTGGCCCTCGTCGGCAAGGGAGTAAAGCATCCGTGCGCAGGAGAAGAGTCCGCTGTTTCCGGCGGAGAGCAGTGCGGTGATGATGACGAAGTTCATGATGTCGGCGGCAAAAGGAATGCCGATGGATGAGAAGACYGTCACGAACGGGCTTTCATCCAGTCCGACGTGCTCGWASGGGATGGTCGCGGCGATGACRGCGATTGCCCCGACGAAGAAGACYAGCAGACGGACGACGGTGCTGCGCATYGCCTTGGGGATGCTCGTGGCGGGGTCAGCTGTTTCGCCCGCTGCCACGCCGATGAGTTCAGAGCCGGAGAAGGCGTAGAACACTGCAAGTGCTGTGACGAGGACRCCGGTGAAGCCGTTGGGGAASAGRCCGCCGGAGGTGTTGAAGTTCTCAAACATWAAGGGGTGGTTGGCCCCCYCGCTGAGCGGGTGGACGCCGAACAGCGCCGCGCCACCGAGAACGATGAGGACCACGATGGCGCCGACCTTGACGATGGCAAACCAGAACTCGGATTCGCCGAAGAACTTCGAGGAAACTGCGTTTAATCCGAAGAGGACCGAGGCGAAGATGACGCACCAGRYCCAGACGTCAACACCCGGGAACCAGCGCTGCATCAGGAGACCGGAGGCAGTGAACTCCGATCCGATGGCSACTGCCCAGCAGAGCCAGTAGAGCCAGGCCGTGGTGAACCCGGTGGCCGGCCCGATCGACCTCGCCGCGTAGATATGGAAGGCGCCCGAGACCGGGTATGCGATGGCAAGTTCGCCGAGGCAGGCCATCACCAGGTACACAACAAAGGCGCCGATGAGATAGGCGATGACCGCCCCGAGYGGCCCGGCCTGGGAAATGGTGTAGCCCGAGCTCAGRAAAAGCCCGGAGCCGATCACCCCGCCCATGGCGATCATGACCAGATGCCGTGCCCCCATGGACCGCCGGAGCCCGGAATCGGTCGACGGGGGAATCGTGGGCTGCGGTTYTAGCTGGACAGGTGATGAGGATTCCATGGTTTCTCCCAGGTGAGTGGACAGGTCTGATGCGAAGAGTACGCACATCGCCCCGGCGTGTGGGACRGGCCGCCTCGAGCTGTGCAATAGCGATAGTGATGAAACTAACACGAAAACGKYRCTTTGGTCATTAAAAACATTTCAACATGCCTATGTTGCACGTAGGTTACTTGAGATGCCGATGTCGAATCGGCAGTCAGATGGTCAATTTGCCCTGTTTTTCGGTCAGAATCACATGCACTGACGGACATGGAATGCGGTCAGCATTGGAGGACCGATGTAACTGATTGAAGGAGCACCATGACCACCTACGACATTGCGCTGATCGGCTTCGGCGGCGTCAACAGGACGCTGGCCGAACTGATCGCTACACGCGGTGAGACACTTCGTTCCGAGCTGGGCTTCGGCCTGAGGGTCGTGGCCATCACCGACCTTCGCCTTGGATCCCTGGTCCAGCCCGAGGGCATCGACCTCTCCATCGCCCTCACACTGGGCGGTGGCGGCGAAACCTTCGCCGAGTACGGCGGATCCGCGGATACCAATAACGAATCAGTTATCCGCAACTGCACCGCCGACATCATCTGCGAGGCGACCTTCACGAATCCCGACGRCGGCGAGCCGGCAGTTTCACACGTGCGCTGGGCMCTCGAATCCGGCAAGAGCGTCTGTACCACGAACAAGGGCCCGGTTGCCCTCCGCGGCGCCGAGCTSACCTCSCTGGCCAAACAGAAYGGCGTGCACTTTGAGTTCGAGGGCGCCGTCATGAGCGGCACTCCCGTCATCCGCCTGGCCAAGAAGATGTTCGCGGGGCTGAAGCTGAACGGCTTCGAAGGCATCCTCAACGGCACCAGCAACTATGTGCTCGGGCGGATGGAAGCCRGCCTGGACTTCGAAGCGGCCATCAGCGAGGCGCAGGACCTCGGCTACGCCGAAGCAAACSCCGCAGCCGACATCGAGGGATACGACGTTCAGCTCAAGGTCCTCATCCTCGCCAACGAACTGCTCGACGCCAGCCTGGAACTCAAGGACGTYCAGCGCCAGGGAATTTCGACCCTGWCGCCGGAGAACATCCAGRARGCAGCCCGCGAGGGATGCCGCTGGAAGCTCGTCGGTGCAGCACGKCGGAACCYGGACGGGTCCGTGACAGCAGGCGTMTCCCCCGTAGCGCTCCCCCTCGACCATGGTCTCGCCGGGGTTTCCGGTGCGACCAATGCCGTGTCGTTCGACACGGACCTTCTGGGCCMAGTMACCGTCTCAGGACCGGGAGCCGGCCGTGTGGAGACCGCCTACGCGCTGCTCTCTGACATCATCGCCATGCACGGAGCCAGGACCGGAGCAGCCGCACATGTCTGAATCCACGCTGTGTTCGACAGAAACGGCGCTGCCGCAGTTCCGTGACGTGACGAGCCCCTACGACGGCAGCGTGGTCGGCGCGGTTTCGCTGACTGAAGCCACCGCCGGCAATGCCGTGATCGAAACGGCCCGCGTCGGCGCCCGGAAGGCACGGGCGCTGTCCCGCAACGCCCGCGGGAAGATACTGGACGGCGCCGCAACAGAGATCGAGCAGCGCAGCGAGGAGTTCGCTCAAACGATTGTGTCCGAGGCCGGGAAAACGATCCGTCAGGCACGGAAGGAAGTACTGCGCGCGGTCAACACGCTGCGCCTCTCCGCTGCCGAAGGGCGCCGRAACGCGGGCGAAGTCATCCCCTTTGACTCGTATGAGGGCTCCGAGGACCGCACCGGATGGTACTCGCGCGAACCACTGGGCATCATTGCCGCAATCACTCCCTTCAACGACCCCCTCAACCTGGTGGCACACAAGATCGGCCCGGCAATCGCCGGAGGAAACGCCGTGATCCTCAAGCCCTCTGCGCTGACTCCCCTGTCGGCCCAGCTGCTCGCGGACGCCCTGGTAAGCTCCGGGCTGCCGCCGGAGGCCCTCACGATCGTGCATGGCGACCGGGAAGTGGCCGAAACCATCATCAGGTCACGTGACGTGCGAATGGTGTCCTTCACCGGTGGGTTCGCCACGGGTGAGAGTATCGCCCGCACCGCAGGCCTGAAGAAGCTGTCCATGGATCTTGGCGGAAACGCGCCCGTGATCGTCCTGGAGGATGCCSACATCGAGAAGGCAGTGGAATCCTGCGTCTCCGGAGCGTTTTGGGCCGCCGGCCAGAACTGTGTAGGGGTGCAGCGGATCCTCGTGGCCGCCCCGGTGTACGGCGCGTTCCGCCAGCGCTTCCTGGAGGCAACCGCGCGGTTGATTGCCGGCGATCCATCCGATGAACGGACGGATGTCGGGCCCATGATCAGCYCGGCTGCCTTGCATGAGCTCCAGACCAAGCTGGACGAGGCCCTCGACGCCGGCGCTGTCCTGCTCTCAGGCAATGTCACGGACGGCAATGTGCTTCACCCGACCGTTCTGGAAGCGGTCCCGGCCGATGGCCGGCTGTGGAAGGAGGAGGTCTTCGGGCCCGTGGTCATGTTCCGAAAATTCACTACCTTCGAAGAAGCCATCGAAGTCGCCAACGCCATCGAGTTCAGTCTTCATGCGGGCATCTTCACCGACTCCCTGGCCAAGGCAATGGACGCGGCCCAACRGCTCGAAGCAGGCGGCGTCATGATCAACGATTCCTCTGACTACCGGTTCGACGGCATGCCGTTCGGCGGGGCCAAATACGGAAGCATGGGCCGGGAGGGCGTCCACTTCGCGTACGAGGAGATGACCCAGCCAAAGGTCRTCTGCATCAAGAACTRATCGAACYGGAGGGGCGCGACCGGGCCTTGCGCCCCCCCTCCAGTTCCTCCGAGCAAGCGGCCACAAGACGCCACCACCCAAACTTCCACACAGAGGATGGAAAACCATGACCACCCGCATCGAGTCAGATTCGCTCGGGAACGTTCCTGTACCGGCCACAGCATATTGGGGAGCACATACCGCCCGGGCCTTGGAAAACTTCACCATCAGTGGCATTCCGGTCTCCAGCCACCCGCACCTTGTGCGTGCCCTGGCGATGATCAAGAACGCTGCGGCGCAGGCCAACTGTGAACTGGGCATCCTCAACCCGCGGGAAGCGACAGCGATCCGCGATGCATGCCAGGAAATCCAGGACGGATATCACCACGAACAGTTCTGTGTGGACGTCATGCAGGGCGGCGCCGGCACGAGCACGAACATGAACGCCAACGAGGTGATCGCGAACCTTGCGCTTGAAAAGCTGGGCTACCGCCGCGGCGAATACCAGCACCTGCACCCCATTGATCACGTCAACCGGTGCCAATCCACCAATGACACCTATCCAACGGCGATCAAGTTGGCACTGATTTTCGCCACCACAGAACTCAACCACGAGTTGGGCAAACTCGCCGAATCCGCCCGCCGCAAGGGCACAGAATTCGCCGACGTTGTGAAGATGGGCCGAACACAGCTTCAGGATGCCGTCCCGATGACCCTTGGACAGGAGTTCAATGCCTTCGCAGCTACGCTGGAAGAAGACCGCTCCAGGCTTATGGAATCCGCAGCGCTGATGCGCGAGTGCAGYCTGGGCGCCACCGCCATCGGGACCGGCATCACCGCCGAACTCGGGTAYCAGSAACTCGTMCTTCGGGCGCTGTCGGAACTCTCCGGCGTCCCGGTATGCCCCGCTGCTGACCTCATCGAAGCGACGTCCGACGTYGGYGTTTTCATGCACMTGTCSGGCAYGCTGAAACGCACSGCMATAAAGCTCTCCAAAATCAGCAGCGACCTCCGGCTGCTGTCGAGCGGGCCCCAGAACGGCTTCGGCGAGATTATCCTTCCCCCGCGTCAGGCGGGGTCGTCAATCATGCCGGGAAAGGTTAACCCTGTCATCCCGGAGGCCCTGAATCAGATTGCCTTCGCGGTCGCCGGAGCTGACACTACGGTGACGATGGCTGCTGACAACGGGCAGCTCCAGCTCAATGCCTTCGAGCCTGTCATTGCCCATGTCCTGCTCCAAAGCGTTGCATGGCTCGAACACGGATCCCGCGCTCTTCGTCGATACTGCATCGAGGGCATCGAAGCGAACACCGGACGCCTCGCCCGCCAGACGGCGGCCTCGGTGGGCCTTGCAACGGCCTTCATACCGGCCATCGGGTATGCCGCAACAGCAGCAGTGGCCAAGGAAGCCCTCCGAGACGGGTCAACCATTCTGGACATAGTCACCGGCAGAAAGCTCTTGGACCGGAACGTAGCTCAGTCACTGATTGAACTCGCCGTGCTGCCCGCTAGAAGTGCCGGCATGTCCGGAGTCTGATCGATTTCACTCCGTGGCGCTGGCGCCTCCGCCGGCCCTCCTGATGTAGCTGGAAAGCGTCATGGCCGTCACCGTGTCCGCGACGCCGGGAATAGCAGCGATCTGCTCCCAGATCTCCTGAACCCTCTCCAGCGACCGGGCCTCGATCCTAACCAGGAGATCAAAGTCGCCGCTCACGACGTCACACAGAATTACTTCCGGAATCGACCGCAACACGGAGATGACGTCCGCCCCCCGCACCCGGTCCTTCCTGTAAACCATCAGGAAGGCGGACACCGAGCCCTGCCCCGGCGGGCCCGCAACAATCGTGTACCCCTGGATATACCCTTGCCGTTCCATCCGTTCGATCCGCTGGCGCACAGCGTTCCTCGAAAGGAGGACTTTGGTCGCCAGCTCTGCATGGCTCATGCGAGCGTTCTTCGTGAGCTCCGCAAGAATCCTCTGGTCAATCTGATCAAGACTCACTCGATCCATGCCTACCCTTCACAGCGACAATCCCGGGCACAACCGGAACGGAAACAACTTCAAGACCGAAAGCCTCGAAAAAATGACACTTCATCAAGCCCGGCCGTCTCTCACTGGCATTAGCTGCATCTTGTTCGACATGGACGGAACGCTCCTGGATTCAGCACCGGGCGTTACAGCAAGTGCTGCACAGGCATTGGCAGCTGTAGGCGCGCCGGTTCCCAGAATGGACATACTGCGCCGATTCGTTGGACCGCCGATGATCGAGTCCTTCAGAACAGTCTCACAACTGGACGAAAAGACGGCCCAAAAGGCCCTCCAACATTATCGCAAAGCGTACGCCGATCATGGCGCCGAACAGTCCAGCCCATACGACGGGATCATCGATCTGCTAGAACGCCTACACTCGGCTGGCATTCCGATGGCCGTAGCCACATCCAAGGTTGAAGATCAAGCAATAAGACTGGCACGAATGTTCGGAATTGATTGCCACTTCATCAACGTATGCGGAGCGTCTGACAGCGAGGGAAGAGCGAGCAAGGCAGACGTCATCGCCGAATTGCTGCTTCGGCTCGATTCCGCAGGCGCAGACATCTCCAGTCCCGCAATGGTCGGAGACCGAAGCTACGACGTCGCGGGAGCAGCCAAACACGGAATCCCCACAATATTCGCACTCTGGGGATACGGGGAGGCCGAGGAAGCCGCGCAGGCCGCCGCCGTTGCTCCCTCCCCTGCAGCCCTTCTGCCACTGATCCTGGATAACCGCCCGGTCAGCCGCGCAGCATCCCTCGTGCGATGAGTCCACGAATGCGACCAAAAGGCATTCACAATCCACTGTTTGCTAGAAACTGCGGTTTGGCCTCAGAACTGATCCGTGCCAGTTTCGCCTGCCGCATAAGCCGGTCCCCCACCGCGACATCCTCTGCCCGCACGCGCGCTCCGAGAAAATCCGATACAGATACTGGAATCCTGGATTCGCGTATACCCCACCCGCAAAATTGTCCTGCTCGGGTTGTTTGGATAATCGCGACAGTTGCACCCACCCGCGCAGACCATTGGCTACGCCCGGGGCTCCACTAACGAACAGGACCTGACAGCGCAGCGCAAGGCGCCTACGGGTCTCGGGCGTCCCCGAGGACTGATCAATGTCGACCACTGCCCGACCGGTAGAAACAAGGCAAGGGCGGGACCGAACGAAGCCCTGGCGGCTGTCCGGGCCGGCGACACCATGCTCGTCACCAAACCCGATCGGTTCGCCCGGCCCTACCCGATGCTCGRGAACATCATCGAGGWMATGACGAGAGTTTCCCAGGAGTTCCGGCTGCCGACMGGGATGACCACGAAGATTTGACCCCAAGTCACRGSAAGTCAGGCAGTTCCARGCGCTCCCGGCCRTGAAGGAGTACKCAGCAACACCGCTGTCCAAGCCAAGAGAAGGATCCGCCAGACGAGCCGCCACCAACGAAAATGGGCCCCTACCGGGGGCCCATAAAAGGAGATTTGTACACATTCAGCGGCTCACAAGCCCCTGAACAGGGAAAACACGTGCCCGAGGTGGGACTCGATCTGCATTCCAGCCCTTGCAAACACAAGGCTCCCGCGGAAACATGCGGAATCCAGCCCGATCCGACCCACATACGACCCGATCCGAACCCCAAAGAGTGTACTTTGTACACACCCCAATTTCCCCTTCCAAAGCCCCTAACCCATCATGAACGCCCGGCCCGGACACCGCACTGGATCGGTCCCCGGTGCGATGTCCAGCCCCGAACGGTGACTTGTTTCCACCCTGGACGCGATGGCGTTCAGTAGTCGCTGGTCCGTGCTTTCACCTGATCGTCGCTGAGTCCGGTGACCTCATCGATCCACGTACCGAAGTCGCGGCTCGGCGTGTAGCCAATCTCGGCCCAGCCGCGCTTGCTTGGCCGGACGGGAGTGGCTGAAATGTCGAGGCCGAACCGCTCGACCACGGCCCGCGCCCCAGGGAAAAGGCGGTCTGCGGTGCTGATTGGATCATGTTCCCATTCGCGCAGATCCTCTGCCGACGCTGCATCCGGATGGAGGGCATCCAAGGCCAGACCGCCGTCGTTTGCTGCCACCTAGTGCACTGACAACTGGATCGCGTCGAGTACATCATTGCGGTCTACGCGCTCGTAGAGCAGACCGAGACCATAGTCGCGGGCCCAATCTGTCCAGGGCACCAGTGAAGCAGGACGGACCGCAACATATGAGATGCCGTGACGCACCCGGCGATAGTTCAGAAGCTGCTCGCCGATGACTTTCGTGAACCCGTAAACGTCGTTCGAGTCATGCCATGCCTGCGACGAAAGCCACACCACTTTGCGGACACCGGCGGCCACGGCCGCTTGCAGCGTGCGGAATGTGCCATCTACATTGAGTTCCCAGAATTCCGTTTCAGAATGATCGTCAACGTGGATGCCGTGCAATGCCGGCAGGTGCACGAGAATGTCGGCGCCGGCCATCGCGGCCTGGAGACCCTCTCCCGTCCGGACGTCCCCCGGGGCGAAACGTGCCTCCGCAACCAGGCCGTCGACGGATTCAAGGTCGGACAAGCTCAGGTCGTAGCCAGCGGCAAGGAGACGTGTCGCGAGGCCACGGCCGATGTTCCCGCCGGCACCGGTAATAACGACCCGCATGCCACTCGGTCCAGGAGCGCCTTGGTTTCGGTGAATCATAATGCTCCCTTCCGGAGGTCCGGACATACTGGAGTGTTTCTCCGGCATCTTTGATCCGGGTCTTCGGGTAGGTTTGTCGCCTTGAGCACACCTTGGCTTACCGCAGGGGCTGATAAATCGGCCAACACTGGGGTGCTTGTCGACGCCGGGGCCCGATGACAGACGAGGTGACATTTCGGTCTGTTGACAACGGCTGTCCGGGCGAACAATACGTGGGAGCGCGCCCCAAGGACGGAGGCCATGCCTCGGGACGCGCTCCTGGCGCCTTGGTCTGTCAGGGTGTCGGCCTGATAGCAGTGTCCGAGCTGTACGAAGTGATGGTGGATGCAGCGCCGCTGTCGAGCACCTTCGAATGGGTGGTCGATCCGTTGAGAATGACGTGCTGGGTCGCTACATTGCTCACAACGTGGTTGAGGGCGACGACGTTGCTATCGCCGGCGGCGATCAAGATCATGGTGGGCTGGGCGTTAGGGGGGACGACCTTGTTGGGGGCGACATCGTAAGCGAAGAGGCTGTTGGAGATCAAGTTGTTGTCGCCCGCTACGTGAAGCACGCCCTAACGGTCGTCCAGGCCGTTCGACTTTCCGATAAACGGAGGGAATCCTTCCGTGGTGCGCCGGAAGTGGTTGGATGTGATCAGGTTTTCCTTGCAGTTGTTGAGCAATCGCATCATTCCGGGGTAGAAGCCCTGAAGCCGGTTCGAGGTCACCGAGCATCGGTTGCAGCCGGTGAGTTCGATGAGGCTGCGACCCCGTGGAAACAGATTGTTTCCCGTGACGAGCAGGCCCTCATGGTTCTCCGCCAGGAGCGTGACTCCGTCAGGGCCTGCGCCCATGAGATTGTCGCTTACAGTTGTTGCCTGGCCTGACTCGGTGAGCTCCACGCAGTTGCCGCATTCGGCGATCATGTTGTCGTGCACTCGAAGGGCGTCCGCGCCGCGGACGATTAGGGCGTGTTCAAGGTAGACGAAGCCCATGCCGGTTATGTGGAAGGAATCGTTGTCCGAGGCCACTTCGATTCCGGTTCTGCCGTTGCGATAACTGTTTTCGTCGGGCGTGAAGTCCACCCCGTCGAGGCAGAAGTCTCGGAACACGATTCCGGATAGGCGAGGGTTCCCTGCCCGGCGCACGAGAAAAGCCTGCGGGGCCGCTGAGGACGTGAGGACACGGATATGGCTTCCCCCAGGCTGAAGGTTGAGCCAGCCGGTCGTGTCTACATTGTCGCGGATGCTACGCGATAAGAAGCCGTGTCCGAAGCCTGCGATCGTCAAATAGCTGACGTCCACGACGACCTGGGTCCGGAGATCGTAGTCCCCCGGAGGAATGATGATGGCAGCCCCGGGCCTCGTGTCGGGGGTCTTTTGACGCTGCCTGATATCGGCGATGATGTCGTTGATGATCGCACCGATGTCGGATTGGGCAGTGACATCCGGCCGTCCCTTTATTCGCCAGGCGGTCACGTCGTAAGTGTTCGGCGAGCTGGACGAAGCTGCCTGCAGGCCGGATTCAGTCGCATTTGCTTTCTGAGACATTCCGGAGCGTCAGCGCCGAGGCGAGGGTGCCGACGGCCCCGGCCGTCATTAGACCGCGACGGCTTGTACTCGTCATTTCGAGATTCTCGCTCTCACCCTTGGTAATGAATTTCCTCATAAGCATGTGGGCAAGCAAGCCTTCGCGCAGGGACATAAGAGCTTCAGTGCTGCCCTCCGTGAAATATGCAGGGCTCTCCCGTCGGAGGGGCACCAGAAGAAGGTACTCGTCCGAGAGATCAAGGAACTGTCGCACTCTGGCCTCGGCGCTCGGGGGCTGGTTGACGTTGAAGGAGTCTGCCTGCATGGCCCGATCCTATGGCCCATCACGTGGGTGTCCCACTTCCTTGGAACCGGGACACGCGAAATGGGACATGCCCCCAACTGCCCGAGGCCGCGGACGACCACGTAATCTGGCCATCCGCTAAGTTGTCCCAAAAGTATGGCGCCAATTGTCCGTCGCACGGGCAGCTTTTGGCACGTTGCACAGATGAAAAGGCTATGCCTGCGTATTACAGCCAAGGCGTAGATAGAAGGCTGGGGCCATCCCGGACCGACCGGACAGAACGCTTTCTCTTGCCTTTGCCGTCGGAAGCCGGCCCAGGCGTACAGCGGCCTACCCAGGCATCGACAAGCTGTAGGTTCCCCCCTCGACCTCAGCGGGCGGCGGCCGCGTGGTCCCCCACCGTCACCCTCAAGACCTTCGCCTTCACGATCGCCGAAGCCTGACCGTACCTGCCGGCAAGAGCCGGCTCGCGGGGGTTCGGGGTGTCAGTCGGGTATTTCCATCTGGAACCCGCAGCCGCAGCGCAGCACCCTGGTGCGCAGGTACACCTCCAAGGGCCCTTCACCGGCCAGTTCCGTTGAGAGCGTGGCGTGGACGCTGCGCTGCAGGGATCCGACCATCATCATCGGCTCCCCGCCGTGCCGATAGTTGCCGCCGAACTGAAGCACCCCGGATCCTTGGCCCGGCCGGTTCAGGACCTCGGCAACGCGAGCCACCGAGGCGGTGTGGGCGTAGAAGAAGTCGCATTCCACGCAGGTGTATGCGACATCGACCAGCCCGGTGCGCGGCGGCCTGAGGGTGTCAATGGATTCGATGATCAGGTATTCATCGGTCTGGCATTGAGTGCACCAGAGTCGCTGTCCCTGGGAGCCGCTGGGCGGCCCGTGTTTGCGCGGATGGGAAACAGTCGACATTGACAGACTCCTTAGTCCGGGAAAGGTGGCCCGCATGCATCGGGTCCCGCTTCCCTCATCGTGTCCCCCCGTGGATCAGGCTAACTCCCGGTCCGGGCCCTGACAAGGAACCGGCCAGCGCAGTACCGCTCCCCCGACCCGGTTCCCGTCCCTCGCAGATCCGCAGCGTCAGGGCTGCTGGTCCCAGAAATATGAACGTCTCGATACCCTGCACGAACCCGCTGGCCGGTCCCATGATGCGCACCGAAATCAAGGCGGATGTCCCGGTTGACAGTCTCAGTCCGGCATTTTAAATTTTCTATGTTCCGGCCAGGCCGGGATGGTTTGCTTCACCCCTTGATAGCTGTGCCAGATACGCGGCTACGCCGCCGGACGCAGGAGGCCAAGATGTTGAAGTCACCGCTAGACGAATTCGTGAATGACTGCATCGCCCGGATCCAGGAGGCTGACGGGCTGACCCAGGAAGAGCTGTACGGTCTTTACCTCAGCTGGTGCTCCCTCCGGGGATCCACGCCCGCCCCGCCCAGAACTTTCAGAGCGGGGCTGCGCGCGGCGAACATCCAGCCCGACCGCCACGGCGGCCTGTGCGCAGGGCTGGCGATGACGGGCCCGGCTGCCTGCGACTACATCGTCCACCGGGAACTCCCCCTCGCCTCGCTCCCCCAGGAAATCCACACCCAGGGCGCCGACGACGACGGGACCACCCCGATCGACCGGAAACCCGCGGGAGGAAACGGCCCGATAGCGGCCCCGGCCGCCTAGACCCCGGGCCGATTCCTCGATCCGTCAGGAAACGCCGKCGTCTCTGGGACGTTGCAAAATTGTGCCTTTTGCCCCGAAAGATCGTGTGCGACGATGCGGTCATGAGCGAACACACCGAACCCGGGGCGGCACAACGTGCCGCCCCGGGGACGCGCCGCGAGGATCTGACCACACACCAGCTGCGCACCATCGGGCAACGGCGCGCGGCCGCTGAAGAAAAACTCGCACGCCATCTCAAGGAAGCACACCACCTGGCCGGAGAACACCCCCCGGCCACGGAAAAATCCCCTGACGTCTAACCGGCCACGCCAGCCCAGCCCTACGCCGCACCGGAGCGGGCCGGCGCCGCGTGCGGGCCGCACGGGGACCCGGACCGAACCTGCGCGAGCCCCTTGCAGGGAACGCCGCGCGCCAAAATATGCAGACCGGCAGGGCGCAGAATCAGCATTTTCATCCGCAGACAAACAAGGGAGAACCTCGTGTTGCTTTGAACAGCCGTCATTATCGCTGTTCTCTGGCTTCTTGGCATGCTCGGAAGCATCGGCGGAGGGCTCATTCACCTGCTGCTGGTAATTGCCGTGGTCGTCCTAATCTTTCCACTTCCTCCGAGGCAGGTCCCGCGTGTAAATAGGGAACGATGTTCACTCCGCCGCCGAATTGTTGGACGGTCGGCAGGTGCCGGAAGAGCATCCATGATGCCCAGCCAAAAGGGCCCCGTGTCCTATTCATTCCAGGTGCCTTTTGACTGCGCATGAGGGAGACGTGATGCCCGGCCGCACGCCGATTGAGGAGAGCGTGCGGCCGGAGTCTATGGATCGACGGCCCAGCCGGGGTCGGCCTTTCGGGGCTTTTCTCAATGTCTCTCTTCGCGCTGAGAGCAGTCTGAGAGCTGTCCCTCGGCGGTCCCGCATCCCACCGGCCGGACGGGAGCTGCAGCCCACCCCGTTAGGTGGGTGGCGGCCCGGGCGAGTTCCAACGCCGCACCCGGGCCAACCACCGCCGCGCGGCCCGCCCCACTGCGGGCGGACGGCCACGGCATGCAAAAACCTACCTGGGCACCCGCCGCGCGGCAAGAGCCCTGGGCCCACAGGATCAGAGTGCCCGCGCTGCATCTACGCCGGGGAGAGCCCCGCAGCTAGTGTTGACGAGAACGAGGCAATAGAATCGGGCTGGGGGTCACTGCTGCATGAGCGAACCTTCAACGTTGAGTTTTACGCTGACGTACGCCGCCACACTTGGGGTGGCGCTGCTGTTCTTCCTGGCGCAGGTCATCGCCATGAGCGTACTTCTGGCCTTGGCCGGAATCAGCGCTGCACTGACCGGGTCATTCCAGTCCATGGCTCGGCTCCTGTCACGGTTCTGATCCCCGCCCTCCCACTTAATCCCAGTCGTGGCGCTTCAAAGCCGGAGCGCCGGCGCTCAGGGGCTTGTGGGCGCTCCGTAATTCACCAGTAAGCGAAAGGCCGGCCGGCGTTTTCCGGACGACTCGCGTCGCCGCCATTGCGCAAGGTGTCAGCTTCGGGACCCAGCGGGAACTTAGGCTTCCGTGCGGATTGTTCCGTGGTGTCCCACAACCCCCCGATCACCCGTCACAGATGCAACTTTCGGTACTGTGCCGCTCCTTTTACGGAACCCTTACCGGGGCGGCGTTCACGGCCTCGTAGGGCTAAAAATGGTTGGGTCCACTGATTTCTTGCCACCGACATGCCAGCGCGCCGGGAAAATACCCGTGCGCTGGGCGAGGATTGGCCCATGACAACGCCCGTCCCCGCCGTACTGGCGGAAGCCCTCGAAGGCGAAGCCCGGCCTCAGAGCCCATTCCTTTGGACGAAGCAGCCGTGGCTCGACCAAATGCACGACCTTCCGGACGTTCTATCGCTCCTGGACCGTCTTCCCGAGAGGGTGAGCCGGCAGTCAACCCTTGACGCGGTCTCAGCAGAGCTGAATGCAGGCAGAGTCCTCCCCGCATTCATCGCGGCGATGGTGTGGGGATGGGGCACCACCGCTGGCATGGGCGCACTTCGGACACGGTGGATACTCACCCAGACCAAGGCCAAGAGCACAGACGCGATCTCGGAACCGATGGATCCCTTCGTCGCAGACCGGCTGGAAGCAGGAGCCAGGTCTGTGCGCGCCAACGGGGCTCTTGAGGCTTTCAGACTGATGAACAACGACGGCCGCATCCTCCACCTCAGGTCCTCCTACTTCACCAAGTGGCTGTACTTCACTTCAGCCGTCGACGGCCCTGATGACCCGAACGCAGCCCCGATCTTCGACGACCGGATCGTCGGCTGGCTCGAGGACGCAGCCGAAGTGCCCCTTGAGAAGAACAGCACGGTTTCCTACGGCGAATACTTGGATCTGCTCGCAGGCTGGGGAGAATCTCACGGACGAACGAGAGCGCAGGTCGAAACCGAAATCTTCAGGCTGGCGACAGGACGCGGCTGAGCCGTCGGAGTACCCAGTCGACCACTGAAGCAACCACGACTATCCACAAGCCGATCCTTTACCGGGCGCCACCGCGAGTGAGCGTGACCAGTAACGGTCGTATTCGTGCGCTGGCCACACCGCATCGTCCGCGGCTCCTGACGCCGCGCCAATTCGCGGAACGCCGACACTGACCTTTGCACGAAACACTGCACGTGTGGAGTTGGTCGCTCTGTGGCGGCGTTTTTTGGTCGCTCCGTGTCGCAACAGTGCCCGTAAGGCGAGCACCTATTCCCAATACATCGCAGCCGCACGTGAGCAGAGGCTCATCTCATGACCGCCGACACGAAACGCCGAGGCTAGTCGACGCACCGGATCGCGTCGCAGACGTTCACGGCTGGGCGTGACGCTCCAACGCGTCCAGAGTCGTCTCGGGCGATGTGTTGAAGCAGAAGGTGATTCCGGGCGATTCCGCATTGCACACGTTGATGATCCGTTCAAAGAGCTCGGTGTACTCCGGGATCATCCTGATGCCGCCCCCGATCATCACGAGGCCGAAACGATCACGACCGAACGCCGAGCGAATCTCTGCTTCGGCCTCGTCCGGGGAGGTGCCGATCAGGCAGTTGACGGCGTCGAAGCCGGCGGCCGTAGTGGCCCCGAACCCCGCTTCGATCCGTTCGGTCATCGTGGCCTCGTCGAGGCCAGGAGGCAGCTTGCTATAGTCGAGGGCTCGCGCGTGGATGCCGATCATGAGGATTCGAGTCATGGGCCTCATTGTGGCATGCACGCCTCACCAACGAATTAGCCAAACCGCACCACCAATCTGGCGGGCCCGCTGGATCCTTGCTCGACCCGCCCCGGAATATCCCTCCGCCGGGACCAGCGCCCGGCGTTTGACGGCAGCCTTGCGGAACGATGGCTTGTCCAGGATCGACTCGCTGCGGGCGTTGATCAGCCTCGACCCGATCTTGATGTCCTTGGCCCAGGACGGAACCAGACCCCAGCGGGCGATCAATAGCCGCCGGTCCACGGAGCCCTCGTCCAGGCGCTCAGCGATGATGGGCACGTCCTGGGTAGGGGCGACGTTCCAGCTGGGCGGCGGCGGGCTGCCTTCGATCTCCTTCGCCTCGAACTGGCTCAGGAGATCCCCGGTGGCCTTGGACATCACGTATCTTCCGCACATGGATTCATTGTGCCCCACGTCGCATTCAACGGAAGGCGGTCCCGGGTGCGGCAAGACACGCCGCACCGCGGCTGGACGATCCGCGGATCATTTTATTAAAGTCTTGCGGTATCGAATCCACGCAGACGGACATGACGTCCGGGAAGGGGGCGCACATCACCGCTGACCAACACCACCAACCCACTGTTTCATCCGCGAAAGCCCCTCCGTCGAGGGGCTTTCCTATGTGCCGGGAATCCCCCGTCGGGCGGCGTACACAGGCCCCAGCAGTGGGCCCATGCAGCCCCGGCGACCCTCCTGGAGCCCACTGCCCTCCGCTGACTAACGTTTGTCTCGGTTTCCGAACTCTTCATCGAGCTCATAGTGCCGGAACTCGGTCTCCGGGTTCGGCTCGCCCTCAGAAATGACCTCATGATCGAGTTGGCGCTGGACCTGGCTGTCCAGGACCTGCAGCTGCCGATCTCCGACCTCAGTCAGGTCCTCGGGAAATATTCCTCCGGGGTGAGATGCAATTTCTCGGTCATCGTGTCCTTCATAACGCCATGCCGGTTCAACTCCGGGCTCCTGTAATATTCAAATTCTATGGGCATCGGGGCGGAACGGATCCCGCCTGTCCGTGACGCTCCGCGGCGGTGTCATGGCAGAGGCGATTATCTGTCCGGGACCTCGTTGGCCGAGGAAGGCCAAGGAAACATGCAGGTCGGGCGCCTACTTTTATGCCGTGGCACAGCAGCCCGGTTAGGGGCACGCCACGGCGTCATTTCTCCCTCGGAATGACGAGTAGCACCCCAGAGACCGGCTCCGTCGTCCCTTGAAGATGGAGCCGGCCTGAGCAGACTGCGCCAAAACGCAACGCCTCACAGGATGCAGAAAATCCCCCGCGCTCGATCCTGGGGGAGAGCGCGGGGGCCTTCACTGAGGCTTCCATCCGCTATTGGGGGACGCGGAGGAACCTGTTGAACATAATTGACCCGAAGCCGCAAGTCAAACCGCGCGGCGCGCTCCGACAACAGCATTCTGGCGGCCTAGGCGGCTAAAAAGACGGGAGCGGGCGCTGGGCCATCTTGAGCTGTTCTGCTGTTCAACTGTTGCCGGTGTAAACGAGGCTGTCGGGGTCAGTTTCGCTCGCCGGAGCGTCCGCGAGCCCTTGCGGGGTCAGGTCAAGGTCGCTCAAGCCGAAGCCGGGGCGTTCCCCAGGTGATGCCGGGTGCGCGGTTTGGTGTGCGCTGTCGTTGCTGGTCACGATGGCTCCGTGTTCTTGGGTGACTGCAGAGCCGAAAAGGAGGCTGCCTGTCATTAGTCGGGTATTTCCATCTGGAATCCGCACCGGCACCGCAGAACCCGGGTCCGGAGATAGGCGCCCAGGAACTCCGTAGCCCCGGGTTGAGTGGAAACCGGCCACTGCACGCCCCGAAGCTCAGGGTCCGCGGGTGACATGGGTTCCTGGCAGTGGACGTACGCGGCGTCCCGGTGCACGACGTCGTCGTTGTCCCCGCTCCGCCCCGGGACGGTCGCGACGAAGGCCGCGGTGGTCGCCAGGACACGTGAGCCGCCGCACTGCATGCAGGTGATGGCGGCGGCCAGTGTTTCCTGCTGCGCGTTCAGGGTGGTGACGGAGTCCACGAGGAGGTGCCGGTCGGTGTCGCATTCCGCGCACCAGAGGCGTCGGCCCCGCGGCTGGTGGGAATCCCGCGGCACGTACGTGTGCGAAGTCGTCGACATCCGGGTCAGACCACGCCCGGGTAGCTGGCCAGGATGTAATCCGCTGCGGCCGGGCCTTTCATGCGGAGGCCGGTGCGCTCGGGATGGATCTGCTTCTCTTTCATGGCCGCCCAGAAGGCATCTTCGGGTTGCGGCGTGGTCTGATTCAGGAAGCACCAGCTGATGTAGAGGCCGTAGAGGCAGTCCCTGCCCAGCCCGCGGTCGGATGCAGGGTCCTGTGTAGTGGCTTCCTGCAGGAATTGGTCGTACTGAGAAGTTGCCATGAGTGGCTCGTTTCCTCGAGGTGCATTTCGTGCCGCCATGTGGCTACAGCAGCAAAGCGTTCAGGCCGTGCACGGGGCGCTGAAGCAGGTTTCCGGATGCGTGCAGCACTGCAGATCCGGGATAAGACGGTTTCGGGCTGAAAATCCTGGCGCTGCCCCTACCTGGGCGCCGCACCAGGATCCATCATCGTCTCGGCAGCACTGCAGCCGGACGCTGTGCAGACGTTATCCGTGGTTGCGGTTGCCGGCCTTGGCCAGGCCGCGGGCCACCATGAGACCGATGGTCAGCCAGGTGATGAGCTGCATGGCGTCGTGGGCATTGAAGACATCCACACCGTTTTCGCTGGCGTTGTCCCCCACGACGGCCGAGGTAATGATCGTGGCGAGCACGGCGGCGACATAGACGGCGAACTCAAGGGTCCTGGTCGAGATCTTGATGTCGTTGGTGTTGCGAATGGTCTCCGCGTGCGTGGTCTGGGTGTTGTGCGCAGTCATGGGATCTCCTGTGGTTGGTGTGAGGGGTCGGTACGGCCGTGCAACCAGGGTCCCGCTTCTGAAACCGGTGATAACAACTTCTCTACAATGTAGACTGTAGGCGTAGACTACGAAATAAGCAAGCACCCTTACTTTCCTAAGAGGGCGGTTTGTCGGCATCCACGAGAATGGAAGACCATGTCACCCGAAGAGAATCCGGTGCCCGGCGCGGCTCCTGGCAGGAAAAAACGGCTCAGCCGGGAGATTGTTCTGTCCGCGGCGCTGGCCCTGGTGGACGCCGAGGGACTCGATGCCCTCACCATGCGCCGGCTCGGGCAGGAACTCGGGCGGGATCCCATGGGCCTGTACCGTTACGCCGAAAACCGCGCGGCGCTGCTGGACGGCGTATCGGAGCTCGTCCTGAATGAGCTGGCCATCTTCCCCGATGATCCCGACTGGCAGGCCCAGCTCCGGCGCATCGCCCACGATCTGCGCGAGATCGCGCTCCGGCACCCCAACGTTGTACCGCTGCTCGTGACCCGCCCGCTGTCCACTCCCCTGGGCCTTCGGCCGCTGGGCACGCTGCGGCCCCTGGAACAGATTCTCTCCCTGCTGATCGACGCCGGGTTCGCACCCGAAGACGCCCTGCACGTCTACCGCGCGTACTACGGCTACCTCTACGGGCACATCCTCAACGAGCTGCAGGAGTTCGTCGTGGACCCCGACGAGAACGAGGCCCTTCTCCGCCTGGGCCTGCACCGGTTGCCGGCGAAGGACTTCCCCCGCCTCCGCGCCCTTGCCCCAGTCCTCGCCGACTACGACGGAATGGCCGAACTGGACGAAGGCATTACCATCCTGCTCTCGGGCCTCGCCGCCGGACTCCACCCACGAGAAGCGCCAGCGCTGCCCTGACGGGAAACCTCATTTGAAAGGCACACACAATGTTTCTACTCTTCGGCCTCAAAACTGCCTTGAAGAACCTGCCCGGACGGATGGCGACGTGCCAGTACTGCGGCCAATTCGTCCAGCACTATCTGCAGGAGCGGGCCACCAAACTCACCCTCTTCTTCATCCCCGTCTTCACCACATCCAGGGCCTACACCATCACCTGCACCAGCTGCGGGCAGCGCTCAACGATCAAGTCCCGCCAAAAGAACGCTCTGGCGGTTTAGGAGCACAGGCAGCGGGCGTGGCCGCAGGCTGACCGGCCGCAACCCTGGCAGGAGGACCAACCCGTCCGGCCCGTGACCGCCGAAAGGGAATGCAGAGCCGGACACTCGGTGGGGTCCCTGCTGCGCCGGCTGTTTGCAGTCCCGGTTGCCGGACCTATGCTGGTGGCTCAGGGACAGTTTTTCGTGCGGCAGCATGTTTACCCAAGAGATACAGAGGCGACGTAATGGGCGATGAGTCCGAGCAGAAGAAGTTTGAGGAAAAAATCGATGCCCTTGAGGAGGCGCAGCCGACCCAGGAGTTCGAGCGCCAGGTCAGCGGCGAAGAGTGGCACGGTGATTCCGCCGACCAGGCCAACGACCTGCGCGAATACGAAGAGGAACTGGAAATCCGCGAGCAGTCCCGCCGCCCCGGAGACCAGGAGAAGTAACGCGTCCCGCCGGATCTGAAGCCGACGAGAGGTCACGGGCACCGAAGGCCCCGGTCACGGCGACCAAGCCACGACGAACCGCCAGCCGATCAGCTATCAGACGTTGCAGCCCCTGCCGGCAAGCTTCAACGCGCGTCCCGGCCCCGGCGCCAAGCGGCTCGTTCGACCTCATCCCACACATCATGGCTCGCCTCACCGGAAACGAATTCTCCTGGCGCATCTCCGACCACTACCCGCTCTGGGCCGAATTTCAGCTGAAGTAAAGGCTGGGGCAAAACCTGGTCCGCCGGCCGAAGAACGCTGTCAGACTCTATGAATCTGAAGGAAAAGTGTCAGTCAGTAGCACAAGCGACTGTAGCCTGACTCGGATGCCGGCCCCTTCCTGACGTCAGGTTGGGAATACCCCAACCTGACAGTTGATAACTTCGACCACTAACGCGGGGAGTTCCCGGAGCCCGCGCGTTTCCGCAGCGGTACGGACCGTGTAACGCAACTCACAAAAAATTTGGTTGCCTGCAGCCATCAAAGGTATTCTTGGGGTGGGGTCCTGCAGACGGCCTCTTCGTGTTTCGTAGAGAGCTTTGTTTCTATGACCACCAAACTCGCCGTCACTGTCTCCGTTGACATGGACGCCAGCTCCGTCATTGTCCGGCCTTCCGGCAGACTCACCTCCGACAACGTACGCGGTCTACTTGCTGTGGTGCGACGCGCCGAACGGATCTTGCCGGGATTCGCTGTTCAGCTGGACCTAAATCAGCTTCATTGCGATTCCCACGAAGCGCTCCGGGCACTCAGCGGTTCCGGGGCGGAAACTCTCGCCCCACGTCCGAGCACCCGTCACAGGGGCCGGTCCGACGTCGCAGCGAGACTCGCCGCATGACCGATCCAGTCGGCCCGGAGCACCCCGAACGGGTATTCCACAGATACGGAGGCTGGCCCCTGGTGCCAGCTGATGACCTCCTGAAGTTGCGCCAGTCGCTACGCCAGGTCCAGAACGCCGACGCACCAAATGCGTCCACCGAGCTCCTGTCCCTGGTTGATCACGAAGTTCATCGGCGCAGGTTTGCTGCGCAAGGAGGACGCCCTTCCGGGCACCACGCCGGGACGGACTGACCGCCACGGATATGGCCCAGCCAAAGGATTTGGGGGTGGGCCATATCTGTGGTTTCACACCCCGTCCGCTCCGGCCTGGCCAACACCGGGTGGAGTTCCGGTGCCGTCGAAGTGGAGGCGCTGGAGGTCCTGTAGGTTCGGGCGGGACCTATCCATGGGCGTGGCTGAGGTCAGGCGAGGGCTTTGGGCCGCGGAAATCGGTCGCCGAGGGGTCCAGAGAAGAGTACGAGTCAGTATGCGGATGTCTTTATGTCCGGGATATTCCGCGCGCGGCATCACGAATGACCGGATCTGGGACGCGGAAGATCTCCAGTTGGGCCATGTCCAGCAGCCGGCGTCCGCCCGTAAGGTCGTCAGTGATCCAGAACAGCCCGTGGTCGGGCGCCCTCTCTGTGACCCGTCCCCGGTGAACGAGGGCGCCCTTGTACCGGGCGACGATTTCATCCCCGGTTGCCAGGTCATGGCAGGAGCTGACATTGGCCTTTTTGTCTGTGGTCATGATCGCGTCCCTTCCGCGGCGTCTCAGTTTACAGAGTGCACGGCGGAGGTTGCAGGGAAGTTTCCGTCGCGTGATTTCTTGGTGTTTCGCCTTCTCTTCGTTCGCCACACCTCTGGCGGCTCGCTACGCGCGATCTGTGTGACTCGCTGGCGGTGTCCCCTGAACGATCTCTGCTAGCCGCGCCCCGCCGCCGCTTCCTTGATCAGTGAAGCCACCGCCTGCGGCTGGGAGACGTACACGGAGTGGCTTGCGGCGACCTCGGTGACCGCCGAACCGGGGCGCCGCCGGCGGTCAGTGGTGCTTTCGGATCGGTGGGGAGCGGAATTGCCTGGATGCCGTCGAGCTCGGCGGGTCCTGTCCGGACGCGGTACGGCGGCCGGGCTGCTTACAATCGGGATTCCTTCTACATCGCCAAGGCGACAGACCTGTCATTGACGTTGTAAAGTTTTGTCACGGCCTTTCTGCTCCAGCGTCAGGGAACCCGGAATGCGGGAGCGGGCGGCCGGCTGTCCGTTCCGGGCTCAGCCGGAACGGGGACCAAAGGAATAGCCAATGCCGGTAGAGCCATCGTCTTTTCCGCCACCCGAGAATGCGGTGCGTCCCGACGACACGACCGACGCCACGCCCGGTGGCGGCCGGGTGCCGGAGATACGCCAACAGGCAGCCGAGATCATCGATGCGGTGCTGTCTGCGTCAGCGCCGGAGCAGGCCGCCGCCCGGGATCCGCTGCGTCAGTGTCTTGCCGCCCATCCTGACCGGCCGGAAGCAGCGCTCGTGGAGCACCTTATCGCCCTCGGTGCCCTGACCGAATTTCCTCCGGGTTGCCGGAGCGATGCGCCCGAGGACAGCCGCCGAGCCACGTCTTCTGGCCCGGGCGGGAGCGTCCGTTCGCGGATCGAGGCTGTCCTGCAGGACAGGATGTTGTTGACGGCCTTCCAGCCGATCCGTGACCTCTCCAGCGGGGAAGTCGTCGGTGCGCAGGCCCTCACGCGGTTCCTTGGCGATACCGGCGACCAGCCGGCGGACTGGTTCGCCGAAGCCAGGGATGCGCGGCTGGGAAGTGATCTTGAATTCGCGGCAATGGAATCGGCCCTCGCCGCAGCGAGGATCCTCCCGGCCCACCTGTACGTGGCACTGAAACTGTCCCCGTCCACCTGCCTGGACCCTCTCCTGTCGGGGTTCCTGGAGGAATCGGCACTCGCCCCTGCGCGCCTGGTCCTGGAACTCACCGAGGCCCTGACCAGGGAGCAACCCGCCGCGCTGCTCACGGCTTTGGCTCCACTGCGCAGGAGCGGAGTCCGTCTTGCCATTGATCATGCCGGCTCGTACTTCACGTCGATCCGGCATATCAGGCAGCTCCGGCCGGACATCATCAAACTGGACCGCAACCTTGTTGCCGGCATTGCTACGGACCCGATTCATTCCTCCCTGTGTGAGGCAATGATCGGTTTCGCCGAGCACATCGGTGCCGTCGTGATCGCCCAGGGCATCGAAACCAGCGCGGAACTGGCAGCCGTCACGGGTCTGGGCACGACCGCCGGGCAGGGCTATTTGCTGGGCGCGCCCACCACCCGGCCGGAGGACTGGACCGGGTGGACACCCGCCGCACAGGAAGCACGGTCCTGCGGATTCTTAGGAGCTCCCGAGGGCAGAACCCCGTGTCCGGGCCTCCGCCAGACAATTAGCGGCGCATGATGGTTAGCCTCGAGCCAAGGCGGCGCCCGGCGCCGTGTTATCCGGGAAGGGACCCTGGTGGTGTCATGCCTGCAGCGAGACGGCGGGAAATTTTTCCCATTCGCGGTGGAGGCGGGCCCGCCTCAGCGAGTCCCGGCCCGGGGACGGTGACGTTGTTGCCTGTGACGGTTATTCCTGTACGGGGAGGATCGGGGTCGTGCGGGCGCGCTCTTTCATGCGTTCCCTGAATTTTGCCGTGATGCCGTGACCCTCGCCGTGGCCCATTTGCGAGATGATGACGGCGGCTGGCCCAGCCCCTATCCGTAGGGTTTCGCCGCTGCTTTTCTTGCCCAGGACGAGCGCGCCGATCGAGTCGAGGGGAGCGTCGAGGCGCGCAGTGCCGAGGACCTCATTCTTCACGAAGAGAAGACGCTGGTCCGTCAGTGCCACGATGCCCGCTTCGGAGGCCAACTTTCCTTGGCCGACAGCGAGCACCCATTCGTCGCTGCCAAGGTTGCGGACCACGTTGCGGAACGCCTGTCGTCCCTCGAGGACGAGACCTGATGCCGCGGAAGCTTCGTCCATCCCGTGGTAGTACATTTTTCCATCCGGCAGGGCTTCTTCAACGCCGAGCAGGTGTTCATGTGCTCGTTGCGTGTCCTCTCCGCAGCTCCAGTGGATTTCGGTGCCCCGTTCCGTCTCCGTCACGGCTCCGGGCAGGCGCCACGCCGGCCTCCGCTTGCGCAGCGACCTCGGAATCTCGAGGAGGATGCCAGGCGTTTCGTGTAAGAGCCTGAAGCCGTTCTTCCGTGCGGCGGCGCCCAGGAGGGCCAGTGCCTCATCTTTGCCGGCCAGGAGCGTCCAACGGACTGTGCCGGGAGCCGCGTCAGTCATCGATTTTTTGATCCTTCTTCTCCAGCCAGTGTTGCCGGGTCTAGTTGAACCGGCCGGAAGGAGCCCATGTCTGCAACCGCCAGTTCTCCCATTCGTGTTCATCGACCGTCGGCCGTCCGAGGAGGTAGCCCTGTCCGGCTGTCATCCCTAGTTCGGTGACAGCAGCTAGTTCCGCCTCGGTTTCGATGCCCTCCGCGACAAGGGTGGCGCCGAGCCGGCGTGCAAACTCTGCCATGGCGGCGCCGAATGCCTGTCGGCCCTCGTCGTCATGGATGCCTGTAATGAGGGTGCGGTCCAGTTTGATGATGTCGGGACGGATGTGCAGTACATGCCGCATGGAGGCGAAGCCCGAGCCGGCGTCGTCGATGGCGATACGCAGGCCGCGGCGGCGCAGCGGTTCCAGCGCCGAGATGAGGGGGCGATATTCCTCCACTTCGAGCCTCTCCGTCAGTTCCAGGACGATCCGATGCAGGGCGAGGCCGGACCGTTCCAGAATTCCCGGCAGTCTTGGGTCCAGGCAGGTGGACGGGGAGACATTCAACGCCACGTACATGCTTGGCGGCAACCCCGGCGCCGCCTTTAGAGCAGTCTCCAGCGCTGCGATTTCGAGGTCCTCCGAAAGTCCCACCGAGGCGGCTTCCTCGAACCAGCATTCGGGCCCGGTCCGGTCTTCGCTGAGGAACCGGGTCAGTGCTTCGGCGCCGATGATGTGCCCTGCGGCCAGGTTGTGGATCGGCTGGTACGCCGTTAGCAGCTTGTTCCCGTCGATCATGGCCCGGATCCGGGTCCGGCTGAGAGCGGCGGCTGCTTCCCGGGCTGTCTCCACGGGTACCCTCCGGCTGGTTCCCTCCAGACCGGCGGGCTGCCCGGCCCTTACGGGGCGGTTGTGTGTGGAGGATTCGATCCAGACCGTGCTCCCGTCCCGGTGCCGGCAACGGACGATGCCGCGCGCGCCCCTCAACCGCAGGCGCGTGGAGCAGTGACCTGATCGCCTCCGGGACATTCTCAACATCGACAACGATGCTGAAGTGTTTCCCGACCAGCTCCGAGGGGTTATAGCCGATCAAATTGGTACTGGTGGGGCTGGAGAAGGTGAAATTTCCCTGGGCGTCCAGCGCCCACAACCATTCGTGGCTGGTGGCCAGGACGGTGTCCATCAGCTGGGCGGCATCGCGGGCGCTGGCTCTCTCTGCGCGGTGGCACCTGTGGAACCGCAGGGCCAAGAAGCCGGCCATGAGAATGGGCATCACGATCAGCGAGCCCAGCAACAACTGGAGGCCTGGATCGGCCGTGACCACCGGGTCCAGAATAAGGACCGCACCCGCTGTCATGGCGAATACCGCCTGGACGGCCAGAAAGCACACCAGTACATCCCGGCCCCGCGCCCGCGGCGTACCGCTCTTCCCTTCAACCACGGCCATCCCCCTCTTTGGTTGGTAAACATACTCCGGCAGCCAGCGCTTTCGCGCGGACCGCGACCCGGTCCCGTCCGTCCCCGGCAATAGATGACTGCTTCGACACCAGCCTCCATCCTGCGGGGAGCCAGCGAAGACCAGACCGGCGGCAGTCCCGGCAGCCGCCAGCGCAGGCCTGGCCTCTCACGGAAGAATCGCTGTCCCGAGCCCGTCCCCACGTCTTGATCCAAGCTAGCAAGGAACGTCCCTCGTAATCGAAAACTGCGCTAAAGCTGCAGCACACCTACGCTGCGATCCAAATGGAAATAGTGGCCACCTGTAGAGGGATAGTCCAGCGCAGAGGAATTAATTGCTGTGGTCAGGGCAAAGCATGCAAGGAGCAGTCGACGCGCACCTCAGGCAGAGTCCATTTATCCGGCAATGCCTCGATGGCTGAGAAGCGTTGTCTGGGCCGCCGGATCGAGCATGCATTCGGCCCCGGAGGTGTTGCGCCGAAGGACCTGGGAACCCCCGGAGGTGAGACCCACACACTTGGGAACGGTTTGAAGGTGATTTCTTCCAGCACTGGCCGCTGCGGCGCGGCTGCCCTATCCTGCCCGGTCGATGAGTTCAGCCCGGTGCCTGACAGCAGCAACGTAGTTCTGGAGGGCGCTGTCCGTCTCCGGCAACATCCTGGCGAGAACCCGGTTCAGAGGCCCGTCGAAGGAGACGGTCACCTTCGCGTGCGTCTTTACGCCCTCAGGGGTGACGATCACGGGCCGGACTTCCCTGTACAGCGCCGCCGGCCCACGAGCGGAGCTGCGCGCGGTGAACATCCGCCCGACCACCACGGTGGCCCGTGCACCGGGCTGGCGATGACGGGCCCGGCTGCCTGCGTCTACATCGTTCATCGGGAACCCCCGCTTGCATCGCTCCCCGAAGAGAGACAAAGGGATGTCGACGACGACGGAGCCGTCCCGATCGGCCGAAAAAACCGGCTGAAGGAAACGGCCCGGCGTCGACTCCAACCGTCTGGAGCCCGGGCCGATTCCTCGATCCGCCAGGGAATGCTGGCGCTCCCTGGCGGTTGCAAAATTGTGCCTTTTGCCCAGGAAGATCATGTGCGACGATGCGGTCATGAGCGAACACACCGAATCCGGGCCGGGACAACGTGCCGGGCCCGCCAAACGCCGGGAGGATCTGACGACACACCAGATGCGCACCGTCGGGCAACGGCGCGCAGACGCTGAAGAAAAGCTCGCACGCCATCTCAAAGAGGCACGCCACCCGGCCGAAGAACATCCCCCGGGTACGGAAAAATCTCCCGACATGTAACCGGCCGCACTCCGCCCGGCCTACGGCGCACCGAACCGGGGCCGGCACTGAGTTCGGGGCCTTACGGAACCCGGGCCGAATCTGCGCGTGCCCCTTCCAGGGCATTACGGGTGGGACGAAACCGCCGGTCAGCGGTGGGTAGCGCGGAACCTTTCCGGGGCGCTGGTGCGGCAATCGCCGCAGTTGTAGCATCAGGATCGGGAGACATCCCGGCCCTAAATACTAGGAAGGTGGGCAGAGTTATGAGCACGCTTCTCTGGATTGTCATTGCCGTCGCCATCATCTTTCTCATCATTGGAGGAACCGTCAAAGCGGTCAGCTTTCTGCTCTGGGTCGCCCCGATCCTGCTGATCGTCGCCGTCGTCATGTTCCTGATGAACCGTTCCCGCGGACGGCGCGGGGTCTGACCCCCACAGCTCGGTTCACCCGTCGCTGATCTGCCGCTGCGCGTCCGGCAGGGCACGGCCCCGGACGGATCGATTCCGGCACCCGGCCGATACCCCTTGGGGCCGGCCGCACAGCGCCCACACCGAGGATCAGAAACGCAGCTCAGTTAGGAGATGGCCATGGACAACTTGTTCCGCCGTACCGGCTTCGACGTGCCCGAGCCTGTCCGCCGCTTCCTGCAGGGTGAGTCAGATACGTGGCTGAGAGTCGAGGAATACCGGGACGGGAACACCATAGTGGTCAGAACCGATATCCCCGGCATCGATCCCGACAACGACATCGATATCACGGTCACCGACGACACCCTGCACATCGTTGCCAGGCGAGGAGAGCCCACCCACAAGGATCAGCCGGGATACCGGAGCGAAGTGCGCTACGGCGAATACTCACGCAGCATCCCGCTGCCCCGGGCAGCGAACCCCGACACCGTCGAGGCCAGCTACATCGACGGCGTCCTCGAAATCCGCGCCCAGATACCTGAGCAGTCCGGAACCTCCGGCACCAAAGTCCACGTCTCCCGGGGCGGACACCAGTCACCGGAAGCACCGGAGAACTTCGTGACCTGACCGGCGTCCCGTCGCTTAGGGCCGAGAAGACGTCATGTCCTTGCCCCTCTGGCCCTCTGGCCCCGGGGGCTGTGCAGCCCCCGTCCGGTCCCCGACCCGAATCGTCCGACAGAGCGGAAGCCATCCATGACAATCAGAATCAATGACGCCGCCCTGCGCCATGCCCGTCAGCTGATCAAGGACGCCAGAATCGCCCGGGACGCCCGTGAGGACTGGAGCGAACACGCCCCCGACACCGAGAAGGAAAACGCGTTCATCGCCAAACACGGCTACACGGAGTACGGCACCTGGCATCTGGGCGAAGACACCGAGAAAACCCACGACACCAAGGGACGCTACAGCTTTCCCCTTGGCGATTTCCGGCGGCTGCACCGCTGCGCCATTCTTGCCATCGAGAGCCGGGCCGCCCAGAACGACCACGACGACATCGCCAAGGCAGCGAAGTCCCTCCTCGACGAACTCGACAAGGACTAGTTATCGCCGCCGCTCTCGATGACGGCCGGGTTGCCTTGTTGGGCCGAGGCTTGGGTTAGCTGATGCATTTGCTCTCGGCTCAGTGTGCGCCCTGGCGCGGATGCACCGCGGCTTTGCCTAGACTCGATGGATGTCTGAGACTGCAAACCTGAAGGACGGCGCCGAGCACCGCTGGCCGGCCGTCATCGGGCTGCTCATCGCGCTGGGCCTCTATGCCGCCCTTCCCAGCGCGTTCCTGCCGGCCATGCGCTACGCGGTGGTGGGAATCGGCCTCGTGATGCTGATTCCCCTGCTGATCCTCAACCCCCGCCGCCTGCACAAGGAGACACGCTGGTCCAAACGATTAGCCACTGGCCAGGCCCTTCTCCTCGTCGCCGCGAACGGCGTCGCCCTGGTGCAGTTGATCATTCTGCTGACGGACTCCGGCAGCGGTGACGGGCGCACGCTCCTTCTGGCAGCAGTTCAGATCTGGGTAACAAATGTCATCGCCTTCGCCCTGGTCTTCTGGGAACTGGACCGCGGTGGACCGGTCGCACGGCGGAACACCCACCGGAACAACCTGCCGGCTGCCGACTTCCGGTTTCCCCAGGACGAAGACCACGACGCCGTCACGGAAGTTGCGACGCGGTCCTCAGTCAAGAGCGGCTGGGTCGCATCCTTCGTCGACTACACCTACTTCTCCTTGTCCAACTCCATGGCCTTCAGCCCCACCGACACCATGCCCCTGTCACCGCGGGCCAAGATGATGATGGGACTCGAAGCCGCCGGAGGATTCGTCCTCCTGGCCCTCGTAATCGCCCACGCCGTCTCCCTGCTGGGCTAAGCCTCCTCGACCCAAGGGGCTTCCCTCCTCTGCGCGCTGGACCCCGGCGGCCGGCCGCGCCAGCGGACGGCCCTAAGGCAGTGCCCGTGGTTCCGGGAGGAACTGGCTGAAACTGCAGCGCCGGGAAACTGGAAGTCGTCTGCGGTGCAATCATCGGACCGGTGACCCGGCTCTCCGAAGTCGTGGCCGGCCTGGTCCTGGACCGTGAACTACGGATCGCCCGCCGGTCCACGCCGCCAAAAACAGCGGCCGCCCGAAGGCCCGCACGCTGGCTGGAGCCGCCCCTGCCGGTGAATCCAATAACGGGGTCCTGTTCCGGGACAAGGAGCGGGGGGAATCCGCCTTGCCAGACGCGGGACCGCGAACGTACCGGGCTCGCTCGAGCTCTTCTCTTTCAAGAGATCGCCCGCGTCGCTAGTAAGACGCGGGGGTCAAGGACGCCGCACGGCCGCCGTCACACTCGGCGGGAATGCGTGGCGGGCAGCCTGCCTGGACAGGCCACCTACCGCGCCAGTGACAGAACGAAGTCCGCAATGCATAGGGTCCCATGAGGGGCCCCTACGAGTGGCGCTGGACCAAGCCCGCTCGCCGGCATCGACTATTCCCCGGCCACGCATCCCCACCGAATGACGGCAGTTAGCCTGGACAACCGCTTATCCGACGTGGATGCGTGGCCTGCGGGCGGGATCGGGTTCGTGTTTCCGCAGGATCTCGCGCACCACGGGCGGCGTGTCGCCGCGGCCCAGGAGGAGGTAGCGCATCAGGTGGGCCAAAGGGCTGCCTTCCGACCACTCGAAATAGGCGTGCGGAATGACCCCTGTGGTGTCCCGTAGTGCCAGGAGGATGGCGGCGATGGCGTTGGGCGCTGCCGGGCTTTCGGCGCGCAATATCCGGAAGCCGTTCACTTCGACCCCTTTGACGTCGAGCGCGCCGCCGAAGTTGGACGGATCGATGATGTCGATCTCGACAAAGATGATGTCCGCGGTTCCGGGGACTGCGTTCTGGCCGCGCTGGTCCTGTTCCTTCTCCGCGTATTCCTGAACGTCCCCGGCCTGGCGGCGGTTGGCGATCAGGTCCAGCGCGCCGTCATAGTCCAGAGAGTCCGCGATGAAGCGTCGGGCATTGTCGTCGAACCGGATCACGTCGGCCCGGAGCTCGGTCGTCCGTGCGACGCGGGAGACCAAGGAAATAGCCACAATGCCGAGGATGAAAAAGGTGGAGATGGTGAGTCCGTCCGGCTTTTCAATGATGTTGGCGACCAACGCGTAGAGCAGGATCAGGCAAAGCAGCGCGAAGGCGAGGGTTGCCCGGCGTTGCCGGCGCCGGTGGGCGGAGATGGTCACTGCGACTGAGCCGGAGACCATCATGGCCAGGACCCCGGTGGCGTATGCACCGGCCTGCGCGTTGACGTCGGCGTGGAAGGCAATGGTGATCAGGATGCAGACGGCCGTGTAGACGAGCACCACGGGCCGGACCGCCCGGCCCCATTCGGGGGCCATACCGTAAGAGGGAAGGTAACGCGGAACGATGTTGATCAGCCCTGCCATGGCGGAGGCACCGGCGAACCAGAGGATCAGGATGCTGCTGACGTCATAGACGGTCCCGAAGGTGCTGCCCAGCATCTCGTGGGCGAGATACGCCAGGGCGCGTCCGTTGGCCTGGCCTCCGGGCTCAAACTCTTGTGCGGGGATCAGCACCGTGGTGACGAAACTGCTGCCAAGGAGGTACACGCTCATGATGGCCGCCGCTGCCGTCAGCAGCTTACGGGTGTTCTTGATCCGGGAGGCGAGGCGTTCCTCAGGGGTCTTGCCTTGGGCCGCGACCAGCGGCATCATGCTGACGCCGGTCTCGAAGCCGGACAGCCCAAGGACGAGCAGCGGGAAGGCAATCAACGCCGGTCCCAGGATGGCTCCGGGGCCACCCAGTGCGGACAGGTCCCCGGTCCAGGCCGCCAGGGCGGCAGGGTCATTGACCACCCTGATCAATCCGGCACCGATGACAACGGCGTTCAGGAACAGGAACACGGCCACCAGGGGGATGGCAACTACTACGGCCTCGCTGAAGCCGAGAAGGAAGACACCGCCCAAAATCAACAGCAGCGCCACCGTGATTGGCACGGCCTGACCGTGCAGAAAACCGGGCAGGTACGGATTTTCCAGCATGTGCACCGTGGCATCCGCCGAAGAGAGGGTGATGGTGATGATCCAGGAGGTGGCCACGAACCCGAGCAGGATCAGGACGAAAATTTTTCCGCGCCAGAACGGCAGGAGATGTTCCAGCATCGCCACCGACCCCTGGCCGTGCGGGCTCTCTTCGGCGACCCTGCGATACATCGGCAGCATACCCAGGAGAGTGAGGGCCACAATCAGCAGCGTGGCGAGCGGTGACAACGCCCCGGCCGCCAAGGCAGCTATCGCCGGAAGGTAAGACAGCGTGGAGAAGTAATCCACCCCTGTCAGGCACATGACCTTCCACCAGGCCTGGGGGCGGCCCTGGTCCTCATGCGCTTCGGGTCCGACGACGGGCTGGACCCGGTCCTCCAGCAGCCATTTAGTCAACCTGCTACTGGTCCGCGTCTCCGGTCCCTGCCTCCTGACTTCCGCCGGAATGGCGTCACGACCTGTACCGCTCATGTGCCTCTTCCCCATTCCACTACTGGGTCCACGGCTCCAACATCCCACAAACGCCGTCCGCAACATAGCTGCCGCCGTACAACCAGGAGCCCAAGGACCGCGGCGGTGGGCCAGTGGCAAGGACCTCGAAGTCCCGTTTCCCGCAGCCGGCGGCAATCCAGATCGTCGGGTAGACCCCGTAAGACGCCCTCTGGCCAAGGCTGCGCATCGATCAGCGTCCGGATCGCAGACTCTTCCGGCCTGAAATGTTGGTCTCGGCGGGGCCGGTCTGGGAGGTTTCCCCTCAAGCCGGGCAGCGCTTGTTGAGAGGCGCCGGGTTCCCGGCCGCGAGCCGTCTGCGGGTCACGGAGCGTGCCCTTCTTCGCGCTCAATGGATCTTCATCGAAGCGTACCCATGCGCAATAGGCGGGCTGCTTAGCCCATGCTGTTCCGAGGCTGGCGGTCTATCTGTCCGCACTTTGTGTCGAAACGATCGATCCTGAGACAACACCGCGGGGCCCTCACTGGCGCTGCGAGAATCCGATACAGATACTGGAAACCTGGATTCGCGTATAGCCGGCCCGAAACTGTCCCGCTCAGGTTGGACAATCCAGACAGTTGCACCTGGCCGCGCAAATCATCGGCTACGCCCGGGTCTCCCCCAACGAACAAGACCTGGCAAAGCAGCTCAATCCGCTTACGGGTCTGGGCGTCCCCGAGGGCCTGATCAATGGTGACCGCGGCGTGACCGGAAGGAACGGGAACGGCCGGGACTGAACGAAGCCCTGGCGGCTGTCCGGGCCGGCGGTACCCTGGTCGTCACCGAACTCGATCGGTTCATCTCATCGAGGAATTGACGGAGTTTCCCAGGGGTTCCGGCTGCCGACAGAGATGACCATGAGGATTTGATCCCAAGCCACCGCAAGTCATGCAGTTCCAGKCGCTCCCGGCCATGAAGGRGTACACAGCAACACCGCTGTCCAGGTCMAGAGAAGGAGCCGCCAGACCGCAACGGCCGCCAACAAAAATGGGCCCCCGYAGGGGCCCATAAAGRAGATTTGTACACAYTCAGCGGCTCRCAAGCCCCTGAACAGGGAAAACAYGTGCCCGAGGTGGGACTCGAACTGCATTCCCGCCCTTGCGAACACTGGAAACTCTAGGAMCATGCGGAATTCGAAGCAGTCCGAGGGCTGTTCGACCCAGTCAGGGGCGAAGGGTGTTGACATTGTCAACAGGCTGGTTTTCACCGCTTGAAACTTCTTCGGACAACGGGTCGGCTACAACCGAGAGGGCGGTCGCCGTTGATCCTAACAGGGGCCTAGCCAGAGAGCCCGACCGCCGGAACTGATATGAGCGCAGGAATACGGGAGCTRTTCCGGTCCGCAGTGCGTTCCCGTGGACGCGTTCGATCGCCTTTGCTAAATGTCTCCGTCATCGGCGCATTAGTTGCCGTTTTCTCTGCTTTGGGCGTCATCAGACGCACACAATTTAGGGCTTCTTATCGGACCCGTTGACCTGCACGGCGAGCGCCCGACTTCACGTACTTGAGGGCCGGCCAGGAGTCATGCAGTCTGCCGATTGCCCGGCGATGGATAAGCAAACGCATCACCTCTGCCTGTCATTCTGCTATGTCCCATGATCGCTGGGCGGTTCCTCCGCGCAACCGGGGCGCTACTGCGCCGACCCCGGGCGACCGAAAACTTCCAGAACGAAGGACACACGCTCCACCAGGAAGTTTTCGGCCCCCAGGGCCGGTCCCCCAAGTTGCACTCCGGCCCCTCAGCCCAGCGGATGGTCCCCTACCAGAACGGCACCCACGACCAACCGCAGAAAACACAACAACGCACGGGTAAGGGGAATTACGGATCATGGAAAAGCTCACCATCAAAACACCATCAGATGTCCTCAGCTTCATCGGGCACACCCTCGGCTTCTGGCCCCAGGAAAGCCTTGTCTGCATYACCCTGAACGACAACAGCATCGGCGCAACCCTCCGCATCGACCTCCCCCGCCAGACGGGCCAGGAACTCGCCTATGCACGCACCGTCGCCCACTACCTCACCAGCGACACCACCGCCGCRTCCATCCTCTTTGCCGTCTACACCAGCGAACCCTGTAGGCTCGGGTCAGCCAAACCCCACGCCGCCACCATCGCCGCACTCACCGGGGTCCTCGCAGAACAAGGCATCACAATCCGGGACGGACTCTTGGTCGGAGACACAGCTTTCTCCCCGTACGACGGCGAACCAGGCACCAGCCTCGCCCTACCCGTCAGCTCCACCCAAACCAGCGCCATCAACGCAGAATTCATCTACCGCGGCAGCTTCATCGAACCCACCGATCGCATAACCYTCCCAACCACCAGCCAGGCAGAAGCCAAGGCCACCGCCGTCGAACACCACATGGAAACCATCAGGTCCCAACAGTCTGAGACGGCGCTGCAGGAAGGCAGGAGGCTCTGGGCCGACATGCTCGATTCCAAGACTTTCCCGAGCGACGACGACTGCCACGCCCTGGTTGCAAACCTGCAGTTCCCCACTATCCGCGACCGACTCATCGCAGACATCCCAGGCGTGGACGAACCCATGCAGCACGTCCTGTTCGCCCAGACCGAYACAGCCCCACAATGGTCACGCATCGAATGGGCCCAGCAACTACTCCTCCACGCCTACACCCGCACCAGCGCAGAACACGCAGCACCCGTCCTCACCGCCATCGGCTACATCAACTGGTGGGAAGGCAAAGGCAGCAAAGCCCACCAATTCCTCCAACTAGCCCTCGACACCGACCCCGCCTACCGCCTCAGCGACCAAATGATCGGCTCCGGCCTCGTCGCCGGCTGGAACATGAACCGGGAAACTGCATATAAAACACTGCCCTTTGACATGACATGAGTCAAAAGGCCAAACCCGGATTCCAAAACGGGTCCTCCACTCCGCAGCCGACTGTTGAAGCCCGTGGTGCCGTATCCGAGCCGCAGATCACCTGACGCATGTCAGGGCGTTTTTGGTTGACGGAAGATCCACTATCGACTCTTCTGAACGAGCGGGGATTGCACCAGAACAGGGGCTGAGGTCGTCGTGGAAGGTTGCGCTCAGATGGTTTGCCCTGCGTCGGCTAGGAGGGTGCTTCCGGTCATGATGGTGGACAGATCGCTCGCGCAGAAGAGGACAATCCGCGCGATGTCGTCCGGGGTCCCGACGCGGCCGATGAGGCTGTTGGTCATCACCGCCATGGTCTGGCTCGATTCTTCCGTTGACGGGTGCCCCGCCGCGGCGGCCATGTTGCCTTCGGTGGGTACAAAGGTGGGTGCGACGCCGAGKACACGGATTCCGAGGGGTGCGAATTCGAGCGCCATCTGCTTCGTCATGCCGCGGACGGCGTGCTTGGATCCGACGTAGGCCGAGAGGCCTGGGGCTGTCCCTGTGAATCCGGCAGTGGAGACGATGTTGATGATAACCCCGCCGCGGTTGCCGCCGGCCATGCGCCGTGCGGCTTCGCGGGATCCGTTGAAGCCGAAAGCTCGTCCCTTCGATATCCAGCCACTGTGGACGAATTCACCGAGGATAAGACTGTCCTATGGATAACCATCGGAAGTGCACGCCGCGCCTTCGACTATCGCGAAGGGGTCGTCGTAGTGCCTGCCTGACATAGGCCGTACCCGTGGAACACGCAACTTCGCCGCAAATCTACGGATGTCTCTGACGTCAGGTTGGTACACGCCAACCTGACAAAATTCGAGGCTAATCTTGACTTCTTTCTGAGACGAGCCTAGAACTCAACCTGACGGGTTCAGGGTTGGAGGCAATCGGTGGCCGGACAGCGGATCGGGTACGTGCGCGTCAGCACTGTGGACCAGAACGAGAAACGCCCGCTCGAAGGCCAGGTTCTGGACCGGATCTTCACTGACAAAGCCTCCGGCCGGGTCACGGCCAGGCCCCAGCTCACCGAGCTATTGCGGTTTGCCCGGGACGGGGACACCGTAGTGGTGCACAGCATGGACCGGCTCGCCCGCAACCTCGATGACCTACGTGGCCTCGTTCAAGGCCTCACCCGCAAAGGCGTACGGGTGGAGTTCGTCAAGGAGAGCCTGGTCTTCACCGGCGAGGACTCCCCCATGGCCAACCTCATGCTCTCCGTWATGGGAGCCTTCGCCGAATTTGAACGCTCCCTCATCAGGGAACGCCAGCGGGAAGGCATCGCCCTGACCAAACAGCGCGGCGCCTACAAAGGGCGGAAAAAGACCCTCACTTCGGAASGGGCCGCGGAACTGGTCCAGCGCGCTGGCACTGGTGTTCCGAAAGCCCTCCTTGCCCGTGACTACGGGATCAGCAGGGAGACCGTCTACCAGTATGTGCGCCACGCCAAGCTGGAGTGAGCCGGCCTCGCTATGCCACATCGGGACTTCACCGGAGCTTGACGGAATCCTCATTATCGGCTCCTTAGAAGGGCAGGGGAAGGAGCTCCAGAAGGGGCTTCTGAACTATGCTTCTGCAGTTCCGGTTCGGACCATCAGACGGGGGCCGCAACGAGATGTCCCTCGTTGGGTAGAGCCWKCTGTTATGTCATCAAGCGACTCTAAGCTTCGACTKGTAAYTCCCCGAATGCTGCGTTGGAAGCTTCAATTTCCGCGGCGTGTTGGTCTATCCAATCGATAAGCGACAGGAGCCTGTCGGATAAACCTCGGCCAAGGACGGTCAATGAGTACTCCACGTGCCTACGTTCGTCGTCGATAACATCGCGTGCGATAAGGCCGTCTCGCTCTAGCATTCTGAGGTTGAGTGTGAGCATTCGTTGTGAAATGGGATGAGACGGATCTAGGGCCGCTAGCAATTTCCGCARTGTAGAAGGACGGTAAGGACCTGTGCGAGTTATCATCAAAAGCCAGTTGCGCCAATAATTGCCTACATGGTCCACCACGCTCACGAKGGGATTGCTGCGGGTAGAATCGTAACGGGCAAGTTGGCGGCAGAAATATCTGAAGTTCTCGGCTTCGGTTGGATTAAGATGGCCCTCCCCCAGGGAGATCAGAACCTCTCGAACTCGCGACAGAGCGGGGGCGCCCCACGTTTCTTCGCCATTCGCTGACGGCATTATGCGGATGGAGTCGTTCCCGGAGCTTTCGGCCGCTTGCTGATCCGGTCCAGGCACTGACTGCCGTAGTGGTGACATGTCATAGGTAGTCACCATCTGGGTGAACACCGTCGCTGGAACACGGCCGGGAAACGTGCCCGGTCGGTCCTCCGCCTTCTCCCAGCCTAGGCGAAGTAGATAACTCCCGGGCTCATTTACACTTTGAAAGAGCTCTGCCGTTTGACATTTGGCAGACGCGAGCAGCAGGGGTCTGGTCGCGGCGAAGGAAGTATCTACAYTGCCTAAGTTTTCATGGCGGACGTGAAATTCAACGTTTTCATAAATCATTGTCGCCTCTCAGCAAGGAGTCAGTCCCGTCGAGGATGCCTGCCACGCGCCCATTTAAGGAATCTCCCTACTCGTCTAGGGGACTATGTGCGCGGTCGTAACCAGGAAGCGTTGGCTTTACCACTTTGTTTCCCGCTCCCCAACATCGCCAGGGCTTTAAGTTCCAGTTAACTTCGGTCCCAGGAGTGTGCCGAAAATTAATTAGCGACACACTCCTCGGGAACTCAGTCATTTGATTGGCGCGAATTTCGTTCGTTCTGTCCGCACGAAGGCTATCGGGATCAGAAGACCACGGTGTGGTTACCATGCCGGAGTATGCGGTCGTCGCAGTGCCATGCGACAGCCCTGGTGAGCACACGCCGTTCGACGTCAGCGCCCTTTCTCATCAGCTCTTGAGCGGAATCCGCATGGTCAACACGGATAGCGTCCTGCTCGATGATGGGTCCCTCATCGAGATCAGCCGTGACGTAGTGCGCAGTTGCACCGATCATCTTCACTCCCCGGTCTTTCGCCTTCTGATAGGGCCCTGCCCCGATGAAGGCCGGAAGGAAGGAATGATGAATGTTGATCAGCGGGACTCCGACTTCTTGAAGAAAATTGTCGGAGATGATCTGCATGTACCGGGCTAGCACTATGAGGTCGACGTTTCCGCGAAGTAGTTCCAGTTGCGTCCGCTCCATGGCGCTCTTATCCTGGGCGTTCGAAGGAACGTGCACAAATGGGATCCCGAAGTAGCGAACGTCCTCGGCAAGGTCTGAGTGGTTCGAGATAACCATCGCAATGTCAATCTGGAGTTCACCTCGTCGTTGCTTCCACAGCAGGTCAAGGAGGCAATGGTCGGTCTTGGATACGAAAATCGCGACGCGTTTTCGTTGTGCGGCGCTGGTCAGCTGCCATTCCGCGGTGTAGGGCGCCTCAATTTTCGCTTGTATCTGTTCCTCCAGCTCGGCGCGCCTGGCGCCGAAGTGTTCCAGGTGGAACTCGGTGCGTTGGAAGAATACTCCGCCGGTCGGGTCGGTGGAGTGCTGGTCCAGGGAGACGATGTTCGCCCCGAAGTCCGACAGGATACTGCTGACGGCGCTGACTATTCCAGGTCGATCGGGGCACTGTATCAGGAGACGTCCAACCGTCTCCTTTTTCACGAAAGTTGCGTCAGACGTTGATCGGGCCTCGGGCTGGCGACTGATGGGCAAGGTTTTCATTGTTTTGCTCTTACCTTCTGTGCAGCGGGTAACTGCTAGGGTTTGTTGTTTGGAAGCCGGGGTACCTTGTTCTACTCATGGACAGGCACGCTGGCCGGAATTGCGTCGATGTCGTAGTCCTTGTTGGTCGGCAGGTCGAGGTATGGGAAGCGTTCGACCGTTGCACGGATGGGTTTGATCCGGGATCCGTGGTCGCCCCAGTGCACGATGACTTCATTGCCGATGTGTGCTTSGTCAAGGTCCAGGGTCGTGTGCGAGATCATTTCGCGGTAGTAGTACGAATAGACTGCCAGCGATGAGACTCCCACGGGCTTACCGTCTTTGGTGACGAGGTCAGCGTGCCCCCCTGCRGGGGATTGGGGTGTTGTTGGGAACTCGAAGTGTTTGTACTCTTCCCCGACCTCAAATTGGGAGGCGAAAACATCGAGGATRTCTTCTTTGTTCCACTTGAGCACCACGGTTTTGCGCTGGGGATTCGCCGACTCGGCCTCCAAGGCTTCACGGCCGATGAAATCGTGATCGAACTTGGCCATCCAGCCCCAGTTCACTTCATATGGAGTCCTCAGCCGCGCCCTCATATCCAAAGGACTGAGGCTGCCTGGCAGACCTCCGGGGGTATTTGAAACCGGTGTTCCGGCACCGAATACGGGGTGGGCGATAAATGCGGGATCGGCATAGGCGGCCGGTAAGAAGGTGCACCCTTGCTGTGGGAACCCTCCTTCTGTGTGGTTGACGACGTAGGTCCGCCAGCCAAGGCGCTTGAGTCCGAAATCCTTACCCGCTTGGTAGACGGCGTCGAAGATGGCCGGGCCGTGCTCGAGTGGGCCCCTCAATTCATAGGCAAGGGTGCCGGACATTCCGATTCGAGACAGCTCGATTTCCACGGCCTCATCTATGCCAGGGACGCTGACTTTTTTGACGTCCAGAAAGTTGAGGCTTCGTACCTGGTCGCCCAGAAGCCGTTCCAGAACCTGCAGCGACGTGGGGCCGGCAACTTGGAACAGGAAGATGTTCCTGAGGCTGATATCGACGTCGATACCCAGATCAGGAGCCTTGAACATGGGCCAGGGCATGGAAGCGAATTGGCGGAAGGACTCCTCGCTGTCCCGGACTGTGAGGGCGTGATTGGCGATGCATCCGTTTTCATCGAGCATGACAAGGTGCTTTGAGGTGCCGATCGGCCACTTGTACACGTTGTTGATGCTGAGGCGTGAAAGGAACTCCTGGGCGTGGGGGCCACTGAAAGTGATTTCGGGGAGGCCGCTGAGGTTGGATGCAATGTAGGCGCCCTTTTTCCATGACAGCGATTCAGCCTTCCACCCGTCCCCTTCCCAGATGTGCAGGCTCCCCAGGACATTCAGATAGGTTGGAACGTCCGGGTATGCCGGCACGTCGTTGACGGCTACGCCTTGCGTTCCGTTGGTGTCTCCCATGATGAAACTTCTTTCTGTATTTTGAGCGGTCGGCCTGGCGCGTAGCCTGTTGTTGTCGGGCCCGCCCTGATTGTTGGGGGTACTAGCGGGAAATCGCTCTTAGACCGGTTCTTCGATGAGGTCGTAGCGCGTTGACTTCACGCGCTCCATGACTGACCGCAGGGTCTCAGGCTCCTGACCTGTAATCTGCTTCACGTGCTGGGACAGGACGGCCTGATAGCCCTGGGCAACTGCCATGTCTGCTGTCACGAGTTCGTCGCTGGCCCAAAGGTGACCGTCTGGATTTAGGGGCATATTCGGATCGTAGGTTCGAGGCATCCCTATGGAGTCGAAAAACGCCTGTCGCTCTTCCGGGGTGACCGGCGTATATGCGATCGGGGCGTCGTAGATTTCCGCTCCGATACGGGCAATGTCTTCGTAGTTCAGCAGCTGGGGCCCCGTGATTTCATAGACAGCTCCTTCATGTTCCTGGGGGTCCTGAAGTACGGCGGCCGCTGCCCTTGCCACATCTGCTTTTGCTGCGGGAGCGAGGCTGCCGAAGCCGGTGGCCATTTCCAGCCGGCCGGACGCCGCCGCCGGTGCGATTTGGATGCTGCTGACAATTTCCGAGTACAGCGCGTTGCGGAGAAAAGTGAATTTCAAGCCGGATKCGCGCAGGTCTAGTTCAGTTTGGTAGTGGTCCTTGGCCGACATCGCTGGATTATTGGGTTGGACACCGCTCACCGAGGTGTAGACGATGTGGCGGATACCGGCCCGCTGCGCTGCGGCGATGGCATTGCGGTGCTCTGCGATTCTGCGGCCCAGGTTGAGCCCGCTGATGAGAAACAGCGTCTCAGCGCCGAGATAGGCTGCGTCGAGTGATTCGCGGTCCTGATATTCCCCCTGCAGGACACGAATGCCCTGCGCTGCCCGATCGGACAGCTTCCCAGGCGTGCGGGTGACGAGAGTGAGGTCTTCGTGCGCTGTGTTCTTCAATAGCAGCTTCGTGACGCGGCGGCCCAGGTCTCCTGAGGCTCCGCTAATGACTATCCGGCTCATGCCGTTCCTTTCAAAGGCACCTTGGACGGCCCGCCAAGGTGGAAGTTTTTCGAAATTTTCAGGGTCCTCCTCCGCTGTAAAAAGCGGTCGGGGAAGCCTGTCCTGCAGGTTTGGGACTGCTATCCGGGCGGTGTCAGGGGACTGTGCTCACAAGGCCCAGTCTCCTGACKCCGGGATAGCGGTGGACGGCTACCCGAGTTCAAGGCGTCTACGGGTRGAGCTGGTATGAAGTCATGCGATAGCTGGCTTCGCCGCTCAGCTGTTGCGGTTCGACCCAAACGGAGTAGCCTTCGGCCGCCTCGTACATCGTCCGCGGATTGATGCCGTCGGCCGCGAGCCAGACGATTGAGGAGTCTGGCATGGCATCGTCAACGACGCCATGCCTGACAAGTTGCTGCTGGCGGCGGACTTCGACGTGTGCCCCGATGAGCCGCTTCCAGTCTGGATAGTGTTCCAAGATCACACCTTCCTGCCGCAGGTTTTCAGCCGCGCCTTGCTGGCGCAGCARCGCAAGGATGCCTTGAAGGCCTATCCGAGGGGTCCCCAGAACGTCTCTCCCGCGTATGTGTCGGATAACGGCTCCAGTGCCTCGGGCCAATTGTCTGGGTCCACGGTCCGCCGTTGGGCCRCCGGCTTGGCCTGGCCGTCCCATCCAATCTGTTCCATGTAGTAGTACAGCTGCATGGCATGCCCGTCCGGATCGACTGCATGGATGACGTAGTCGATGCCCGGGTGGACTTCCTGTGGCAGGTCAATGAGTTTCACTCCGCGCTCTTCGAGAAAAGTTCGCGCTGCTCGGAGCTGTTCGTAGGAGCCTAGCTGGATGCCGAAGGCCAGCAAGGTGCTATGTTCGCTGACCCCCAACACCTTGCGGAGTTCCAGCGGAAATAAACCGAGGCTGTGGTGTTCCGTGTTGGCGCGCAGGAACACGACCCGGTGTCCCTCGACGGTGGTCTCTTCGCTTTTGACCAGGCCCAGCCGCTCTGTATAGAACCGCTCAGCAGCCGCCACGTCTTCAACGAAGATGCTGACAGGGCCGATGCGAACGGGTTTGAACGGACGAGAAAGCAGGACGCCGCCGACGTCAAAGGTCTTGGGCAGYTCGTCCATCCAGCGGTRGCCGGAAGTCAGATCGACTCCGTCAGATTCAGCGGCAACCAGCTCGGTTGCCTCCGAGCTGGTTGGCAGTGAGGGGTGCTCGTTGGCCCAGGGCCACAGGACTTCAGGTTTGCTACGACCGTCCCAGCCGACCTGTTCGATCCCGTATTCCAGTTCATTGGTATGTCCGGTGGGATCGGGAAAGTATGTGTGCCAGTTGGAACCCGGGTCACGACCGTACCGCTCAATTTTGTTGCCCAACGACTCGAGCCACAGGCGGGCCTCGACAACTTCGCGGAGACTCCCTACCTGCCAGGTGATCTGGTTGATGGTGAGGTCGCCACGTGCCGGAGAGTCCATGTGCTCAACCCAGGGCCGCGGCATCAGGACGAACGTGTGGTGATCGCTGTTGTGGCGCAGGAAATAGATGTTCGTGTCAGACAGACCGTCCAGCCACACTCCCGGGTCGTACTTCTGAAGGTCGAGGGCATCCGCCTGATAAAACCCCAGGAGCTCGGTGTAGTACGAGAGCGAGGCGCCGGTGTCCTCCACGCTGATGCCGAAGTGGTTGAGACGGCGGATTTTGAATGGTCGGTCGTAGAGGACGCCGCCGACCGAATGTTGTTTCTTCTGGGTCATTTCTTGTCTTYCTTCATCTGTAGGGGTCACGTCGGCTTGCCTGCGCGTGCCGGCACTTCGCGTGAACTGAAGATTTAGTTGGCCGCCTTGACGACCTGGTTCCGGAGAGTCCCGATGAGGCTTGAGGACACTTCGACTACGTCGCCCGGCTTTACGAACAGTGTTTCCGGGTGAGATCCGTCCGGCTGCTGTTGGCTGGAATCGATAGCTGTCCCCTTCGGCGTGCCGCTGCTGACAAGATCACCGGGATACAGTGTGGTGTCCGCCGACAAATGCTGGATAAACGCAGCGAAATCGTGCACCATCGATTTCGTATTGCCGCTCTGCCTGATCTCGCCGTTGACACGGCACTCGATCGGGATGTTCTGAGGGTCGAGCTCTTCCCCCACCACAATCCAAGGACCAATGGTGGCGGAGGTATCAAAATTCTTTGAGTGCATGAAGTCGGGACCGAAAGAGACGTTGTCTCGGACTGACCAGTCATTGTGCAGGGTGTAACCCCAGATATACGGGAGGGCATCATTACTGCGGATGTCCCGCCCGCGCTTGCCAATTATGATGGCAACTTCCGCCTCGTAATCCAGGCGCTTTGTCCGCTCGGGATAGCGTACTTCTTGTCCGTCAGCGGAAACCGCGCGGTGATCCTTGAGGAAGTACTTCGGCCCGCCCTTGACAAGACGCTCCAGGACTTCAGAAGTGTCTCCGGCCGAGCTGTTTTTGCTCGCCGCTTCCATGTGGTCGTAAAAGTTCGCCAAGGCGCAGAAAATACGGGCCTCCTTGGCGACCGGGGGGTGAAGTTCCACCTCGCCCAACTTGAAGCAGAGCTGCTCGCCCAGCAGACCGCGGTCGTCCTCTGCTGCGGACCATAGATACTCCACGGCGGTTTGTGCTTCCTCAAGGGCCCGCGTTCCCTCCGAGATGAAAGCACTTAGCTCATGCGGGACCACAAGGTCGGCTTGTGCCTGCGCCCGCGCCGCCCCGGTTGTCTCTGCAAGATACTTTGCATAGGTGGCATTGACATCGACCACGGATTCGCTCCGTATGATGCCAACTTTGCGTTCAGGGCCGAAAATTGCGACCTTCATGTGTTCTCCTCATCAATGTTGCTGAAACTGCTTTGGAAGGTATCGGCAGCTGGACCTGCTGGTTTCCAGTGAAAGCGTGTGTCCGCCTCCGGTTACTGGGCCGGGTCCACTCCCACCTTGTCGAACAGGMTGGCGTCGGTGGGGGTGAGGCTGTAAATGGTCAAAGTCTGGATCTTGCCGTCTTTAATCGTGAAAAAATCGCCGAGTTTGAGAGGAACCCCGTTCGCATCCAGCTCTATTTCGACAGCGACGTGGTCGCCGTTCACCACTGGCGGCCGTGGGCTTGGCGTCATCGCCCCTGGAGCTAGTCCGTTTTCGTACATCGTCTTTATTGCGTCTGCGCCCCGGATGGTTCCTTTGGCGTTGATCAGCAGGGCATCAGGTGCAAACAGTGCTGCAACGGCGCTGGCGTCCCCGGCTTTCACTCCCGCAAAGTAGGCGTCGACAACTYTGGTCGGATTTGTCATCAAGATTCGAACTCCCTTAGTGGACCTTGTGCCCGTAGCGCACGACAGGTATTTGATGGATGCTGTTCAGGCAGACAGGTACTTGGAAGAGCCATAGATCGATTTGTATTCGAGGTAGGCGTTGATCCCTTCCGGGCCCAGCTCCCGGCCAATGCCGGAGTCTTTGAATCCACCGAAGGGGGCACCGAGGTCAAGGGTGTAGTAATTCAGGCCGATCGTCCCGGTGCGCACCCTTCGTGCGACCGACAACGCCCGATCTTCGTCGGCGCTCCACACTGACCCGCCGAGGCCATAGTTGCTGTCATTGGCCATTCGCACGGCATCCTCGTCATCATCGAACGGGATGAGCGCCATAACCGGCCCAAAGACTTCCTCCCGAGCGAGACGGTCATTGTTGTCAACGTCGGCGAACACGGTGGGCTGGACAAACCAACCTCGGTCCAACGCGGCCGGGCGCCCGCCGCCAGCAACGAGCCGAGCAGTGGAACTTTTCGCTGTTTCGATATGGCCCAAAACCCGTTCGAGGTGCCCTTGGGTGGCCATCGGGCCCATTGTTACGGATGGATCAAGAGGGTTCCCGAGCTTGTACGAGTCGGCRAAACTGGCAACGGCATCCACAACCTCCTCATACCGGGAACGCGCGATCAGGATGCGGGATTGGGTGGTGCACGTCTGGCTGTTGTTCAGGAAMGAGGCATTGTCCAGCCCGGACAGGAAGGTCTCGATACTGCCGTCCTCGAGGAAAACGGCTGCCGATTTTCCACCGAGTTCGAGTGTGCAGCGGCGGATAAGGCGTCCGCATTCYGCGCCGATGATCCTGCCCGCTTCGGTTGATCCGGTGAATGCGATCTTGTCAACGAGTGGGTGTGAAACGAGTGCGGCGCCGGCATCACGATCGCCGAGGACAATGTTGAGCACCCCGTCGGGCAGTCCTGCCTCCCGGGCGGCCTCAGCAAATACATAAGAGTCCAGCGCGGTTTCCGGGGATGGTTTGAGAACGACAGTGCAGCCGGCGGCCAGGGCAGGGGCAATCTTGAACATCGCCAATGCCTGCGGGAAGTTCCAGGGTGCTATGGCACCGACCACGCCCACTGGTTCGCGACGGACGATTGTTGAACCTGCCTGGCTTGGACGTACCTCTTCCAAAGGGAGGGCTTCTATTACATCGGCATAGATTCTCAGAAGGGCGGAGGGGGCACCGCCATTGAGCATCTGCGACAACCCGATGGGCATGCCGTTTTCCCTGCTGACGAGCTTTGACGTATCAGTGGCACGGCGTTCGAGCGCCTCGGCAAATTTGCGRAGCGTTGCGGCCCGTTCGGCGGCGGTTGACCTGCCCCAGGGACCGTTATCGAGGGCACCCCGCGCAGCCTTTACGGCCGCATCAATATCGGCTTCCGAGCCTAACGCTGCGGCACCGATGACCTCGCCTGTGGCCGCCTCTATCTGGTGCTGGATGCGGACAGTGCTGGGTTCGGCCCACTCTCCGTTGATGAAGAAGCGCATTCGATCGACTTCATTTGGTCGCTCAATAGTGACTGACATGGGTTCTCCTAGCTCGTAGAAAAATTTGGGGACAAAGCGGTCCGAGGAATTAGATGGCGGCACGAGCAGCGGCTTCGGTCGTTTTACGTGGATCGGGCCGGTCCTGTTGTTCGCGCTGCTGTCGCCGGACGTGGGGACGCCTAACCAGTTCGCGGATGATGAACACATCGCACAAGTGCCCCGATGCGGGAGACATTTATAGGTGATCGATAATTCRAGGTTCAGCGCTCACGCGACTCCGACCAGGGGCCTKCAAGGATCTCTCCCTGTTCATGTCTTCGGCGCGAACTGGCTTCGAGTGCATTGGCCATGGACGTCGTCGCTGTCATGATCAGCCGGCGACGTCCCGGAACTGAGCTCAGCGATAAGCCGAGTGCCTGCCACAACCTTCAGGCACTTCCGCAGCATGGGAATGTGCTCCGTAGGGCCAGACGTGTGCTGCATGACAGTAACCCGTGGTTACCTGGTGAGAGCGGGTTGCATCTTTCCCGCAATGTGCCCGTGCTGTGTGGCATACCGCCGCTGGGAGGTGTACTCGGCGTGGGCATTGGCGCTTAAGGGTCCCTATGTGTTTCATCAGTCTTTCCATCGAGGCCGCTGTTGCATCCTTGCAACTGCTTCCAGTGTGGTCTTTTTCGGTGGAGCAGAAACGGGTCAGATGACCCCATCTGATACCTGTATTGTTTTGTGCATCACAGGAGGAACATGAGTACCGACGCACTTGTCGGCCGTTCACACGACGGCCATCATCTGACGAGCTTCATCGGACGGCGTCGCGAGCTAACTGAAGCCCGTGAGCTGATGTCACGCTCCCGGCTTCTGACTCTGGCGGGTCCTGGYGGCGTCGGTAAGACGCGTCTGGCGCTGGAGYTGGTTTCTCGGGTCCGCAAGGCATTCAGCGATGGTGTCTTCATCGTGGAGCTCGCCGAGGTGGAGGACGGCGCAATGGTTGGAYCTCACATAGCCGCTGCACTGCGGCTGCCGGACCAGTCCAACCGGTCATCCCTGCAGAGGATCGCAGACTATGTCCAGGACCGGCATCTCCTTCTCGTTCTCGATAACTGCGAGCATCTACTCGATGCAGTGTCCGTCCTGGCCGCCCGACTCCTTGATCGAGCTGCGAGATTGAGGATTGTGGCCACGAGCCGGGAGCCTCTGGGCATCTTCGGGGAGCAGGTCTACAACGTGCCTCCTCTTGCAGCTCCCGTCCATACAGCCGCGGAAGGTATGACAATCGAGTCCTTCGACGCTGTCCGCCTGCTCATAGACCGGGCTCGTAGCGTGGATCCTACCTTCGAAGTTACCGAGRCTAATCGGCTGGCTGTGGCACAACTGTGCCAGAGACTGGACGGGATCCCTTTGGCGATCGAACTTGCAGCGACCCGGCTGCGTTCAGTGTCAGTTGTTCAACTCATCGAGCGGCTTGACAAGCGGTTCGATATTCTGACTGGCGGCAGCCGCGCGGCATTACCAAGGCAGCAGACCCTCAGGGCACTGATCGATTGGAGCCACGAACTCTGCAGTTCAGATGAGCGGCTGCTGTGGGCGCGCCTCTCAGTCTTCCCGGGCGGCTTCGAGGTAGAGGCTGCCGAAGAGGTTTGCGGGTTTGGCCAGCTGACACGCGAAGGCGTGCTCGATCTGATTGACCACCTTGTCGCTAAGTCGCTTGTCGTCGCCGAGAACGTTTACGGCACCCAAACAGGAGGCAGCGTCCGGGTTCGGTACCGCCAGCTCATGACCTTCCGCGAGTATGGTGCTGAGCTTCTCGAATCAGTCGGGGAGTCCACGGACATGCGGCGCCGCCAGCGTGACCACTACCTGACCCGGGCGGCTGCCACAGTGAAGAATTGGTGCGGCCCGCACCAGGCCGAACGACTGATGGCGGCGCGGCGTGACCATCCGAACCTTGTGTCTGCGCTGGAGTGGTCGGCCTCGACTCCGGGGGAGGAACGCGCGGGGCTGCACCTCGCCGCCCTGCTCAGGTACCACTGGACGGCCGGCGGGAACCTTGCCGAGGGCAGGCGATGGCTGGACCGCCTACTTAAGTTAGCAACCGAACCGAGCCCTGAACGAGGAGCCGCACTGTGGGTTGGAGCCTGGATCTGCMTCGTGCAGGGTGACAGGGAACAAGCGCGGGAGCATGTTGCCGAATGCCGGCTGATCGCAGAGAGCCTCAACGACAGGGCACTGGCGGCCCATGCAGATCATTGGGAGGCCCTTTGTGAGGTATTCGACGATCACTTGGACCGCGCCATGGGGCTTTTTACCGCAGCTGTCGGCGTTCACCGCCAAGTGGGCGATACGGCGTCGGCCCTCTACGCCTTATTTCTGCTGGCTTGGACTCAAATGTACGCCGGTCGCACCGGGGATGCCCTGGCCACCTGCCGGGAGGTCTTGAAGGTAAGCGATAGTTACGGAGAACGATGGGCCCATGCCTACGCTGATGCCGTGATGGGGCTGTGCCAGTGGCACGTTGGGGAACTGGATGCGGCGAGGCAATCACAGATCGCAGCACTCGAAATACAACGAGACTTCCCCGACGGCCTTTGCATCGCTCTGACAATTGAACAAATGTCCTGGACAGCTGCCTCGGGCGGACACTACGAATCCGCAGCCGTTCTCTACCATGCAGCCCGGGCCGTATGGAGTGGGATAGGAACCACTATCTCGGCGTTCGGCCCTCTGGAGAAGGACTTCGAGCAGATGGCGACCAAGGTGCGACGCGAGCTCGGGGAAAGGGAATTCAAGGTCCTCACTGCCCGCCCTGAACCCTCTCAGGAGCAAGCCATCGAGCTTGCACTAGGCGCAGCCCGCACAGGGTACGCCTCGACAGGTACCCCACAGCCCGGCCTCACGAAAGTAAGTACCAAGCGCCGTAACGGCACGGCTGAGACCCCAGACGGCTATGGGAAGCATGGAGGTACCGCGCTCACTCAGCGAGAAGCTCAAATCGCCGGCCTGGTTTCCCAGGGGCTCAGCAATAAGGAGATCGCAGCCCAACTCGTGGTGTCACCCCGAACGGTTGGAGGGCATATTGAGCGTATTTTGGCGAAACTTGGTTTCAACTCACGCACTCAAATTGCATCGCTGATGTCTGGTCCGGCCGGGGCGGGACTGGTAGGCCGAAAGAATAGTTCATCACACGGCCAAACGTAGGTGCAGCGCGATTAAACGGAGCCCGTCTGTCTGACTCACGCGGGGTCCGGCACGCGATGGTGCTGGACCACCCCCAAGGTCTCCGTTACAAAGCAGTGTTTGCATTTGGCGGCCTAAAAACCGGCCTGTCCAGACATGCAGCCATGGGACGACCCGCCCCGCTGACCTGCAAGTAGAGGACATAACCTCCGGTAGGCGAGCAGAGGAACAGGGGTGGGAGCTGCTTCAAAAACAGTCTTGCATCGCATGGGAACAAAAATGTGCCTAATTGTGGACCAATGAAGCCGTGAGTAAAGTGTGAGGAATTCGAGCCACACTCAACGGAGAGGTGCCATAAATGTCAGAAAAATGTAATCCGGATCCACTATTCTCACCGTTACTGGTAAATAAGAAATGGATTCGTAATCGTTTTGTACTGCCAGCGATGCAACGGAAAACGCGTGATTATGCGCCGACCCTTGGCATGGCAGATACCCTGCGAAAGTGTGCCGAAGATGGCGCAGGTCTAATAATCGCCGAAGGGGCAGCACCAGATCATCCTGCGGCCTACTGGCAGCCCGTTTTCGGCATCATCGGCCAAGAGACCGCAGAGGGTTGGCGTCGCGTCGCGAAGGCCGTAACGGCAACAGGCGCGGTATTTCTTATGCAACTATGGCATCCCGGCGCTTTGCGGCTAGTAGTCGATGGAATCCCAAATCCTTTTCCGAATTACCCCTCACTAAGCCCCTCCGGCTTAGTTCAGGAGGGTCGCATTAACGGCTTAGCAATGACCAGTCAGGACCTCGAAGACACAAAGGCAGCATATGTGCAGAGCGCCATTATCGCCCAAGAGGTAGGAGCGGACGGCATCGAAGTCCATGGCGCCCACGGATACCTATTGGACCTCTTTCTTTGGCATGAAACGAATAAGCGCGAAGATGAATATGGCGGGGCGACCTTAGTCGAGCGCGCACGCTTTCCTGAGGAGATCGTAGCTGCCATTCGTGAGGCAACAGGGGCAGACTTCATAATTTCATTCCGGTTCTCACAGTGGAAGGAAGTGGACTACGGTGCCAGGATCGCTGATCATCCAGATGACCTCCGTCCATTCATCCAGCGCCTTGAGCGAGCCGGAGTGAACCTGTTCCACGTATCCACACGCCGGTTTGATGCCCCAGCATGGCCTGAATTAGACCCAGAGCGCAGCCTGGCTTCGTGGGTGAAGACCATGACTACCGTCCCGGTCATCGCCATCGGCAGTGTCGGCCTAAGTACGGATCTCGCCCAGGACATTTTCGATGATCAGGAACCCGAGCTTCAGGTCGAGCAGGACCTGGCTCGGGTCCGACGCGGCCTCACAGCAGCTGACTTCGACTTTATTGGCGTAGGCCGGGCGCAAATCGCGAATACTGACTTCGTTGCTCGCGTTCGTAACAACCAGTTGTCTGACCTCCGGAATTTTCGCAAGTATGTCGATCTCAGCGAAGCATATGAATCCTACGTGCACGAAGGTCAACTCGTGGACCAGTCGAGAAAGACCGTCTAAGGCAGAGCCGTTCGCGACGGCGAGCATCCTAAGCCGTGGCAACGTCTGAGCGTTCGTGATGGGTAACCACGAAGACCCGTTGCGCGTGCTTCATCCGAACTGACCGGTCTGCTCRGCCATGCAAATACCGGCACCGATGTGGTAGGCGCTCTCCCGAAGGGCTGCCTTCACAGGTCCGAGTCCAGMGCAGATATGGATAGCAGGGGCTTGGCTGACACAAGCACCGTTCAAGGACTATACCGACTATCTGCCGGCAAGCTTCAGRCTATCGCCGCTCATCGGATCACAGATCACACTGTCATCCCCGATCAAGTTTTCCGGACGCGAGCAGWAACGTCACCGCGCCGACAGAATCCGCGGCGGCAGCTGTTATCCCCTACCACATCACCGCCCAGTCCCGGCGGTTCTGGGAGACGCTAACTTCTTGAGCGACCAACTCCGTGGAGCAGGCAAAACTTCCGGACTTGAAGCTGGTGTTCCTAGAACAAGGGCATGCTCTCAGGGCGCTTGCCCACTCGTGGTGCCAATTTTTTCAGGTAGGTCCCGACATCACAATATTCAGCGGCTTGCTGCCGCACGCCGGATCCCCGGCATCACAAAGGAGTTTTATGTGAACATCTCAACCACAGATCCCAGCACAAGTTCTGAACAACATAAGATCGACGGCTGGCGTGCGACAAGGTTGATTTCTACCCTGATCGTGGCCACGGTGACCTTTCAGCTGACCGCCAGCATGGTCACGCCGGCACTTCCTCAGATGGCCGCCGCCTTCGGTGAGGGACCGGCCGGCGCGGCACCCCTTCAATCGATGTTCTTTCTCTCCGCCGCAATTGCAGTGCCCGTCATCGGACGTTGGAGCGACTTTATCGGTCGCCGTGCCGCCATGCTTGTAGCCCTCGGCACCGTTGTTGCCGGCACCATCCTGGGCATAGTGGCTCCGACGTTGCCCCTGCTCGTTATGGGAAGAATCCTGCAGGGAGCAGGCGGCGCCATGTTCACCCTGGCCTACATCGTCCTCAACGAAAACCTGAACGCGAGAGTCTTTGGGGTATCGCTGGGTATTGTGGCAGCGATCAGCGGTGGAGTCGGCGGTCTGGACGGCTTSGCCGGTGGACTCCTGACCGAAGCCCTCGGCTTCAGATCAATTTTCGTCGTGGTGCTGGTCGTGGCAGCAATCGCTGCCGTGTGCATCCTAAAGGTTGTCCCTCAAGGCCGGCCTCAAGGCGTGAGCGGCAGCATGGATTGGTCGGGTGCCGGCTCCCTCTCCGTGTTCCTGATATTCCTGACATATTTCGTTTCTGAAGGTTCCTCCGCGGGATGGACGTCTCCKATCTCACTGGCACTTCTTGTCGGAACAGTGGTCACTTTCGCGGCTTTCTGGGCTATAGAAAAGAGGCGCAGGCACCCCCTTATCGCCGTCCACTACCTGCGTTCCCGGCAGTTCTGGCCYGTTATCGCTACCAGCCTGCTCGCCCTCGCCGGCATGTTCGCCATGCTTAATTTCACCGTGGTGGTTCTTAGCCAGGACCTCCAACATGGCTTCGGACTAAATCCCTCCCTTGCGGCCTTGCTGTTCCTGGCCCCGCCAGCTCTGCTCGGCGTTTGCACTGCCCCCCTGGCCGGTTGGATCGCCGACCGCCGCGGGTGGCTCCTAACCCTGCGGCTCGGAGCAGGCTTCAGTCTGGCCTTCGGCATTGTCGCAGCGGCWTTCTCCGACAATCTCTTTGTGATTATTTTCGCTGTTGCCGCCCTTGGCATTTCCTACACAGGCTTTCTCTTTACAAGTCTTAACGGGCTCTCTGTCGTGTTGTCYCCCAGGGAGGCCCCCGCGGCACTGCCCGGCCTTAATGGTGCCAGTTTCGGCACTGGCGCCGGTCTCGGCGTCGTGCTTGTGCAACCATTCGCCGCCCAGGCGGCTTCCGTCGGCTATGCTCCCGCGTTGTGGGTTTCCGTCGGCATTGCRGCCGCAGCCTGCCTCGTCTCCTTCTTGGTGGCGGCACCCAACGGCGAAAAGCTCTGAGACCYWAGCCCGGGGGTTTCATGACGGGTCGCTGAGGCCCGATCCGACACCCAAAATGTGCACAATGTACACACCCCCGAAAWCAGCCAGTTCAACTCATTGCGGCCACGAGCGGCGCCCACATCACAGGGGCGCGGCACTTCTTTGTGCTGACAAAATTCKTCTCCCYTGAAATCGGGATCATCACCATGATCACGGGGGGATTTGTCGGGGCGGAGACGGGTAATCCCTGTCAGGCGACTACTGGGACTAACTGGGTGCTTGCGACAGCCTTCAGGGTGAACCCCTCGGTTTCTGCCTGGTCGYGGGTGATGCCCGTGCCGGCGGCGAGTAGTTTGCGGGCGGCCATATGGTCCGCGGGCGCGTTGACCGATTCCACAGCCGTGAGGACGCCGTCCCTGAAGCAGAGGACGGAGAACTTAGCTGCCGCCTGATCACCCAGGACCAGCGTGTCGTCATCGGGTCGTGCGAGCCCTGCCATCTGCAGCCGGTATGGGCCCTGTGTGGACCAGAACCAAGGCAGCTCCGTGTACGGGTGGTTAGCCCCTAGGACCGTGCGTGCGGCATGACGGGCCTGATCGGTGGCATTCTGGACCGACTCCAGACGCAGACGGACCTGGGCGTGTGCGCTGGGGAAACTGGCGCAGTCGCCGATCGCCAGAACGGCAGGGTCCGCTGTGCGCAGCGTTTCATCGACAACGATGCCGTTGCTGGTTTCGAGGCCGGCGTCCGAGGCCAGGGTGTCGTTGGGCTGAACGCCGATGCCCACGAGGACCAGATCAGCAGGATAGGAAGCCCCTGTGGTGGACACTGCGGCTCCGACGCGGCCATCCGCGCCGGGCTCGAAGCGGTCAATGCCTTCGCCGAGGCGCAGGTCGACGCCTTGTGAACGGTGGGCGGCTGCGAACCACTCACCCATGACGGGGGTCAGTGCACGTCCCATCGGGCGAGGCGCGAATTCCAGTACGGTCACGTCGCATCCGTGGGCCAGGGCGGCGGCGGCGAATTCCAGTCCGATGAATCCGGCACCGATGATGACGATATTGCGGGCGGTGGGCAGCGCCGTGTGCAGCGCTTCTGCATCTGTCAGGGTTTTCAGTCCATGGATGCCGGACAGGGATGCGCCCGGGCAGTTCAGCATCCTGTTTCGGGCACCGGTCGCGAAGACGAGGTGGTCGTAGTCGAGTGAACCTTCGGTGAGCTTGACCTTCCGTTCCGCCCGGTCGATGGCGAGTGCCTGGGCGCCTTCATGGAGTGTGACGTTCTTGTCCACGAAAAAGGAAGCTCCGCGCAGCGGCAAGGGAGCCGGCTCCTGGCCCGGGGCCAGGTAGTCCTTGGACAGCGGCGGGCGCTGGTAGGGCAGTCCGGATTCCTCGGCGATCACATGGATCTCGCCCCCGTACCCCTCGGTCCGCAATGTATCGGCGACCTGTAGGCCGGCCTGTCCGCCGCCAATGATGACAACGCTCATGTCATTGCCCCGCTTCTAGAGTTGGCCGGCAGGGATGTCGACGACAATCCCTGTGAGTTCTGCGTCGATTTTGATCTGGCAGCCCAGCCGTGAGCTGTCCATCCGCTCCGCGGTGGCGCAGTCGAGCATTTCGTCTTCGTCGTCGCTGATCTCGGGCAGCGCCTCGGCATATTCCGGCCGCACGTAGACGTGGCATGTGGCGCACATGGCCTGCCCTCCGCACTCGCCGATGATGCCGTCAATGCCGTTGCTGACGGCGGCGCGCATCAGYGTTGTGCCTTCCTCGACCTGGAGGGTTTGCTGGGTGCCGTTTGGCTGGGTGTAGGTGACGGTGGGCATCGTTGCTCCTTGTATTCGGGGTGCTCTTAGTTCCAGGTGACGGGAAGGCTGGTCAGGCCGCGGAAGACCCAGCCGTCCCAGCTTTCATTCCGCCGTTCGTCTACGCGAAGCCCTGGGAAGCCCTTGTAGGCCATCGGTACGGCAATCTGACCGATGGAGGTCTTTGCGGCCCAGTGCCCGGCGCAGAGGTGGACGCCGCTGCCGAAAGCGAGGTGGGGGCGCTTTGGCCGGTGGATATCAAAGTCTGCTGCAGAGGCGCCGAAGTGGGCGGCGTCGTGGTTGGCGGATGCAACGACAACGCCGATCCCGGCGCCTGCGGGGATCCGGACCCCTTCCAGGACGGTTTCCCGGGTCGTTTGGCGCGGGTACATGCCGATCGGTGATTGCCACCTGACGGCTTCGTCAAACACCGACGCCCACAACGAGGGGTCGGCGAGGACCTGCGCCCGCTGTTCGTGGTGGTTGCTGAGGGCCCAGACCATGTTGGTGACCATGTGTTGGGGCTCGTTCATTCCGCCGGAGATGGTCAGCTTGACATTCGCTGCAACGTTGGATGTTGGCAGCCCGCTGTTTGCGAACGCGGACACCATCGAGGCATCCGGATTCTGCCGGTAGTAGGGGATCAGTTCCTTGAGTAAAGCATCGGCCTCCGCGGTCGAAGCGTCACACCGGTCCCAGATCGACTGATCGTCCAGRACGTTGCCCATGCCCGCGATGAAGTCGTGGGACCAGCGGCGGACCTGCTCCACTGATACATCCTTCAGCCCCAGCAGGTCGATGAGGTTCTGCGAGGCCACAGGGGCGGCATAGTCSCGGTTGAGGTCCGCCTCCTCTGGGCCAAGCTCGGCGACATTCTCAAGGTAGGTTTCGGCGTTGCGCTCAAAGACCGGGCCCCAGACTTCCTTGATGGACTTGGGACGAAGCACAGGATTTACCGGTGCCCGGTCTACTGAATGCTCCGGATCATCCTTGCGCAGCATCGGCTGGGCACCGATGGCCCGGGTCATCGTGGCGCCGGAAACGTTGGCGCTGAAGATCTCCTGGTCCTGTTCCACCGTGTGGCAGCCGGCGTAGTTGGTGACGAGGAACTTGTTAAGCTGCGGAACCCAGGCGACCGGCGACTCTGCCCGCAGCCGGGCATAGGTCGGGTAGGGATTCGATGCAAGTTCAGCCACGTCAACCCAGTCAGCCACGGCGTAGTCGACGGCGTCCTGCGAAGCGGTGGTGCGAGCTTGATCGCTGCTGCCGGGCACCGAGGCCGCGTCATCGCTTCGGGTCTCCGAGTTCCCGTGGTAGGGGCACTGTGCGGCTGGTGTCGTCATTGTTGTCTTACTCCTACTGGCACGTCGTTGTGTAGCCGGTCCTGCTGGCACTTCTTTGTGTAATCAGTGTCACAGGCAMTATTTCTCTAGTAAACTGCGAATATCAGCGGAAGTATTTCGATTCTTTAGGAGAAGTGATTTTCGTGCCGAAATTCACGTTTCGTCAGCTCGAGCTCTTCGCCGCGCTGCCGGAACACACCACCCTGGGATCCGCGGCGCAACAGCTTCACATCTCCGAATCCGCGCTTTCGCATGCCGTCAGCGAGCTGGAGGCAGCGTTGGGGGAACAACTGTGCATCCGGAGGAAGGCCCGGGGCATGCACCTGACGCCGACTGGGCGCCACTTCGCGAAGCGGGCCAGGGAGCTGCTTCGAGAGGCCAGTGCGCTGGCAGAAGGATTGGGTGAGATCCGCGGCGAGCTGAAGGGGCCGGTGTCGCTGGGCTGCTATACGGGCCTGGCAAGCAACGTCCTGCCCGCCGTGCTTGAGGGCGTGGCGAGCCTGCACCCCAAGGTCGAAATCAGCATCACGGTAGGGGACCACTCTGACCTGTTGCCGGCGCTTGAAGATGGAACCCTGGACACGGCCATCGTCTATGACATTGGCTTGCCAGCGGACGTTGAGCGCAGGGTCATCTACAAGACCGAAGTCATGGCCGTTCTGGGGGCCAACGATTCACTTGCTGAAGAAGATGATGTGGATCTCGCTGATCTGTCGGCCAAGCCACTCATCATGCTCAACACGGCCCCCAGTACGGAATATACGCAGTTGATGTTCGCTCAGCGTGGGCTCAAGCCAAACGTGGGTGCAGTAGTCCCGCAAATTGATCTTGTCCGGGCGATGGTCGGGCGGGGGCTCGGCTACAGCCTCTTGATGTCGCGGCCGAATCAGATCCCGGTTTCCAGCGAGGGCAAGGGACTCGTGACCAGGCACCTTCGTCCCCGCGCCGGCCAGACCTCTGTTGTTGCAGTTTGGCCCAAAGAAACGATGCTGACTGCCCGGGCACTGGCTGTCATCCAATATGCAGTCGAGGTCCTGGACGCCATTGAACCCGAATAGCGACCGCCGGGTGCCACAAGAATCACGAGCAAGGGTCGGCGCCCGCCCCATTCCTGGACGGACTCAACAGTGAGATCCTCTGCGCGGGCTCGAGCCCGGCGAAGTTTGGAGACGTCCTCAGCATCAGTCAGCCGACCTCCCAGGGGTAATCACCGACATCGATTCGAGACCTTCTCGAAGGGCGTGCGTCTATTGGGTGGCTTGATCGCTTGGTGGCCCAGTCCTCCCGTTTGCGCGCTATCGCAGCGAGATCCTCAAACGCCCTGCCCGCCGCGAGGACGAATTCCACGTCTCGGCGGGCGCATAACGATCGATGAATTCGAAAGCAATTCCTGATCCTGTCTGGGCGGGTGTGGGTGTCGGTGGCCCGCCCGTTGCCTGCTGGCCCATCTGCTCCCCCGCGCTGCGTCAAGGGCGCCGAGGTTCTGGCTGGCGGCTATCAGCCCGAAGGTGCGGTTTCTTCTGGGCCCCAACAGTGCTCGCCGGTCTGCTCCTAGGATCAGGCTGCGTTGCGTGCTGGCTCTCGAGTGGACGCCTGGATAATGACCACGTGGTTCCGGAAGCAGGAACGCTCTCTTACCAGGCGGACCGCTCCCGGGATTCCCCGAACGGCACTTCTTCACTGAGTTCTAGAACGTACCGGCCTGCGTGATGGCGGGTGACCAAAATGCCGGCGGGCCGGCGGCTCAGAGCCACTTCGACGAGCGACGACTCAGCCTCGTTCAGTAACTTGTCGACAAGATTTGGGTCAGCAGTGGACACCTCGCGCCACTCTTCCGAATATTCCGGGAGGGAAGGGCTTTGATCGTGTACCGCGGATCTGGTCGGATTCGGGTTGGGGAGTAGCGTCAGATGGGACATAGTGTGACGCCATCCCCGCGCAGGAACAGCCGGCGGTCAGCCGTTCCGTTCTCGATCACCCAAATCAGATGCCCGCGGTCTCCGACCGCGTCTACCCATCCGGCGTACTGGAGATCCCCCAGACACACCTCGACGCCGTCGCCTGGGCTCAGGTATTCCCACTGGTGGATGGGCCGCTGGGTGGGCCGTGGCTGAAGCGTGGCTCCAGCATTCATCGCATACTCACTTTTTGTCCCTCCGGTWCCTTGTGAGTGGGTTGGATGCGGCGGCCGCACGTTTTGCACGTGCGGCCGCCGCAGGTGATGGAAAGGAAGCGTCAGATGATGGCGGCCTTCAGTTCTTTGGCGGCCAGGCTGGGATCCGCGGCTCCGTAGATTGAGCCGCCCGCTACGGCCACGTCCGCCCCTGCCCGCTGGACAGCKTTGATCGTCGAGAGGTTTACTCCTCCGGCTACTGAGAAGGGGACGCGMGCTTCTTCGCCGGCGGCCAGGAGCCCCTTGAGGTCATAGCCGGGCTGTGACTGCTCATCAAGGCCGGCGTGGAATTCCACGAACTTGGCGCCAAGGGCACGCGCTTCCTTGGCGCGGGAGACTTTATTGGATATCCCAATGAGGTCCACAACGATGCCTTTGCCGTGCGCACGGGCGGCTTTCACGGCGCCGGCGATGGTCGAGTCGTCTGCACTGCCCAAGACTGATACCAGGTCGGCGCCGGCTTTGAAGGCGATGTCGGCCTCCAATTCTCCGGCGTCCATGGTCTTCATGTCAGCGAAAACGATTTTGTCGGGGTGGGCATTCTTGATGGCGGTGACAGCGGAGAGGCCTGCAGCCTTTATCAGGGGTGTTCCGAGTTCGATGATGTCCACGTATTCGGCTACTTTGGCGGCCAATTCGAGGGCGTCTTCGACGGTGAGGAGGTCCATTGCAACTTGGAGTTTCATGATCGGCTCTTTCTTTAGGAAATGTTGGGCAAAAGGAATTCAGGGGTGAGTTGTTGACGGGTGTTTCCGCTGCATCAGTCGTCGCCTCCGTCGTCGCCATCCTGAGTCCTGCTATTCGAGATTGGCGTGCCGGGTCCAGAGCTGTTCGGCAGAAATGCAGGTTTCCTCCCAGAGGGCTTGGAACACCGCTTCGGTGGCGAGGAATAGCACCTGTTCGAAGAGGCTTCCGGAATATTGCCGAGACGCACCCGATTGGTGGTCGGTTTTCTGCGGGGCCGGGATAACCACGAGCACGTCGGATACTGCAGCCAGTGGGGAGTTTGTGTTGGCAGTGAATGCGGCCACCTTTGCACCGGCCTTTGCCGCAGTTTCTGCCGCCTTCACCACGCTTGAGGTTGTTCCGGATCCAGAGGCCACCACCAGCAGGTCCCCGGCGCGGATTGCAGGAGTGGTGGCGTCCCCTGCGATGTGGACCGTGAGGCCGAGATGCATCAGCCGCATAGCGGCCATCCTGAGAACCAGTCCACTGCGGCCTGCCCCTGCAACGAACACCCGGTTAACGGTGGTGAGATGGGTGGCCAGGTGAGCAAGTTCCTGTTCATTGATGCAGTCTGCCGTCTCTCCAACCTCGCCCCGGATCAGAGTGAGGCTGTGGCCGATGGCGCCCGCGGTTTTTTGACTGACAGGTGTTGCTGTTGGCATGGTTCCCAATGTCTCTCCTTTGACGGGGTGAGCAGTATTTAGCCAGCCGTTGAGTCGCTTGATGTCTTATCCTCGATACTTCCCGGCGCCCACCACCCATTACGGCGGGCCGAACCTGTCGGAAGCCAGTAGCGGTGCCGCCTACGGTGATATCGTCTGCCGTTCAAGGGCAAACCGGGCATATTCTTCCAACAGCACGGGATCATCCACCGACCCGAGATCCGCGACCGTTTCCAGCCGCGCTCCTTGCAGAAGCCGCTTGATGGGGACTTCCAGCTTCTTTCCGGTGCGGGTATGCGGAATTCCGGGCATGAAGACAATCTCGTCAGGCAGGTATCGGACGGAGAGGTTCTCACGGATTGATCTTGTGATCGCCTCTTGGGTCACGTCCGGATTGGCACCGTCGGCCAGGTGGACGAACAGCGGCATGTAGTAGTCAGTGCCCAGTTCCGCACCGACAACCAGGGCCTCGGCGACTTCCGGCAGCGATTCGACCACCGTGTAGATGTCTGCCGAACCGAGCCGCAGCCCGTTGCGGTTGAGGGTCGAGTCGGAACGGCCGTGGATGAGGATGCCCCGGTGCGTGAACTCGATGTAGTCCCCGTGCCGCCACACCCCCGGGTACATCGCGAAGTAGCTCTCGTGGTACCTGCTGCCATCGTCTCCCCAGAAGCTCAGCGGCATCGAGGGCATTGCCCTGGTCACTACCAGTTCGCCCTTGCCCCGGGTGGGATTGCCGGCTTCATCCCACGACTCCACGCGCACTCCGAGGGCCGGAGCCTGGATGTAGCCGACATGGACCGGCAATGTCGGGGATCCTCCCACGAAGATGGAGGCGATGTCGGTGCCACCACTCATCGAACTCAACCAGATGTCACCCACATTGCCGTAGACCCAGCGATAACCGTCGGCCGAAAGCGGCGATCCAGTGACCTGAAGGGAATTCAGGGCGTCCAGGTCGTGGTCGCGCATCGGTACCAGAGCCGCCTTCGCGCAGGCATGTACAAATCCCGCACCCACACCGAGGACCGCGACCTGCTCGGCTGCGGCAATCTGCCACACCCGGTCGATGGACGGGAAGGTGGGGTTTCCGTCGACGAGTACCGCCGTCGCCCCCACCCCCAGTGCGGAGACGAGCGCGTTCCACAGCACCCAGCTCGTAGAGGCCACGTTGAGATAGCGGTCCCCGGGCCGCAGGTCGGAGTGGATGAGGAGCATCTTCATTTCCTCAAGAAGCGCCCCGCCGTGCCCGTGCACGATGCCCTTGGGAATGCCCGTTGTCCCGGAGGAGAACAGGACCCACAGCGGGTGGCTGAACTCGACGTCCTCGAAGACGAGCTCCGCCGGTTCGGCCACGGCCTGGGCCCAGTCCACGGCCGGAACCCGGGTTGGGACACTCGGGACAGATGTATGCCGCCCCACCCAGATGATGTGCTCGAGGGTGGGAAGTTGAGCGAAGATCTCCCCCAGCTCCCCAYGGCGGTCCCGGTCTTTCCCGCCGAGCCGGTAGCCCGGCGCGGCGATGACGACCTTTGGACCGAGCTGGGCGAACCGCGAAACGATCGCACCCGGGCCGAACTCAGGGGCGCAGACGGACCAAATAGCACCGATAGTGGCAGTGGCGAGCAGCCCGACGACGGCTTCGGCAACATTCGGAAGGATTCCGACGACCCGGTCCCCGTGGCCCACCCCGCGGTCCCGAAGGTGCGCGGCGAGGGATGCCACCTCGCGCCTCAGCGCGTCCCAGGTGACCTCTTCGCGCGTCCCGTCCTCGGCGATGCCCACCAGCGCAATTCCTTCGTGGCCCTGCAGCAGGTGCCGGGCGAAATTGAGGGTGCGTCCCGGAAACCACCGCGTGTGCGGCATGGCGTCAGTGGTGCAGACCGGTCCTGCCGTACCGCCGAACTCGACTCCCGCAAACCGGGCAAAGAGTTCCCAGAACTGTTCCGGCTCATCCACCGACCACTGCCAGAGCTCGTCGTAGCCTGCACTGACATCAATGCCTTGCCGGCCCAGGAAGGCGGCGAAYTGCCCGATGCCGGTCTCCGCGCTGCGTTCGAGGTCGGGCTCCCAGATCACTTCGCCGTCTGCGGCGTGGGCGTTGAGGATCATGCGCTCTCCAAGGGCCGGGAAGCTTCCCTGCGTCGCTCGGCGATCTGGGATGCTGTGAGGGGCTCGGTTCCGATCAACACAAAAAGGACCCGGGCCGTGCGGTCGGTGCGATTGGACCACGCGTGGCTGGTGGCGCGTTGCACGGCCACGTCGCCGGCGCGCATGGTTGCCTCACCCTCGTCGACCAGCAGCGTGATCTCGCCCTCGAGCACGACAGCGTAGTCCAGCGAGTCGGTGCGATGGAACCAGAAGTGCTTGGAGCCGCTGTGCTCGGCGCCTGCTTCGGCCTCGTCGTGCCCGTCGAGCTCGCTAAAGATCACCGAACCCGCCTCGTCCGGATAGACGGCGTCCGGCGGGAAGTCTGCAATGCGCAGGATCGTCTCGCCGGCAGCGGGGAAGCTGGGAATCTCGGCGTCGGCCGCGGCCGGGTCCGCGTCGGTGACGTGGTCGATGCGTCCGGCCGCGGTCAGCCAGGGCACGGTGGCACCGAATCCCGGAATCACTTCCGAGGACCAGTGGTTGGGCGCGGCACCGTCCGAGAGGATGATGGCGCGTCCCTGGTCGTCGTGCCCGGTGACGATGCGGCGTACTGGGGGGCGGGTCATCAGACCACCCATTCTTCGTGCGGGTAGGTGCGCGGCTCGGGCCACCAGGGAGCCTTCTGGCGTTCGGTGGAGATCGGTGTGCGCAACGTGCCGACGCCTTCGAGCTCGAGTTCAATGACGTCGCCGGGCTTCAGGAACTTTCCGATTTCAACGCCGGCGCCGAAGCCCATCGTGCCCGATCCAATGATGTCGCCCGGCTGCAGGCGGTCGGAGATCGAGACGTAGGCCAGCAGCTCTGCGGGGGTGTAGACAAAGTCCTCGACCTTGGTGTCGGAGAGCACCTCCCCGTTGACGCGGACCTGGCCGCGCAGTCCCTCGATGGAATCGATTTCGTCCATGGTGGTGACCCAGGGGCCAATGCCGTAGCCGAAGTCCTTGCACTTCTGCGGGCCCATGCCGATCGCCATTTCCGCGCCTTGGATATCGCGTGCGCTGAAGTCGTTGAAGACGGTGATGCCAAAGAGGTGGTCCAGCGCCGTGTCCGGGGTCAGGTCGCTTCCGGACTTGCCCACGACGTAGCCGACCTCGAGTTCCCAGTCGAGGGCTTCGGTGAAGTCGGGGTAGGGCAGAACCTGGTTGTGGCCATAGGACATGGCCGTAGTGCCCTTGAAATACCCCGGACGCTCGTAGATCGACCTTGCCGGCTGTGCCTTGGCGACAATGCGGTGGAAGTTCTGGATGTGCTGCTCGAAGGTCAGCCCGTCGCGAATGACCGGGGCGTCGACCGCCGCCCGCCACGAGACCTCATCGATGGCAAGCGAAGCGTCGTCGGCCGCGGCAAGCGCAGCGTGTGCGGCGTCCAGGAATACGGCGCCTCCGCCGATTCCCGCCGCCAGGCTTCCGGGAAGCACCGCCAGGGCGAGAGCCCGGGCGCGCTCGGGCTCGGCAGCCTTGCGCTGCAGCGTCAAGGCATAGGCGCGGGCAAGGTCAATAACCCGGCCCTGCTCCGGCTGGGCCGCGACGAGTCGAATCTGCTCGCCGTCGGGCGTGGGCACTGCTATACGTCCCAGTTTCATGGTTGCTCCTTTGGACATCAAACATACGATACGTACAGTATCGCATTGGGTTGGTGGGGTTGCAATAGACAAGTTCGTGGGGGTGACGCTCAGTTACCGACCGTGGCGGCCCGGGTGGCCCTCAGGAGTGGTTCGCCGTCGCAGAGCTCCTCCAGCCCGATGTCCGGCGGAAGCATGCCCAGGCTTCGACGGATCCCGGTCAGCAGTCCAAGTCCGCGCTGATCCACCGCAAGCGTGCGGGCGCGCGCGCCCCAGGCCGCCGTGGCCGCCGCCTGGTAGCCGCAGCGTTCAAGCAACTCGATTCCCTCCGCGTCGGTCATCGACTCTCCGGCCGCCACCCCGCGCACCAAAGCGCCCAGGTAGCGTTCCAGCTCTGCGGAAGCGAGAAGCTCGGCGCGGACCACCAGGCCTTGGCCCGGCAGTTCCGGCAGCAGGGCATTGACGTCCACCACGCGCCGCATCCCGGCCTTTTCGGCCAGTTTGTCGAACGGCGGCCCGAGCAGGGTCGCGTCCACTTGGCCGCCGAGCAGCGCGTCCAAGCGTTCGCGAACGCCGCCCACCACCACGTAGTCGACCTCGACGCCGGCGTCCCGTAGCAGGTGCTTGGCGATGAGCGCGAAACCGTTGTCGGGGGCGTCCACGGCGAACCGGCACCCGGCCAGGTCCGCGAGGGATTCCACGTCACCGCCTGCATAGATGCCCAGYKGCGTGGTCTGCTCGACCTGGGCAACCAGGCGCAMGTCGGCGCCGGCCCGGGTCCATTCGAACAGGTTGTCGATAGCCGTGACCACCATGTCCTGCTCCCCGGCAAGCAGGGCCCGCAGCTGCTCCGCGCTCGAGGGCGTCCGGGTGGGCAGCACCTCAACACCGCGCAGAAATCCCAGCTCGGCCGCCAGCAGATAGGACACCGGCGGAACGAAGTGGCTTTGACGCAGGATCACGGGGCGGCCCCGCCGGCCGCGGCGACCGCGTCCGGGCGATCCACATACCAGGGAGGCAACTGCCCGCTAGGCCCACGGACCGTTGAACGCTGGATGCCGAGACCAGAGATTTCCGCCTCCATCACGTCGCCGTCCCTCAGGTAACKGCCCCAATGCGAACCGTTGCCCGCAGGCGAACCGGTGATGAGGACATCGCCGGGCAGCAGCACGGCCACCGAGGAGGCGTAGGCGATCAGGCTCGGGATGTCGAAGAGCAGGTCATCGGCCAAGGCATCCTGCATCAGCGTGCCGTTGAGGCTCAAGSRGATGCGGAGCTTCGCAGGATCCGGGACGAACCGCTTCGGCACCAYGTAGGGGCCGGTGGGGAAGAACGTCGGCTGGTTCTTGGCACGGAACCAGTCGGTGCCCATCATCGCGATGTCGTTGCGCGGTACGAGCGTGCGCGCCGTGATGTCGTTGACGATCGTATACCCGGCCACGTAGTCGAAAGCGTCTTCGGCCGCGACCCGGTGCGCCCTGCGGCCGATGACCACGCCAAGCTCCAGTTCCCAGTCGACGTTTCCGCCGACATCCGGCAACTTCACGTCATCGTAGGCGCCGCAGACCGCCGAGGGGATCCCGGTCCAGACGTAGGGGTCGCCCGTCCGGCCGCGCTCGTCGATTTCGGCTGCGGCGTCGGCGGCCAGTTGCGCCGCATCGGCGCCTTCCTTGCCGAGCTTGTGGGCCACACTCATCTGCAGGACGTGCTCACGGTAGTTCGCCCCCGCGGCGATGATGGTGCCCACCGGCTGCACCGGCGGCAGCACCCGCAGCCCGTCGAGCGGGCGTGCGCCCGCCGCTGCCGGGTCGATGGCCTCGAGGGCGTCCAGGTGCGCATCCCAGTCAGCGAACAGGTCCCCGATCCGCCCGATTCCCGGCACCACTGTGCGCAGGTCAACGACGTCGTCGCCGAAGACCACACCGGGAAACTCCTCCCCGCCGTCCTCGAAAGTGCCCAGCATGAATCCGTTCACGCGTGCCTCTTCCATGAATCCTCCATTAGTCATTGTCTGCTGCCGCTATACCGGTGGGGCCACGTACAGGCCCTTGTCGCGGTCGTTGAACATTTCGCGGGCGATGAATTCGTCCATGTCGCCGCCGGTTCCCCATTGGTCGGAGGTCTCGGGGTCGCGCGTGTCAAAGATGCTTGGATGCCAGGTATCCTCATCCACCGAATCCAGCTCGGTGGTGTATTCCATGGTGTTCCCGTTGGGATCGTGGAAGTAGGTGAAGGTGTTGTCCCCGGCCTTGTGGCGGCCAGGGCCCCAGATTTTCTTGAACCCGGACCGCAGCAGCTTGCCGCTTCCGCGCATGTACTCGTCGATGCCGCGCAGCTCGAAGGACGCGTGCTGCAGCGAGGCATGCGGACCGCGGGAGATCGCTATGGAGTGGTGTTGTGCATTGCAGCGCATGAAGTAGAAGAGGTCGCCCATGTGCGGGTGGTTCAGGGTGTCGGAGAGACGGAAGCCCAGATGCTGTTCATACCAGGCGCGCATCTTTTCCGGTTCCGGGGAGTTGAGCACCACGTGGGAGAGCCGCACCGGGATCGCCTCGCGTTCCTCGATCTTGCGGTGCTTGCGCACCTCAACATCGGAGGAGACCTCGATGGTGCGTCCCTCCAAGTCGAAGAAGCGGAAKCCGTATCCCCCACCGAGGGTCTTGACGTCATCGGGTTCGCCAATGAGCTTCACGCCCTTGGCAATGAGGTCCGAGGCGAGCTGGTCCACCGAGGCCTTGTCCGCCGCGCCGAACGCGACCATGTCAAGGCGCTTCTCATCGGCCTCGCGCACGCGGACCGAATACTGTTCCGGGGATCCCTCGGCGGCGAAGTAGGTCACGCCGCCGTCGTTCTCCATTTCGGTGAGGCCCCAGTGGTTCTTGTAGAACTCAACCTGCTTCTGGTAGTCGGGCACCGCGATGTCGAAGTGCCTCAGGTGTGTGATGGGGCTGAATGCCATGATGGTCTCCTGTGTTCTGTCCGTTTGACGCGGATGTGGGTTTAGATGCGTGCCGGCACGTTGTGGCCGGCCTGCGGAATGCTGCGGATGAGGCGCTCCAGGGCCTCGGGGGTGTCGCCGAGGCCCAGGATGTAGCGGTCCGGGCGAACGACGACCGCCTGGGCGCCGGCGGCGGCAAGGATCTGGCCGACCTTGGCCGGATCGAACAGGACCACGACGTCGGCATGTTCCTCAAGTAGTTCCCGCAGTGGGGCCGGGACCGCGGCATAGAGCTCGCGGGTTGTTGCCACCAGGAAACGGCTTCCCACCATGTCATCCAGGCGCACCCCGTCGGCGAGGATCGGCTGCATGCCGAGCCGGCCGGCGCGTTCGTCGGTGCCGCCGTCGTGCAGGCCAGGGCCCAGCGCGGGTGAGATCGGTGCGGATGCGGCGGGGTTTGCGCGGATGAAGGCGTCACGCTGCTTCGCGGTGTCGGCGTCGGTGGTTTGCATGAAGCCCGCCGCCCGGGTTGCCTGCTCGACCCAGAACCGTGCATGCGGCATGCGTTCACTCTCGTAGGTGTCAAGGAGGCTGTCGTCGGCCGCACCGCGCTTGACGGCATCGAGCTTCCACACCAGGTTGGCCACGTCGCGTATTCCGGCGCATAGGCCCTGACCAAAAAGCGGTGGCGCCTGGTGGGCTGCGTCCCCCGCCAGGAAGATGTTCCCGGCGCGCCACTGCCGTGCGATGCGGCCACGGAAGGTATAAATAGCGAGCCGGTCTGCAGTGAATCTGTCTGTCGGCAGCACGCCGTGGCTGATCTTTTCCACACCCGCAGGGGTGGCAATTTCCTCGGGGTCGTCCCCCGGCATCAACATGAACTCCATCCGCACCCGTTTGCCGGGGAGGCGGATCCACAGGGCGGGCCTTGTGTGATGACCCAGGAAGATCATGTCGGAAGACAGGCCGGGGCCTTCTTCCAAAATGCCGTCCGCGACAAGCCACTGTGCATCCTCGCCCAGCTTTTCGCACTCGATGCCCAGCGCCTGGCGGCTTGGTGAACGTGCCCCGTCCGCTGCGATGGCCCAGCGGGCGCGAATTAAGGATTCCGCGCCGTCGGAGCCACGCACCGCCACCTCGACGCCCGGTCCCTCATTGCGCACGGAGAGCACGCTGGTGCCTCGGCGGAGCTCGACGCCGGGAAGTTCTTCCACGACATCCCGCAGCAGGACCTCGATGTCCGGTTGGTGAAAGGTGAGATCGTCGTGCCAACCCTGGGTGCCAAACTGACCCGTGGGCAAGGACACCAGGACTTCCCGCTCCTCGTTCTCGATGTGGAAGGAGGACATCGGCAAAGTTACCTCGGCAAAGCGCTCGGCGACTCCCAGCGATTGGAGGGTGCGGAAGGTTTCACCATCAAAGTGCACGGCGCGGGCAGTTGGCCAAACCTGGACATCACGCTCCACCCCGATGGCGGTCAGACCTGCGCGCCCCAGCAAGGCCAGCGCAGTGACTCCTACAGGCCCTCCCCCGATCACTACCACGTCGACGTTGACGTTAGCCATCTTGCTCCTTCAAGTTCAGTACGTATCGTTTCGAATAAAAAGTAACATGCATCACTTAGCCGCACAAGGGCACGGGTGGGCTTGAATGCGCGTCTAGCCTTGCGACTCAGGCCTTCCAGACGGTCTTGAGGTTGCAGAACTCCCGGATGCCGTCCGCGGCGAGCTCACGCCCGAACCCGGAGCGCTTGATCCCGCCGAACGGAAGCTCCTGGTGCGAGACGGTCATGCCGTTGACGAACACCGCGCCGGCGTCAAGATTGGCCGTGAACCATTCCTCTTCCTGGGCGTCGCTGGTCCAGACCGCGCTGGAAAGCCCGAAGGTGGTCTGATTGGCGATCCGCAGGGCGTCCTCGCGGTCCGCCGCACGATAGAGCGAGGCGACGGGCCCAAAGGTCTCCTCCTGGATGATCCGCATCCCGTCGCTGAGCCCGGCGAGCACCGTGGGGGCGTAAAAGAAGCCGGGGCCCCCGGGAGTCACCCCGCCGGTCAGCACCTGGGCACCCAGGGCGCGGGCGTCCTCAACGAGCCCGGCCAGCTCATCGCGCCCTGACAGGGTGGCCAAGGGCCCTACCTGGGTCGCGGGATCCAGCGGGTCCCCGACGACAAGCTCCGACATCAGCTTCACGAATTCGGCGGCGAACGCGTCATAGACCTCGGTGTGCACGATGAAGCGCTTGCCGGCAATACAGGACTGGCCGTTGTTGCTGATCCGCGCACGCACGGCGGTCGCCGCCGCGGCCGAGACGTCCGCCGAGGGCATGACAATGAAAGGGTCCGACCCACCGAGCTCCAGCACGGCCTTCTTCACATGGTCCCCGGCAATGGAGGCAACGGAGCGCCCCGCCGGCTCGGAACCCGTCAAGGTGACCGCCTTGACCCTCGCATCGGCCAGGACGCCGGCCACCTCGGAGCCGCCGATCAGCAGAGTGCGGAAGGAGCCGCGCGGGAACCCTGCCCGCTCAAAGAGCGTGTCAAGGAAGAGCGCCGCCTGGGGCACGTTCGAGGCATGCTTGAGCAGGCCGGAGTTGCCCGCCATAAGCGCCGGGGCCGCAAACCGGATGACCTGCCAGAGGGGGTAGTTCCAGGGCATGACCGCCAGGACGGTGCCCAGCGGTTCGTAGCGAGTCCACGCGCGGGTTGCGCCGACAGTTGACGGGTCCGCCAGCGGGGCATCGGCCAGGAATTCCCCGGCATGCTCGGCGTAGAAACGCATGGCCTTGACGCACTTGTGCACCTCGGCAATCGATTGCGCAATCGGCTTGCCCATCTCGACGGTGATCAATTCGCCCAGGCCCTCCGCYTGACCCTCCAAGATGTCCGCCGCGGCGAGCATCCACTGCCCACGCTGGGCGAACGTGCTGCCGCGCAGGAGCCGCGCCGCTTCGGCGGCTTCCGCGATGCGATCCTGGACTTCCTCGGCCGAGTGCGGCTCAATGATCATTTCGGTCGAACCGGTGGTCGGGTTGACGGTTGCGATTGCCATGGTTGGGATCCTTTCCTGGAGACGTGTTCTCTGTCACGACTATATAGGATACGATTCGTATCGGATACTATTTGGGTCTACTCAGTAAATCCACCCACGCCCGCAGCCCGTGGACCGGCTGCCCGACATCCAAGGAGTGCCCCCGTGAGCACCAATGGCGAGTTACCGAACAATCTTCCGCTCTTTCTCACCGACGCCGACGTCGCCAGCCTTTCGGACTGGGCCGGGGCGATCGAAGCCATCCGCACCGCCTACAAGGCCCCCGACGACGAGGGCGGCACACCGGGAAGGATCTTCGCCCAGACACCTCGCGAATGGTTGCGGATCATGCCCTCGGTGCCGCCCAACGGCCAGCTGTTCGGCGCAAAGTCAATCGCCGGGTCCTTCGCGGACGGCCTGCGCGTCAGCTATCTGATTTCACTCTTCGACAAGGACACCGCGGATCTGGTGGCTCTCGTGGACGGAAATCGCGTCACCGGCCTGCGCACCGCAGCGACCACTGCCGTGGGCACCTCCACGATCGTGCCGCAGCGGCCGCTGATCGTCGGTGTGATCGGCTCCGGCTTTGAGGCGCGTTCCCACCTGACAGCCTTTTCCCACCTGCTTGAGTTCGCCGACATCCGTGTGTTCAGTCCGACCCCTGCCAACCGCGAGGCCTTTGCACGCGAGTTCGACGGCACGTTCGGCGCACCCGCACGAGCTGTCGGCTCGGCCCGCGAGGCCGCGGAAGGCGCGGATCTCATCCTGTGCGCGGCACGCTCCCGCGACGAGTCCCCTACGCTGCTGGCCGAATGGGTCGGCCCGAACGCCGCGGTGGTCTCGATCGGTTCCACGACCCCCGCACAACGCGAGCTGCCCGCGGAGCTGATCGCCCGCGCCGCGGTCGTCGTGGTGGACACCCGTGACGAGGTCGTGCACGGCAGCGGGGACATGATCGCGGCCCGGGCACACGGCGTCGATGTCGATTCGCTCATTGTCACACTCAATGCCGTCCTGACCGGCGAAACCGCCATCGACGCGGAGCACGGGATCCGTATCTACAAGTCGACCGGTTCCGGCCTGCAGGACATCGTTGTTGCCGAGATGCTCGTTAACCGCGCCCGCGCCGAGGGCATCGGCACCGTCCTGCCCGTCGGCATCGTCACCAGCCGCAAATAGACCCCACTGACAATAAAGGAGAACAACATGGTGGAATACACCAAATCCGAAGCCCGCTCCTGGGCCCGGGAGAACTTCGTCGGCACCGTCGCGGTGACGCACCCGTCCTTCACCCCGGACTTCTCTGCCATCAACGAAAACGCGATCCGCCACGACATCCTCCTGCTCAAGGAACGTGGCTACAAGGGTTCCCTGCTGATCGCCGAAGCGAATATCACCCCGGAGGAGAACGCCCGAATCACAGCCATCGCCCGCGAAGCAGCCGGCCCGGACTTCGCCCTCTTCTTCCACGCAATCTTCGGCACCCTGGAAGAAAACATCCATGCAGCAAACCTGGCTACCAAGGCCGGCGCCGACCGCGCGCTGCTGGCCTACCCTTCATCGTTCTGGCCGACCTCGTACGACGAGGTGTTCGACTACACCAAGCGTTTCACCGACGAAACCGATCTGGCCACCATGCTGTTCCCGCTCCCCGCCTGGGGCTTCGAGCGCATCCACCCCGCAGGCATGAGCGTGGACTTCGTGCGCCGCGTCCTCGACGCGATGCCGAGCATCGTCGCCATCAAGGCCGAACAGGGCTACCCGGGCATCCCCGGAGTCATGGAGATGTACCACCACTTCCGCGATGAAGTAGTGATCTCCTGCCCCATCGAGGCCGAAATAATCCCCCTCATGTCGGTCTTGGACGTCCAGTTCTCCGGCACCGCGAACACGAACTGGATGGGAGACTACTACCCCAAGGCCTTCGAACTGGCGCGCACCGGCAAATGGGAAGAAGCCATGAAGCGCTACTGGGAGGTCCAGCCGGCCCGGGCCGCCAATATGGCTGTATCGTCCACTTCCACCCCGGGCACCAGCTCCATCAACCGCACCCAGTGGAAGTACCAGGAGTGGCTCTCCGGCTTCAACGGCGGCGCCCTGCGCCCGCCGGCAGTCAGACTTCCCGACCGCTTCATGAAGCAGCTGCGCGCAAGCCTGGAAGCCTCGGGACTGCCCGTCACCGATTCCCCGGACTCGGAATTCTTGCGCGGACGCGTCAGCCCCTAAGCGGCCGTCCGGCGGAGTGCCGGCATTGGAAAGCCCCTTGGACCACTGAACCGGCATGCTGGTTCAGTGTCCCAAGGGGCTTCTTTGCGCGTGAAAACGGCTTGAATGACCTTGARTGACTAGATGCAGCACCGGAACCGATCCGGCGACCGCGGGCCACCCTTGACGAAATCAGAGGACGCAGGGAACGGGATCGTGCGTCGGCCGCCGAAACGGACTACAAACAGGCAAGCGGCCGGGGTCTGCAGGACGGACGGTTCTCGTGCGGCCGCGTACCCTGAATCCTGGCTTCCGCGCCGGCCGGCGCGTTCACCGTGCAGCCCAACAGCAGGCGAGGGCCCCTTCCGGKTGGATGTCGATTCGACATCCACCCGGCGGAAGAGGCCCTCGGTTCCGGTCCAGGACCGGTGATGAGTGTGCTCCTGCGTCGGCGTCAGGCCCCGGGATTATCCGAAGAACGCGTTGAGTCGTTCACCGGCCCGGCGTTGGTCCCGGCACCCGGCACCCGGACATCGGCAGGCCGGGTGGAGGATCATCGCTCGTGCTCATGACTCGCACCGCCCCTATGCGCCGGGGTTTGAGAAGAATGCGTTGAGCCGGTCGGTGGGCAGGTAGTCCGCCGGGTCGCCGGCCAGGTCTGTCAGGTCATTGTGGTCCCACGAGSGGTCCGCGACCTTGGCGAGGTTCTCCCGGGAGACGATCACCGAGGGTTCAACGATCTGGTTGATCTTCGGTCCCTCGCCCTTCAGGATGCGCAGGGCCACATCGACCACTGCCTCACCGGTGCGCACGGACGGGGTCGTGGTGCCGAAGTAGGGGTAGCCGGGGTTTGCCAGCGCCCAGGAGGAGAATCCCTGGCTGGACCCGTCGTCCGCGATCGGCGGCACCTCCATGCCCGATTCCACAAAGGCGTTGCGGATGCCGACGCCCATCGTTCCGGCCTGCAAGACGGCGTCAACCCCGGCAGGGTGGGTCGCAAGGAACTTCTGGACCTCCGCCTGGGCCGTGGCCGGTTGGAAGAAGCCGGTGACCGACCCGGCGACCTTGACCTCCGGGCAGTTAGCCAGGACGGCGTCGATGCCCAGGCCCGCGAAGGTCGAGACCGGGATGCCCGGGATGCCGTCGACGCGCAGGACGTTGCCCTTGCCCCCGATTGACGCCACGGTGCCGGCGGTGACCTGGGCGATAGCGAGCGGGGTATTCCTCGTCACACTCACGGCGTACTCGGAATCGATCGGCACCTGGGCGGCAACCAGCGGGATGCCGGCGTCATGGGCGGCCTTTGCCAAGCCCACGGACGGCTCCGGTGCGATGGCGGTGTAGATGATCACGTCCGGCTTGAGCGAGAGCGCTTCGTTGAACTGCTGAAGCTGCAGGGGCACGTTCGACGGGTCATCTGGGGCGAAGTCGCCGACGATTTTGACACCATTGGCCTTCAGGCTCGTGCGGATCGCCTCCGACATGGAGGCAATGAAGGGGCTGGCAGGTGGCATGCCCACGATCGCAGCCGTGAAACCCTCAGTCTTCTTCGACTTGTAGTCGGCCCATGCCGATTTCCGGATCTCGTAGGGGTAGAGGTTGTAGCCCGCGGCGATCTCCTTGGGCAAACCGGACAGCAGGCCGTTCGGATCGTTCGCCCTACCCGTAGGCAGCGACCCGCAGGTCCCGGCTGCCGCCGGCGACACCTTGGCGGGGGTTGCCCCTCCGGAGGAGCCCGGGGCCGCTGGCGCCGATGCCGAGCAGCCCGTCAGGACGAGGGCGCCGGCCCCCAGGATCGCGGCGCCGACCGTCGAGAAGCGGGGGAAAAAGGTCGTCTTCTTCATGGTTTATCTCCTGACATATAAAACGATTCGTATCGTATGGCATCAGGTTAGGCACATGCGGTACGATTCGTCTAGTTTCGAATATGACCTGAGACACATTCATCGGCCATTCAAAGGAGATTCGCCGTGAACAACCAACCATCCGGCCTGATGCTCGCCGGGGTGAGCAAGCGGTTCGGTGCCACGCGCGCCGTTATCGACGGTGACCTCCATCTCCGGCCGGGCGAGATCCACACGCTCCTGGGCGAAAACGGCTCAGGGAAGAGCACGCTCGTAAAGATCCTGGGTGGGGTGCACCGTCCTGACGCCGGCTCCGTCACATTGGACGGCGTCCCCGTCAACAGCCGATCGCCACGACAGGCCATGGACCTGGGGATTGCGGCGGTGTTCCAAGAGGTCCTCACCGCGGGGAGCCAGTCGGTCCTCGAGAATGTCTGGCTCGGKTCCCACGGGACGTTCCGTCGCCGGCTGGGCCGCGCCGAGCAGCGATCAATAGCGCAAGATGTCCTCTCGCGTATCGCCGGCGAGGTACCCCTCGATCTTCCCGCCGGCCAACTCTCGCTCTCCGAGCGGCAGTCCATCTGCATTGCGCGGGCGCTCGTGCGAAAGCCCAAGGTGCTCATCCTTGATGAGTCAACGGCTTCCCTGGACGTTAGGTCCCGTGATCGGCTCTTCGTCGAGCTGCGCCGACTCGCGGCCGGGGGGACCGCCATCCTGTTCATCTCGCACCGGATGGACGAGGTCGCGGAGATTTCGGACAGGGTCACCGTTCTGCGGTCCGGCCGGAGCGTGTCCACCGTGGACCGTTCGGACCTGTCCGTCGACCGGCTGATCGCGGACATGACCGGAAGCTCCGGCCACGCCGAGACACGGCGGCAACCGCATGATGCCGGGGACACCATCCTTCAGGGAGCGGCCGTCCGCCTTGCGCCCGCCTCGACACCCATCGACTTCGAGCTGCGCGCTGGCGAGATTGTAGGCCTCGCGGGGCTCGAGGGCCACGGACAGGACCAGTTCATCAAGCGCCTGGCCGGTGTGGCCGGTGGGCCCGGCAGCGTCGTCCGCCTCCTCCCCGAGGGCGCCGCGGAGCTTACCGAGCGCAACGGGGATGCCCTGGGGGTCGCCTACCTGCCGCGCGAACGACGCGGCGAGTCGCTGTTCGAGTCCATGTCGATCCGCGAAAACTTCGCGCTGCCGACCCTGGGCAAGGACCGTCGCGGCGGGCTGCTGGACACCCGCAGCATGGCCCGCCGGTTCGATGCCTTCGCCCGCTCCCTGTCCCTGCGCTTCGGCGCCGCGCACGACGCCATTTCCACCCTGTCCGGCGGTAACCAGCAGAAGGTGCTGCTGGCGCGCTGGCTTGCCACTGACCCCAAGGTCTTGCTGCTTAATGACCCCACCAGAGGGGTCGACATCGGGACCAAGCGGGAGATCTACGCAATCCTGCACCTGCTTAGCGCCGAAGGCATGAGCGTCGTGATCCTCTCCAGCGAGGTCGACGAGCTCGTCGACCTCGCTGACCGCGTCCTGATCTTCCGCGACCAATCCGTGTTTGCCCAGATCCCCCATTTCGAGCTCTCCACCGAGTCCATCGTCGCCGCATACTTCGGCCAGAAATCAGAGGTGCACACATGAACCGCGTCCTGACCATGTTCCAGCGCTGGCCTTTCGCCTKTGCCTTCCTGCTCGCACTGATGCTGCTGGTGCTGAACCTGATCGTCTCACCGTCCTTCCTCTCCCCCGCTCGCCTCCCCGGCACCCTGGCCACCCTGGCGCCCTTCGTGCTGGTGGGATTCGCCTCCACGCCCTCGATCCTGGCGGGTGGCATCGACATTTCGGTCGGCCCACTGGCCACGTTCATCAACTGCCTGTTCGTCGCAATCCTCATTCCCGCTGGGCTGGGAGACTGGCACCTCGCGGCACCCATCATCCTGGCGGTGGCCGCCGGGATCGGAGCCCTGAACGGAATCCTGGTCGCCGTCGTCCGCCTGCACCCGGTGGTCGCGACCACCGGGATGCTGTTCCTGCTCGTTGGCCTGTCGCTGACCATCGCYCAGAACCCGGTGGCCGCCCCTGACAACTGGACGGAGSTCTTCGCCGGGGGCATCGGCATCGTCCCTGGTGCCCTCATCACGATYGGCGTCGCCGGGCTGATCTGGTTCGCGCTGCGCCGCACGGCCTTTGTCAGCAACCTCCTGGCCACCGGCGAGAGCGATGTCTCCGCCTACGGTTCCGGTGTGAACATCAAGGCGATCCGGATCCTGGCCTACACCCTCGGCGGCCTGTTTGCCGGGATCGCCGGAATTGCGCTGACCGCACTCGTGCAGTCAKCGCARTCTTCGCTAGCCTCCACCTATGCACTACTGGGGCTCGCCGCCGCAGTCCTGGGCGGAACCAGCCTGGCCGGAGGCCGCGGTGGCCTGTTGGGCGCACTCTTCGGAGCGGTCTCCATTTATCTCCTGCAGCAATTGCTCACCGCCTCGGGCGTGGCCCCCAGCCTCATCCAATTCGCCTACGGCGCCGTCCTCGTCGTCGGCGTCGTGCTGGGCGCGACGCTGCTGGCCCCCCGTTTGAAGAGGAACCCATCATGACCAGTGACACCCTGTCCCCCGCGGAAGCATCCCACGCACCAACCGCCCGGCAGGAGGCCTGGACCAGGTTCAGGGCCTGGGTCTTCGAGGTACCGGCGTTGCAGGTCCTCGTCGTCCTGGCYCTGGCGGCCTGGCTGGTGGTCACCATACCGGCCATCGCAAACCCCAGGTCCGTCACCTCGATACTAGTCATTACGTCCTTGCTGGCCCTGGCAGCAATGGGCCAGACGCTCGTGGTGATCCTGGGAGGACTGGACCTGGCTGCGCCGGGTTACATCCTCTTCGGCGCCTTTATGGCGGCGAACGTCGCGGGCAAGCTCGCGGTGCCGGCGGTTGTCGCCGCGCTGATCACGGTCCTGGTCTGCGGCGGCATCGGTGCCCTGATCGGCTGGATCTGCCACCGCTTCGCGGTCCAGCCACTGGTCGTCACGTTGGGCACCGGTGCGGCACTGACGGGCGCGACGCTCTTCCTCGCCGACGGCGACTATTCCTCAGCCCCGCCGCAGGCGCTCCGTTCTTTGGCGAGTTTGCGGGGAACCACSTTCGGCATGCCGTTCCCGCCGATCATCCTGATCGTGCTCCTCTGCGGGGTGGGCATGTGGATTTTCCTCAACCGCACCGCGGCCGGACGTCGCTTCCATGCCACGGGAGTCAATTTCCGGGCCGCCCGGCTGACGAGGATTCGCACCTCCGCTGTGTGGACCCTGGTTTTTGCCGCCTCGGGCGCCCTGGCCGGGATCGCAGGCATCTTCATTGCTTCCTACGGCTCGGGATGGTCGCAAACCATCGGGGAGCCGTATCTGTTCTCGGGCCTGGCCGCCGTCCTGGTTGGAGGCACCATCTTTGGCTCGATCCGCGGCAGCTACACGCGGACGCTGCTCGGCGCACTCACCCTCACCCTTTTGTCCACGATCATCGTGAGCAACGGACTCTCCGAGGCGCAGAGCCGCATCATTTTCGGAATCATCATCCTTGCAGTGGTTTCGCTGTACGGGCGGGAACGCCACGTCCGCGACAGRTTCTGAGTTCCGGCGCTCATCCACTTCCCGGGCAGCCTGCTCCCGAAGCTCGTCTTCGGAAGCATCTGGATCACCGAGCTTGTGCGCGACCGTAATCTCGATGACGTGCTGACGGTAGTTGGCGCCCGCTGCCAGTAATTGCCCCATGGGGCTGACCGGCGGCAGGATCTGCAGCCCAGCCAACGGCACTGCGGCTGCCTCAGCGCGCCGCTGCTGGTCTTCGGCGAACAGGCTGAGGGCATTAAAATTCTGCTGCCAGCCTTGCAGAAGGGTGGCCGTATCGACGACTCTTGTATTATACGATTCGTTTCGTTTACGATCAGTGATGGATACCACATTGGGGGTGGCCTGACTCGGGAGAGTATCAATGACGCAAGCCACACTGCAGCTCCCTAATTCCGCTTCGAGCCCTGACGCAACAACGGCGGCCCAAATAACCTCTTACCACAACTCAGCAAGCTGGTTTCATCTAACCCCAGCGCCGAAATAAACGACTTGGAATGGAGAAGACGCTCATGACATCGACGAACAAGAAGCCCACGGCGGCTATCGTCGGGGCAGGTCCAGCCGGACTTGCAGCTGCTCTCGGACTGCATCAGCGCGGATGGGACGTTCGCCTCTACGAGCGCTATCCAGAAGTGAAGGCTGCTGGAAATATCCTGAATCTCTGGCCGACACCGCAGAAAGCATTGCGCGCGCTTGGAGTCGATACAGCCGACCTGGGTGCACCAGCATTCACCCAGTTGCGCCGCTACGACGGCCGCATTCGTGCTGAGTTCYGTATGCCTGAGGATGTCGCCAAGGAATACAACGGCGGATTTATCGGGCTCATCCGATGGGGGCTGTACAAACGGATGATTGATGCCCTCCCAGAGGGAGTCCTCCAGCTTTCACACAAATTCAAGGGATTCACCGACAACGGCGACTCCGTTCAGGTGAAATTCGATGGCCATGACGCCGTTACCGTTGATCTGCTTGTGGGCGCCGATGGCATCGACTCCACGGTTCGGAAGGAGTTGTGGGGCGACTCACCGAAGCGCTACCACGGACTCCACCTTATGGGTGGATGGTTCCTCACTGATGAGTCAATCGGCACGAGAGGTGTCTTCGCACACGATCGAACTGTGCAGGGCTCGTACACTCCCATTCGACACGAAGGTCGTAACGGATATGAGTGGTGGGTCTTGGAGAAATGGGTCCCCCAAACGCCGTTCATCGAGCGTGATATTCGTGCTTACGCGCTGGAACGGGCAGGGCATTTCGATGAGCCGTTGCCGTCATTTATCAAGCGCACGGCACCAGAAGACACTCACCGGTGGGAGATCGTCGACCGGGTCCCCATGAAACAGTGGTCGAAAGGGCGCGTGACACTGGTCGGTGATGCGGCGCATCCTACTTCCCCTTACGCTGCCTACGGCGCTGGGATGTCCATCGAAGACGGCTACTTGCTTGGACGATTCCTGGCCGACGTCAATGGGACAAACACTGCGGCGCTCTCATCAGCACTGCAGGCCTTTGAAGAGAATCGGAAACCGCATACTTCAAAGGTGAGCCAGCAGGCCTACTTCACCGGCAAGATCTTTCATCATGCGCCCGCGTTCGTCCGCCCAATTCGTGATTTCATCTTTGACCACACTAGGTTTCTCCAAAAGAGTCAAGGCGACGCTGTCCCACAGCACATCATCAAACAGTTGCCGTCTATTGAGGACGCTCCGCCTACAGSCGTCAACAAGCGGCCCCTATCTGGGCAAGACTCAGTTGAACGGTCGCCCCGCTCATGACACGCGTCGAGGTCGATTTATGTTAGAAGGCATATGGGCGTAGATATCAGCTGATCCGAGCAGCAGCCTATCCCGGTTGAAGGTTAGAGTCCGACCTGCCATGTATGAGGTTTCCATGCAGGTAATTCGATGTAGTCTCCATGCCGTCAGAATCCCCCTGGCCGATGTAGCGCTCCTCATGTAGCGGGTGATGCGGTCCGCTTCCCTGTCGAGGCCGGCCCGATGGTACCCACGGGCCGGTCGCACACCGCGACAAAGATGAGCGAGAACTTATGCATGCCTGTGAATGGCCCAGCGCGACGGAATTCATGTTCCACGAGGGCTCGTGAATGTCCCGTTAGAAAGCTTCATCGAGACACGTGTCCGCACATACAGGTATCGCGAACCAAGCCCTTCTGGCCATCCATATGAAATACGGCACAAGCGCGATACGATACGACACGACTCGAACGTGATAAAGGATGAATGGCTTCATTCAGATTCCATTGACAATCCAAGGAGAACAAATGTCCGCCGAGACCTCCACCGTCGCCGAGGTGCTTTCCAGCCCCTGGAAAATCGACGGCCTGACCATCAAGAACCGCTATGTGCTCAGCCCCATGGCGGTGCTGCAGCCGACGAAGGACGGCCATCCCAGCGACCAGACGATTGCGTTCCTCACCACTCGGGCGCGCGGCGGCGCAGGGCTACTGATCATCGGTGGCGGCGTGGCCACAGAGCGCGGGAACCAGGAGGCACCATTCCAGCCCCTGATGCGCTTCGACGGCGACGAATTCATTCCGGGCCTGAAGCGCATGGTCGACGCCGTGCACGAGCAAAATGTACCCATCTTCGCCCAGATCTTCCCCAGTTTCGGCGCCATGGGCGTGCCCGGCGAGGGACGGCCCACGCGGGCTGCGAGCCCAAAGCCCGTCCGCATGGCCGCACCCCGCCTGCCGCACGGTTTCTACATTCCCGGCGGCAGAACGAACCCGACACCGGAGGAGATCACCAAGGCGGAAATCCTTGAGGTCCAGGAGCAAACCGTCGCCGCGGTGCGGCGTGCCAAGGCGGCCGGCTTCGACGGCATCGAACTGGGCGCACACATGCGCTACCTCTATTCCTCCTTCCTCTCACCGCGCACCAACTGGAGGACGGATGAATACGGCGGCAGCGCCGAGAACCGCGCCCGCATCCTTGTCGACACAATTCGGGCGATTCGCGCCGAGGTCGGAACCGAATATCCGGTGGGCTTGAGGATGAGCACCAACGACCACCTTCCCGATGGCCAGGGGCCCGAAGGCTTCGCGGAGGTCGCCGCGATCATTGAGAAGGAAGGGGTGGGATATATCGCCCTGAGCGATGCGAACTACGAGTCGATGGACAACAACGTCACTTCCGAATCGGGCGCAATCCTGGAGCACGGAGAGCCACAGGCGTTCCGCGCCGCCATGCCCGAGGTTCCATTGCTTCTCAGTAGCACCTATGACCCTCAACAGTGTGCAGACGCCATCACCGCCGGGTTCGCGGACGGAATCATGCTGGCCCGGCAGATGCTGGCCGATCCGGAATTCCCCAACAAGGTCCTGCAGGGACGACAGGATGAGATTGTGTGGTGTGATCACGACAACTCTTGCCTGCGCCGCCTGATCTTCAACGTGCCGGTGCGGTGCCACAAGAACCCGGCAATGGGACGCGAAGCGGTTCTCGCGGGGGCAAAGGAACCCGTATCGATTGTGCTCAAGCGTCCGGTGGAGAGCCTGCTGATCGCCGCGACCGGTTCTCCGGTCCTCATGGGCATCGCCGACAAGCTGGCGACCGCCGGCGCGAAGGCCTCTAAGAGCTGACGCCTTCGCCGCGCGTCGGCCCCCGCCCGCCATGGGGCCGATGCGGCAGCCTTGGTACAAAGACGTGCGTGTGCCCGGGCTCCGACTTGGAGCCCGGGCACACATGCATTTTGACCTATGTAACGGCAGCTTTTCAGAAACCTCAGTCCGCCGCGCGCAGGGCCCTGCCGGTTCCGCGGTAGATGGCCACGGTCCGGTCCCCCGCCCTCACCATGACATCCACAATCATCCGGCGGCCCTCGTGAAAGGTCACTTCGGCGGACGCAACCAACTCCTCGGCGATGCGGGCCGGGGAAATGTAGGAGATGGAAGCCTCGGCGGTCGCGATTCCGGTGCCGAACGTGTTCGCGGCCATGGCGAACGCCGTGTCTGCCAGCGCGAAGACCAATCCACCGTGGGCAATTCCGTGCCCGTTGGCCATCTCTGGCGTGACCGTCAGGATTGCCGTGGCGCGGCCCTCGCTGGCACGCAGCACCTGGATGCCGAGGCCTTCCAGGCTCCGGTCCGCGGCCAGCATCGAGCGTGCCGGGTCGGCAATGAGCGTTGACTGGTTCATGAGAGCCTCTCCACTACCATCGCCATGCCTTGGCCACCGCCCACGCAGAGCGTGGCCAGGCCGAGCGATCCATCCCTGGTTTGCAGTCCATTGATGAGGGTTCCGACCAGCCGCGCGCCGGTCGCCCCGAACGGGTGGCCCAGGGCGATCGCACCGCCAAACGGGTTGACCCGCTCCGGATCCGCGCCCAKCTTCCGGACCACGGGAACCACCTGGGCAGCGAAGGCCTCGTTCAACTCCACGATGTCAATGTCACCAATCGAGAGGCCCAGGCGATCAAGAAGGCGGTTGGATGCGTCCACCGGGCCCAGTCCCATGATCTCCGGTGAAAGGCCGCTGGCGGCACTGCCCAAGACGCGGGCCAGCGGCTTCATTCCGAGTTCACCGGCACGCCTGGCGCTCATGACAACCAAGGCAGATGCGCCGTCGTTGAGCGGGCTGGCGTTTCCTGCCGTGACTGTTCCGGATTCGTGGAACACGGGCTTGAGGCCGGAGAGTGCCTCCCAGGTTGTTCCCGGCCGCGGGCCGTCGTCGGCAGTCACCACGGTGCCGGCAGCCGTGGTCACCGGCGCGATCTCGCGCGCGAAGTACCCGGAGCCGATCGCCCGTTCAGCGCGGAGCTGGGACTCCAGAGCCCATTCGTCCTGGTCGCGACGCGTGGTTCCGGTTTGGCGTGACACGAACTCGGCGGTTTTGCCCATGGAGAGGTACACGTCGGGCAGCTGCCCGTGCTCGCGGGGGTCGACCCACGGCTGACCGGATTCAAAGACGTCGTCGGCCCGCCGTGCCGCGTCCGCGAAGTCGGGGTGCGGATTTTCCACCACGGGAGGAGTCGAGCTGGTCGATTCGACGCCCGCCACCAGAAACGCTTCCCCGTCGCCGGCCCGCACGGCCTGGGCCGCCATCGCGGTGGCCTGCAACGAGGAGGCGCAGAAGCGGTTCACGGTGACCGCCGGGACGCTATCCATTCCCGCAAGCACCATGACCCGGCGTCCGATATTGTCGCCCTGCGCGCCCTGCGGGACCGCGCAACCCACGTAGGCATCGGCAAACTCGGCGGAGTCCATCTGCGGAATCGCCGCGAGCGCTCCCCGGATGGCTGCGAGCACGAGGTCTTCGGGTCGCTCCCCGGCCAGCGAGCCCTTGCGGGCCCGGCCAATCGGTGTCCTGCGGTAGGCGACGACAACCGCGTCATTTGGAGCAATGGCGGTGTTCAAGATGATGTTCCCTTCTTTGTGGCCCGCATGCACGCCCGCCGGGCCCTAAGAGCCGGGAAGTGCGACATAGACCGGGACGCATTATCCACGTTCGCAACGGGCGCGGACCAAGCTGGTGTATCCAGCATCCACCGAATATATACGATCCGTATCGTATAGCACAAGGTCCACATCTCTCCTGGAACTTGCCGAGACGTGGACCGGATGGACCGAAGTCCGCCCTACCGGTTGCGAATTTGCTAGATGGAGGCGCGAGGAGTCCTTGCGACCTGAAAGGTTGACCGGTCGGCTCTTCGGCCACAGAGATCATCAGGGCCCATGGGCCCGGACGGAGCTATGGAAGCCTTGAGGCCGCTATCGTGCGGCGAGCCCTTCAAGGGCCGCCTGCATGATGGAGTCGGTGGCCTTGGCGTCAAGGGGGCCCGATTGGAACAACAGTCGGAAGTAGATGGGGGCATATAGCAGCTCCGTGACGACCGGGGCATCGAGATCTTTGCGCATCGACCCCTCGCTTATGGCTCGCTCGACCAGCGACGTAACGACCAGCGCGCGCGGCGTCCAGAAATGTTTTTTGAATTCAGCCATCGCCACCTCGTCCTGCTGGCACTCCCCGATGAGTTGCGCCACGAGCCGCCCCTCATTGCCCGCGTAGACCTCTGCAAGGGAGGCCATATGCTCCCGAAGTGCGTCGATCGCGGGAACGTCCTGGCGCACCGGAGTCCGCGCGACGTGGTTGTCCAAGAAAGTATCGATAACCACGGCAACTTTGCTCGACCACCACCTGTAGATGGTGGTCTTGCTGACGCCGGCCTCGCGGGCAATGCGCTCGATCGAGAGCTTTTGCACCGTAAATCCGTTGGGCCCTGAATCTTCGAGCAACTTCATGGTTGCTTCCAAAATCGAGCGACGACTTTCTTCACTTCTGACTGCCATGGGTCAACCATACGTGCAATGTTATTCAATACGAAACGTACACGATCAAATTCGTCCGAATTAWACGCTCCGGCAGCGTGCCACAGGTGCGATTGGCTGCACGCTAGAGGGTGACCTGCGCCCGCCTGCAAGATGAAGCGGCCGCATTGCATTGCATTGTGACCCACCTTACAATCAGTACGAAACGGATCGAATCTTCTAAGGAGATGCCATGACTGCATCTTTTGCCGGCGACGGCCGCCCCTCCCTACTCGGCATGTGCTTGCCTGCACCGCAGATCTGTCACGGAACCTCATCCGAGGTGGACCGATGACTTCCGTATTGGACACCCGGTCGGTTCCTCCGGCCGAGCGGCGCGACTACTGGTCGGCGGGAATCGCCGAACGCTTCTTCCCCATGCACGTTGAATCGGTCGGGGCGCCCTCCTTCGAGGCCCGCTTGGCCAGTGGCCAGGTCGGGCCGGTCAGGGTCCAGTCCATCCAAGGGCTTGCGCACCGGGTGGCACGCACGCAGCGGATGATCGCCGCCGCCGATCCGGAGTGCATCTTGCTGTATCTAATGACCAGAGGCACTATCCATATCGAACAGGACGATCGCAACTGCGCTCTTCGCCCCGGTGACATTGCGTGCCAGGATACGTCGCGGCCTTCCACYTTTGAGGGCCGCGATGGTTTCGARGTGCTCGTATTCAGCATTCCCAAATGGTTCATAGGGTCGCAGGCCGAGGGCATCGCCCGGCGTTCCGCGACGCGGGTGGACTCGGGCCAGGGACGGCTCACTGGGCCGGCAACCCCGTTCCTCGCACAGCTCGCACGAACCACAACGAGCGGCGGCGGACTCTCGAGCCGTGATGGGGAAGGCGCTGCACAGATGCTACTCCCCTTGCTTCGCAGCATGTACGGTGCGCAGGAGATTTCCGACCCGCGCTCCCGCCCGGAGGCACTGCTCGCCCGGATGCAGCGGTATGTGATGAACCACCTGCACGACCCGGAACTCGGACCAGAGCGGATTGCGCAGGCCCACTACGTGTCCACGCGCTACGTCCACAAGATCTTTGCAGCCTCCGGCACCGGAGTGTCGGCCTGGATCCGCGAACGCCGGTTCGAGGGTGCCGTTGGCGAGTTGAGGCGCTCCCCGGAAACGACGATCGCGACAGTCGCGACGAGGTGGGGATACCGCCATCCGGCAAGCTTCAGCAGAGCCTTCCGCGAGGTCCACGGCTGTGCCCCACGGGACGCCAGGCACCTGCCGGAGCCGGTGGGGAAGACCCCGCCCGTTTGTTAGGGCGGGGGCTCCCCCGAAGATGCGCCATTAGGCCTGGGGGAAACCGGCCTCCCGCAGGCGGGTGCCCCAGATCCCCGACTTGCCCGGGGCGATGATCCCGTTCGGGTCAAGGGTGTCCTTGATCGTCTCGTTGAAACGCCGCAGCGCGTGGTCGTTGAAACCGAACTGGTCGGCCGCGAGATCCATAAAGGACAGGTGCGCCCGATATTCGCCGTAGCCGCGCTTGCCGGCCTCGGCGACCATCCGCTTGGCCAGGGCATACGCCTTGGCGACCTGCTCAGGGTTCTTCGTGTCGAAGGGGATCACGTTGATGAACGTGGTCGACCTGGCGTTGATCGGGAGCATGCCACCGAGGAAATCAAGGCCCACCTCGGCGCACATCTCGGCCATCAGCTTCTGCGCGGCGATCGCGTGCTGGGCCGTGAGCGGGATGACCGGCGAGAAGTCGACGTGGCCGCCCTCCTCGCCGCCTGACCATCCGGCCATCTTGTAGAGATCCTGGCTCGGCACCCCAATCTGCACCCGCTCGTGCGGGTTGGGCAGCGTCTCCCAGGCGTCTGCCCCGTGCTTCTGGCCCATGATATCCACGCTCGGAATCTGCAGGAAGCGCGCCTTGAGCTTCTCGAAGTTGTGGTCGACCACCKGTTCGTCGCCGTAGAGGGCGAAGCGCATCATCCAGCGGCCCAGTCCCATCTCCTTGGCGATCTTGTCGATGATCTCCTCCGGCATCGGGCCCTCACCGGTGTACCACTCGGCGCGTGTGGTGAGCATCGAGGCCATGCACAGGGTGTTCGACAGCTGCGGGCGCATGTCGATGGTGCCGGCCAGCATGAGCTCGCGCAGCGCATCGACCACGGCGGGCATCTGCGCCTCATCCCAGACGCGCAGCCACAGCGGCATGTATACCTCTGGCTTCGGCATCAGCCAGTAGCCCATCTTCGTGACAATGCCGTAGTTCGACTGCATGAACATCTCGGTCGACGTCGGACCGAGGCCGCGCTTGTACAGCGGCCAGGTCGGGTTGTTATCCATTGCACCCGAGCCGGTGCGCATGAGGTCGCCGTTCGGGAGCACCACCTCGAAGCCGCAATGTGAGGCTTGGTCGATCGAGTACGGCATGTAGGTGAGCCCGTGCTCGAGCGTGTTCGAGACGACGCCTCCCCAGCCGATGTCCACAATGGAGGCGACGAGGTTGTGTCCGCCGGCCTTGATCGCTTCGTGCAGGTCGTACCAGCTCACGCCAGGCTCCACTATCGCGTAGCCGAGCTCCTCGTTGATCTCCAGTACGCGGTTCATGTTCCGGAACGAGAGCATCACCGAGCCGCGCACCTGGGGCGCGGCTCCCCCGTAGCCGTTGTTCTTGCCGCGGCTGATGGGCCACAAAGGGATTCGATACTCGTTGGCGATCCGAACGACTGCCTGGACGTCCTCGGTACTCGTTGGGCTGACGACTGCGGACGGGAGATTCGTGGCGGAGCCGGGAACCTGGAAGGGATCCTGGAAATCTTCCAGCGACTCGGCGTCGCTTGCGACCTTGTCTTCGCCAATCGCGGCGGCGAACGCCGCGAGTGCCTTTTCGAGGTCGAACTCGGTGACGCCGGGTGGAAGCGGGCGCGTCGACGTATCGGGGGTGATACTCATCATTCATCATCTCCTTTGATGCGGTGTGTCGTGCGTAACACGTGCTGCTCATCCTGCGCCACCTGATGCCGGGGTGGGGAGATTGCGGACCCATGGTGCAGTCCGTGCACAGAAGTGTGCACGAACTGCACCATCACCCCGCTCCGGCCTCCGGTCCCCTGCGCGCTGTGGTTGCATGGGCTCACTACATCGGACGAGATGAATGGAGAAGGAACCATGGCTGGTGGTCGTCTGGAAGGAAAAGTCGTTCTGCTGACAGGCATCGGGGGCGGAATGGGCCGGGTTACCGCCCGGCTATTCGCCCGCGAGGGCGCCACGGTCGTCGGTTGCGACCTCCATGCCGACGGAGCCGCAGAGACGGTCCGCCTGGTGGAAGCCGACGGAGGCGCGATCGAATCAAGCGCACCGATGGACCTGGGCAACCGGGAAWACATCGATCGCTGGGTCGGCGGCGCAATCGAACGCCATGGCCGCATCGACGTCCTCTACAACAACGCCAGCATGCCGAAATTCGCGCCGTTCGCACAGATGAGCGACGAGGATTACCGGTTCACCATCCAGAACGAGCTGGACCTGGTGTGGCATGCCAGCCAAAGCGCCTGGCCGCACCTTGCCGCCGTCGGCGGTGCGATCGTGAACATCGGTTCTGGAGCCGGGATCCTGGGTGCCCGGGCCCTGCCGCAGGCCGCCCATGCTGCCGCGAAAGGGGCCGTCATCGCTCTCACTCGGCAGCTCGCGGCCGAGGGTGTCGCCGTCGGCGTTCGCGTCAATTGCGTAAGTCCTGGTGTCATGGCGACGCCGCCGGTACTCGCGATGTTCGAGGAATTCGGCGAGAACGCACCGGTCGCCCCGATCATAGAGCGCACGATTGACGGCAAGCCAGGGGACCCACTCGCCGTCGCGTATGCAGGCCTCTACCTCGCCTCCGATGAGGCGAAATGGGTCACGGGATCCCACCTGGTGGTAGACGGCGGAGCCAGCGCGATGATGTAGATCCGAGCGAGACCGGCCTATGCGTCGCCACCTGGCCGTGGACCAACACCTACTGTGAACGCTGATGATTCCGCTGGCTACATCGATGTAAGACACTCCGGCATATCGCCTTCAGAGACTCTGTTGACTCGGGCCAAGGGGATCGTCGAAGACCTCACCCCGAACAATTCTGGAGGCATGGACCTCGCTCGTTCCTCGCTAATCGTTCAGACACGGAGGGCAGGTGGTTTGACGCCGGAGCCGGGGGTGAAGGGATTCATTGCGGGTTCCATCAGCCCATAGGAGCCAAAGAATCACCGAGCATTCCAGTTTTCTCGAATACTCAATGATCTTCTGGCCTTGTTGCGCGGTTGGCTGCTTAACGGCCCGCCCTTGGTGACCGCCGCCAGCCGACGGTGAGCAACCAGCCATTCCTTCAGATAGCGGGTCGCGTCGGCGTTTTTCACGATGTTGTCCTCTTAGAAGGCGTCGATGGAGGCCACGATGGACGCGGCCGCGAGGGGATGGCCGGAGTAGGTCAGTCCGCCGGGGAACACGCGCTCGTCGAACGTTGCGGATATTTCTTCGGAGATGATGACACCGCCGACGGGAACGTAGCCTGCGTTGACGCCCTTGGCGAAGGTGATCAGGTCCGGCCGGACTTTGTAGGCGTCGAGGGCGAACCAGTCGCCGGCGCGGCCGAACCCTGCCATGACTTCATCCGGGATCAGCATGATGCTGCGCTGGTCGCAGAGGGCCCGATACTCCTGAGAGTGTCGTCAGGGGCAATCTAGAGGGCCGAGTCCTCCTGATGGTGTCGTGGGCCCATTGAGGAGGGCCTGATCCAGTAATGGTTGACTGGATCAGGCTTTCCTTTTCAAGTCATCTTGGTCGCGCCTGGACTTCCGCCATTGGCGCGCTGTGGGTGAAATACGATTAGGCCATGGTTACCAGTGTTGATGTGGCCCGGCATCTTGGATTGTCGCAGTCGACGGTTTCACGTGCTTTGCGGGGGGATCCGGCTGTCGCGCCTTCTACCAAGGAGCGGGTTTTGTCCGGGGCGCGGGAACTAGGCTATGTACCGGATGCAGCGGCCCGCATGATGGTGACCCGGCGGACGCACGCGGTGGGCATTGTGGTCGCGGATCTGACCAGCCCGATCTACCCGGTCATTGTGGAGTCGTTGCAGAATCGGTTGCTGGAGCGTGGTTACCGGATGGTGCTGATTCGGGACCCGGATATTTCGCCGGATCCTGAGGCTGTTGATGTGCTCGACCGTGCGACGGTTGACGGGATGATCTTCGTGTCGGCGAGGGAGGGTTCTGCCGCGGTCCGGCGGGTCCTTGACCGCGGGACGCCGGTGGTGCTGTTGAGCCGTGATGATGTCAGCGTCGATGTCGAGGCGGTCCTGGCGGATGACAGGGGCGCGGGTGAGCTGGTGATTTCCCATCTGCAGGGTCTGGGGCACACGAGAATCGGCGTGCTGTCCACTTTGCGTGACCGGTCCAATGGCCGTGACCGCGAGGATGGTGTCCGCGCTGCGATGGAGCGCCGCAGCATCCCGGTACGCGAGGACTGGATTCAGCACCTCCGCCTGACGCACGAGGACGGGGTGCGGGCGGCCCTGGAGATGCTTGATCGCCAGGACAGGCCTACGGCACTGTTTTGCGTGACGGATGCTTTTGCGTTTGCTGCGTTGGACGCTGCAACCCAGTTGGGCCTTCGGGTTCCGGAGGAGCTGTCGATTGTGGGATTTGATGACTCCGGGCCATCCCGCTGGGCTTTTGTGAACCTGACCACGGTGCACCAGCCCATTGCGGAGATGTCGTACGAGGCCGTCGACCGCCTGGCCGGGAGAATCGAGGGCGGGCCTCCCAGCCAGACGCGGAAGCCCGTATTTCCGGTCAGGCTGGAAATACGGGGGACGACCGCGCCGCCTCCTCAGGCGGTATTGCGGCCGCCGCTCAGGTCGAGCGTCTGACCGGTCACGTAGCTCGCTTCGGTCGAGAGCAGCCACGTGGCCAGGGCGGAGAATTCCTCGGGCAGTCCGACCCTGCCCATGGGGACTTTGGCGAGCAGCTGGGCGTTCCGTTCCGGGCTGAGGTCTTCAAGGAGCCGGGTCTTCATCATGGACGGTGCGATGGAGTTGACCGTAACCCCGAAAGGCGCGACTTCCTTTGCTGCCGTTTTGACCAGGGCCACGAGTCCGGCCTTGGACGCTGAGTAGGCGGCCTGGTGCGGGTTCCCTTCACGGGCGGAAATTGAGGACAGGATGGCCACCCGGCCGTATCCCTGCTGTGTGAGGGCGGGGAGGAGGCTCGCCAGGCCGTGAAGGCAGCCGTCCAGGTTCACGCTCAGGGTCCTAGCCCATCCGTCGGCGGGCATTTCGGTCACCGCGACCTCGGGGCCCTGGATTCCGTGGGCGAACAGCGCCCCGTCGATCCGGCCGTACCCCTGCAGTACTGTCTGGACGGTGCGGTCCCAATCGGTCCTTCTGGTGACGTTCAGTGCCATGCAGTTGGCGGGGCTGCTTCCGTCGCCGAGCCCGCCGTCGGCGACGTCGGTGCAGACGACGGTGGCGCCTTCGCGTTTGAGCCGGTCCGCGGTGTCGGATCCGAGCCCGCCGGCGGCGCCGGTGACCAGGATGACCTGATCCCGGAAACGGCCGGGCCAATAGATCTCGGCGCTGGCGGTTCGGGGCCGCGGGGTGCTGCCTGCGGCTGCCCCCGGTGTTGTCACGTCGGTGAGTTCGCTCATGATGTTCTCTCCATTTCAGTTTTCAGGGGTGAGCCGATCAGAATCCCGGTTGCGGTGTGGATGTGTTTGAGGTGTGCGGCTGTGCCGCCGGTCTCGACGGCCCAGACGTCAGGGACTTCGACGCTGATGGGCGCGTCAGGCAGTGCCGCCAGGATCCCGCGGAGAGGGAACACTCCCTCCCCGGGGGCCAGCCGCTTCGCACGCGACTCGATCTGCCGCGCGGATCCGTTCACGTCCTGTCCCAGCGGCATGCAGTGCGGGACCGGCAGTGCCGGGGTTTCGGCCGGGCCGTCACAGAGCTGGATGACTGTGACCGCGCCGGAAGGCAGGGCTTTCAGGTCTTCAATTTGGCTGCCCGCCCGCACGAAATGGAGCGCGTCCAGCATGATGCCGCACCCCGTCCGGTCGACCAGCAGGCCGGCAGCGGGTACGGAATCCAGCGGCTGATAGGAGATCGGCTCGATGGACGGACGGATTCCGTACTGGGCGGCATCGTCAACCAGAGCCGCAAGGCTGTCCGTCAGCCGGGCGCGGTCCGGATCACCGCCGATGACGTTGAGAACGCTCGCGCCGAGGGCCGCTCCTGCCTCCAGGACCGGTTCCCATTCCTCGCGGCCGCGGTGTCCGTCCAGGGCAAATACTTCAATGTCGCGGACTGAGAGGCCCGTACCGGCCAGGCGTTCGATGGTCTGCGCGGACATGAACGAACCGGCAGCCATCGGGTACTGAGCTTCTCCCCGGGTGGCCGGGTGAACCCGGACCCCGACCGAGGTGAAGCCCGCATCTGCCGCTGCCTCCACCAGGTCCGGCGGACTCAAATGCAGCGCCGACAAGTGCGCCAGACCAATCGTTCTATTCATAACTTCCATCCTGCTCGCTAAGTGTTGACTGCMATCAAGCGGTGTGCGTATGATCTAAATCACTAAATGACTACGTAGTCATTAAAGCACTCAATCCGCTCGCCCGCAAAGGTGCAGCCGAGCAAACAGAAAGGTTGCGGTGAACCGCAATGCCTAGTTCCCACACTTCGAGCACCGGGGGTACCACCATGGGCGCCCTGAACCACCCGCCCGTCGTCTTCAGTGCCAGGGCAGGACGGCGGGCAGCGCTGGCCAGCACCGTTGGCGCCGTCGTCGACTGGTATGACTTCTTCCTCTACGGCACCGCTGCCGCCGTCGTGTTCGGGCCGTTGTTTTTCCCCTCGGACAACCAGGTCGCCGGGCTGCTGGCCTCCATGGGTTCGTTCGCCGTCGGCTTCCTGTTCCGCCCCATCGGCGGGGCCATCTTCGGCCACTTCGGCGACAAGTACGGCCGCCGCACCATGCTCTTCATCACCGTCATCATGATGGGACTGGCCAGCACCGCCATCGGGTTGCTCCCCACCTACGCCGCGATCGGCGTCGCCGCACCCATCCTGCTCGTGACCCTGCGGGCCATCCAAGGCATCGCCGTCGGCGGCGAATGGGGCGGCGCGGCCCTGATGGCAGTAGAAAACGCGCCGGCAGGCAAACGCAACTTCCTCGCCACCGGCGTGCAGATCGGCTCCTTCGTCGGACTGCTGCTCGGCACCGCAGCGTTCTCCCTGGTCACCGCCCTGACCACCCCGGAACAGTTCCTCGCCTGGGGCTGGCGGCTCCCGTTCCTGATCAGCATCCTCTTCGCCCTAATCGGCCTCTGGATCCGTGCCGGCGTACCCGAGTCGGCGGAGTTCACCGCCGCCAAGGAAGAACACAAGGCCGTGCGCGCACCGTTGGCCGAAGCGCTGCGGACCAGCCCCAAGCAGATCCTCGCTGTGATCGGCATGCGGATGGTGGACCAGAGCACCTTCTACATGGGCTTCACCTTCTCCCTGGCCTACGTCAAGAACTTCACCCACACCCCTACCTCCACGGTCCTGACCGCTTCGATGGTCGCCATGGTCCTGGCCATCCCCTTCCTGGCACTCTGGGGACGCCTCGCGGACAGGTACGGCCGGAAGTGGTTCTACATCATCGGCCCGCTCGCCGCGGCCCTTTCAGCCGCGCCGTTCTTCGCAGCGCTGGAAAGCGGTGAACTGATCCCGATGATCCTGGGCTTCGTCGTCCTGATCAATCTCGGGCACAACATCTCCACCTGCGTTCAGCAGACCTGGTTCACCGACATGTTCGACGTCCGGATCCGCTACAGCGGCGCAGGATTTGCCTATGCACTGGCCGGGGCCGTGGGCGGCTTCATCCCGCTGATCGCCACCGCCCTCATGGCCAGCAGCGGCAGCTGGGCCCCTGCCGCGGCACTGCTTGCCGGGCTGTGCCTGATAGCCCTGGTGTCCAGCCTTTGGTCCTATAAGTGGGCCAACAAGGAACACCGCTAAACCCACCCAAGAAGCAGGACGCGCCCAAACCAGCGGCGACGCGAAGACGAGTGTGCGGCAACCGGCAACCGGGACGCCAGTTGCTACGCATTCACCSCCTGCACACAAAACACAGACCACAGATACAGCCAACAATTAAGGCCAGAGCCGAGTGAACACCACAGAATCCGATGACCTGACCACAGCCCCCGCCAAGACCCTGGACTGCGACGTCCTCGTCATAGGCTCCGGCGCGGGCGGGCTTTCCGCAGCGGTCACGGCCGCCTACCACGGCCTGAAAGTCATCGTCGTGGAGAAGGCCCCGGTCTGCGGGGGCGCCACGTCCTGGTCCGGCGGCTGGGCCTGGACCCCGGCAAATCCGTTGGCGAAAGCTGCCGGCGTCAGCGAGGACCGGGAAGCCATCCGCACCTACCTGCGCCACCGCCTCGGCCCGGACTACCAGACCGAGAAGGTCGAAGCATTTCTTGAGGCCGTGCCGCACATGGTGGGCTTCTTCGAGAACAAAACCAGCCTGCAGTTCACCCCAGGCGAGAATATCAAGGACATCTACGGCCAAACACCGGGAGCCGGAACCGGCCACCGCTCGGTCGGGCCCAAGCCCATCAACGCCCGCAGCATCAAACCCGAAGTACGCGCCAAGATGCGCCACCAGCTCTATGAGACCTCGTTTCTGGGCATGGGCATCATGGCCGGCCCCGACCTCACCAAATTCCTTTCAGCGTCACAGGGCCGCATCATCGGCCTGTTCCACGCCGCACGCCGCTTCACCCCGCACGTCTGGGATCTTCTGGTCCACCGCAGGAACATGCAACTGGTCAACGGAACCGCCCTGACCGGCCGGCTGATGAAGTCCGCCGACGACCTCGGCGTCCACATCCGCGTCTCCACACCCGTTACCCGCCTGCTGACCGACGGCACCGGGCGGGTATCCGGCGCCCTCGTCGATTCCCCCGAAGGCACACTGGCCATCAAAGCAGCCCGCGGCGTGGTGCTGGCAACCGGCGGATTCCCCCACGATATTCAACGACGCAAAGAACTGTTCCCCAAAACCCCTACCGGCCGCGAGCATTGGACGCTGGCGCCGGCTGAAGCCAACGGCGACGGCATCTCGCTGGGCCAGTCCGTCGGCGCCCGGTTCAAAACCAATGTGAAGTCAGCCGCTGCATGGTGCCCGGTCTCGCTCGTGCCCTACCGCAACGGCCGGACGGGCACATTCCCACACATCATGGACCGCGCCAAGCCCGGCTCCATCGGAGTAAGGGCCAACGGCAAACGGTTCGTCAACGAGGCCAACGGCTACTACGACTACATCACCGCACTGATCGACGCCACGCCCGARGGCGAGGCGGTGCAGTCCTGGCAGATCGCCGACACCCGGTTCGTCCGCAAGTACCCACTGGGCATGGCCAAACCGCTGCCCGTGCCGCTGTTTCCCTACCTGCGCTCGGGCTACCTGAAGAAGGGCCGCACGATTGAAGAACTCGCCACCAAATCCGGGATCGACCCAGTCGCCCTGCGGCACACCGTGGAGCGCTTCAACGAACACGCCCGCCAAGGCGTGGACCCGGACTACGGGAGAGGGGACACCGAATTCAACCGCTACGGCGGCGATCCGAACGTGGGTCCCAACCCATCCCTGGCACCCCTTGAAAAAGGCCCCTACTATGCGGTCAAGGTAGTGCCAGGAAGCTTCGGTACCTTCGCCGGCCTCGACGCGGACGGCCGCGCCCGCGTCCTGAACAACGACGGCGAAGCCATCCCGGGGCTGTATGTAGCCGGCAACGATCACGCATCGGTCATGGGCGGCCACTACCCTGCCGGCGGCATCAACCTGGGACCCGCACTGACATTCGGCTACATCGCCGGCCGCGATCTGGCCGGGGCCACCGACTATGAAGACGACCCCGCGCCAATGGCACAAGCAATCCAGAAAAAACAGGACGCCACAGCCCGGCAGCCTTCCGCATACCAGCGATAACGAGCATCTCATGGCGCCCCGGCGCGGCCCAACGCCGGAAGACGGCGGGCTCCCCAAACGCGGTTCCACAGGGAGGGCGTCGGCCCTCCCCAATGACGATGTGACCTGCTGAACCACTGAGGCATCGCACAATCAGTGGCAGCGCAAGGCGAAGATTCGTCGGTTACGAGTGCACCCTTACGGAATCTTCATTATCGGAGTTAAAAACACGGGAGTAGAAGTAGGCGCTAGAACTCCCCTTCCGTGATGACCAGTTCAGTGTTTCCACATATACATACGGCATAACTTCGACGTGAGGGGAACTGGATCTACAGCTACCCGACTGCCGGCCTGATTGTGTCAAGTATTTCTGGCCCCGGGCGAGCAACTGAAACTGGCCCCAACCGGTGACGATCGTKACGGTAACAGCGCATTTAGGTGTTCTAGATAATGCACTCAAAGTGCAGTATGATGCACTTATGGATGAGAGTACAACGAGCTTGGCGCTGGCAATCGGCGCCCGRGTTAAGCRGGAGAGGCAGTCGCGGGGCTGGACGCTTGATCAGCTTGCGGAGTCTGCAGGGGTAAGCCGCAGGATGGTCGTCAACGTGGAGCAGGGTGCCGCGAATCCCAGCGTGGGAACTCTGCTGAGGATCAGCGACGCGCTGGGTGTGGGGCTGCCGGCGTTGGTCGAGCCACCTCGCCCGAAGCCGGTGAAGGTCACGCGCAGTGGTGAGGGCGCTGCKTTGTGGAGYGGTGAGTMCGGSGGCCGCGGGGTGTTGGTGGCCGGCACCGAACCGCCGGACGTGGTTGAACTGTGGGACTGGACGCTGGGTCCCGGCGACCGTCAYGTRAGCGAGGCCCACACRTCGGGCACCAAGGAGCTYTTGCAGGTCCAGCAGGGCACGGTCAYGGTGGAGGTCGCAGGTCAATTGCTCACCCTCGATRAGGSCGATGCGGTGACRTTCCCGGGCGACGTGGCACACTCTTACGCCAATCCGGSCACGGAGCCGGCGAGGTTCTCCCTGGCCGTCTTCGAGCCGGGCGTGGGGACRGGWCACCGGCCGGAGGCGTCCGATGCYTGAGTCGGGCATGCTTCAGGAATTTCTCGACGGCGGCCATGTTGACGCCGCCGTGTTMGCGCTGCGGCCCGACTACCGGGCKTTGCTGCTGGCCGTTGACGGACTCGTYCCTGGCCCGAGTGACCAGGCCGGWGAGGAGATGCTCCAGGCGGCGGARTCCGCAGCCCGGGAGCTGCTCAACGGCCGGCCGGTTGAGCAGCTCCCGCACGTGGCTGCGTGGCGCGAGGCTTATCAGGGCTTCGGCGCCAAACCGAACCGCACGCGCAACWSCCTGGAGGCGCTCCTGCGCCGGGCGGTGTCCGGGTTGCCCCGGGTGAACCGTCTCACCGAYCTCTATAAYGCSGTTTCGGTGCTSCACCAGGTCCCGCTGGGTGGGGAGGATCTGACCCGCTACAGCGGTGCGCCGCGGCTGGTTCGAGCCACCGGCAAGGARGCCTTTGATACCGCCGCCGACGGCGCCRCGGTGATCGAGCACCCGGAATCCGGCGAGGTGGTGTGGYGCGAYGAYGCCGGSGTGACCTGCCGGCGCTGGAACTGGCGCCAGGCACGCCGCACCCAGCTCGGCGRGGAGACCACCTCCGCGCTGTTCATCCTCGACGCGCTCGAACCCATGACCGATGAGGCGCTCCACGCCGCAGCCGAGGACCTSATCGCCCGGCTGACCCKRCTSGGTCCCGACGTCRGSGTYGCCCGCCGCCTGATMSCCGCCGGCACGATGACCAATGAAGATGCTCAATGAAGGAGACTGACATGCYCKTCCMCTCCCGGACACGMGCGATCGKTGACCGGMAGSCCCGAARGGGCCAGCCGTGAGCCAGCGCGYCCCMAASAATGTTCCCGTKCCRCCGTGGGGGCTGGCCGTGGCSGCCATGCTMTCGGTYCAGCTGAGYTCGGCCCTGTCAGTGGATCTGATCGCGRCGGTGGGGCCGGCCGGAACCGCCTGGCTCAGACTCAGTGTGGGGGCGCTCGTCTTCCTGGCCRTYGCCCGGCCCCCATTGCGCRCRCTGCSCCGCCCYGACRTCCCCGTGCTTCTGGGGCTGGGYGTCGCCACCGGACTGATGACCATCGCYTTCCTCGCCTCCATCGAACGSATCCCGCTCGGCACCGCCGTCGCGATCGAGTTCCTCGGTCCGCTGACYGTCGCCGCGGTGCGCAGCCACAGCGCACGGGCGCTTATCTGGCCAGCCCTGGCGCTGCTCGGMGTCGTCCTTCTGACCGAACCCTGGGCTGGTGACATCAACCTCGCCGGTATCGGGTTGGCAGGSCTCGCRGCCGTCGGGTGGGCCGTCTACATTGTGCTCACCCAACGGATCGGCGACCGCTTCACAGGCATCGGCGCACTTTCACTCACCGTTCCCGTCGCAGCTGCCACGGCAGCKGTCGTCGGCATCCCGCAGTCCGCCGGACATCTCAACCTCGGTGTCCTCTCYGTCGCTTTCGGACTGGCCGTCCTGATGCCGGTGCTGCCAATGGCGCTCGAGATGCTTGCCCTGCGCCGGATGACGCCCACGGCGTTCGGTACCCTGATGGCCCTCGAACCCGCCATCGGGGTGCTCCTCGGGCTGCTCGTGCTGCACCAGCAGCCCTCACTCACCCAATTCGGTGGCATCACGCTCGTCGTCCTTGCAGGGGCCGCCGCGCAACGMGGTGGCCGACGGCGACCGCGCTCCCGCGAACACGCCGGCGCCCGCATCGCCCCCGACCTCATCGGCCAAGGGCCAAAGTAAGCGACAGTCCTCCAAATAGGGGGTCCGCCAGACTGTCTCTACGCGGGAATTCCCTGCTGACAGGGCCCGCAGCTAAGTCCCCCAGGGAGTGCCTCAGACTTTGCTTCCCTGTTACTCAGACCTAAGGAGTTATACCCATGTTCACCGGCTTGAGTGCCTTCCCCCTGACCCCTCTGGCAGATGATGCTGTTGACGAG
>NZ_JBFTKG010000015.1:0-100949 GCF_056395825.1 Arthrobacter sp. 05T47 | reverse complement strand
GCCAAGCGGGCCCCGGCCACCGCCGCCCGGGACGGCGCCAGGACCTCCGACGCCGGCCCCGGCACGGCGCCGATCCCGGCGCAGCTGCCCAAGAACGTCAAGGCCCCGACGGCGCCGGAAGAGGACGTCGTCTCCGTCCTGCGCGGCCCGGCCAAGGCCATTGCGTCGAACATGGTCACCAGCCTGGAAGTGCCGACCGCCACGAGCGTGCGTGCCATCCCGGCAAAGCTGCTCATCGACAACCGCGTGGTCATCAACTCCAACCTGGCCCGCGCCCGCGGCGGCAAGGTCTCCTTCACGCACCTGATCGGCTACGCCGTGATCCGCGCCCTGTCCCAGTTCCCGTCGATGAATGTCTACTACGACGAGATCGACGGCAAGCCGGTGGCTGTCCAGCCGGCACACGTGAACTTCGGCATCGCGATCGACATGCCCAAGCCTGACGGCACCCGCCTGCTCATGGTCCCGAACATCAAGAAGGCGGAGACCCTCAATTTCGCCGAGTTCTGGCACACGTACGAGGACCTGATCAAGCGCGCCCGCAACGGCAAGCTGACGGCGGATGACCACTCCGGCACCACCGTGTCCCTGACCAACCCCGGCGGCATCGGCACCGTCCACTCGGTGCCCCGCCTGTCCAAGGGCCAGGCCGCCATCATCGGCGTCGGCGCACTGGACTACCCGGCCGAGTTCCAGGGTGCCAGCGAGAAGATCATTGCGCAGAACGCGATCAGCAAGGTCCTGACCCTGACCTCCACCTATGACCACCGCGTCATCCAGGGTGCCGGCAGCGGCGAGTTCCTCAAGCTCGTGCACCAGCTCCTGCTGGGCGCCCAGAACTTCTACGACGAGATCTTCGAGGCCCTGCGCATCCCGTACGAGCCCGTGCGCTGGAGCCCGGACCTGCAGGTGGACCCGGCCGACGAGATCAACAAGGTCGCCCGGATCCAGCAGCTGATCCACGCCTACCGCGTGCGCGGCCACCTCATGGCGGACACCGATCCGCTCGAGTACGTCCAGCGCAAGCACCCGGACCTCGACGTCCTGACCTACGGCCTGACCCTGTGGGACCTGGACCGCGAGTGGCCCACCGGCGGCTTCGGCGGCAAGCCGATGCTGAAGTTCCGCGACATCCTCGGCGTCCTCCGCGACGCCTACTGCCGCACCGCCGGCATCGAATACATGCACATCCAGGACCCCGCCGAGCGCAAGTGGTTCCAGGACCAGCTGGAGCACGCGTACTCCAAGCCGAGCCGCGACGAGCAGCTGCGCATCGTTTCCAAGCTCAACGCGGCCGAGGCCTTTGAGACCTTCCTGCAGACCAAATTCGTCGGCCAGAAGCGCTTCTCGCTCGAAGGCGGCGAATCCCTGATTCCGCTGCTCGACGCCATTATCTCCGACGCCGCCGACGACGAACTCGACGAAGTGGCGATCGGCATGGCCCACCGCGGCCGGCTCAACGTGCTCACCAACATCGCGGGCAAGACCTACGCCCAGGTCTTCCGCGAATTCGAAGGCACCCAGGACCCCCGTTCGGTCCAGGGCTCCGGCGACGTGAAGTACCACCTCGGCACCGAGGGCACCTTCACCTCGGACAACGGCAAGGAGACCAAGGTCTACCTCGCCGCGAACCCGTCCCACCTCGAGGCGGTCGACTCCGTCCTCGAAGGCATCGTCCGCGCCAAGCAGGACCGCCTGGACCAGGGCGAGGCCTTCCCCGTGCTGCCGATCATGGTGCACGGCGACGCCGCCTTCGCCGGCCAGGGCGTTGTGGCCGAAACGCTCAACCTCTCCCAGCTGCGCGGTTACCGCACCGGCGGCACCATCCACATCGTGGTCAACAACCAGGTCGGCTTCACCACCGCGCCGTCGTCCTCGCGTTCCTCCACGTACTCCACGGACGTCGCGAAGATGATCCAGGCACCGGTGTTCCACGTGAACGGCGACGACCCGGAAGCCGTGGTCCGCATCGGCCAGCTCGCCTACGAGTTCCGCCAGCGGTTCCACAAGGACGTTGTCATCGACATGGTCTGCTACCGCCGCCGCGGCCACAACGAGGGCGACGACCCCTCGATGACCCAGCCGCTGATGTACAACCTGATCGAAGCCAAGCGCTCCGTCCGCAAGCTGTACACCGAATCGCTGATCGGCCGTGGTGACATCACCGAGGAAGAAGCCGAGCAGCTGCTGCGCGACTACCAGGAACGCCTGGAGCGCGTCTTCGCCGAAACGCACGCGGCCCAGACGTCCCCGATCCCGATCATCACGGCCGATTCCGCCGCGGTGTCCGATCTCGAACGCCCCATGGCCCAGCAGTCCGATTCCGGTGTCAGCGCCCCGGCCTCCACCGCGATCTCCGCGGAGACCCTGGCACGCATCGGCAAGGCCCACACCGAAATCCCGGAGGGCTTCACCGTCCACGCCAAACTCAAGCAGCTGCTCGAGAAGCGTGAAGCGATGTCCCGCGAAGGCGGCATCGACTGGGGCTTCGGCGAACTTGCCGCGTTCGGCTCGCTCACCATGGAAGGCGTCCCCGTCCGGCTCGCCGGCCAGGACTCGCGCCGCGGCACCTTCGTGCAGCGTCACGCCGTCTTCCACGACCGCGCCAACGGCGACGAATGGCTGCCCCTGTCCCATCTCTCGGACAACCAGGCCAAGCTGTGGATCTACGACTCCCTGCTCTCCGAATACGCCGCCATGGGCTTCGAATACGGGTACTCCGTGGAGCGCCCGGACGCCCTGGTGCTCTGGGAAGCACAGTTCGGAGACTTCGTCAACGGTGCGCAGACCATCATCGATGAGTTCATCTCCTCCGCAGAGCAGAAGTGGGGCCAGCGCTCCTCGCTGGTCCTCATGCTGCCGCACGGCTACGAGGGCCAGGGCCCGGACCACTCCTCCGCCCGCATCGAGCGGTTCCTCCAGATGTGCGCCGAGGAGAACATGATCGTGGCCAACCCCACGACGTCGGCCTCGCACTTCCACCTACTGCGCCGCCAGGCCTACAGCAAGCCGCGCAAGCCGTTGATCATCTTCACGCCGAAGCAGCTGCTGCGCCTGAAGGCCGCGGCGTCCTCGGTGGAGGACTTCACCACCGGCTCGTTCCGCCCCGTCATCCCGGAGCACGCCCAGCTGCAGTCCGACGCCGTCGAACGCGTGCTGCTGGTCTCCGGCCGGCTGTACTACGATCTGCTGTCCACCCGACAGAAGACCGAGAACACCACCACGGCGATCGTGCGGGTCGAGCAGCTTTACCCGCTGCCGGTCGCCGAGATCGCTGCCGAGCTGGCCAAATACCCGAACGCCGAAGTGGTCTGGGCGCAGGACGAGCCGGCCAACCAGGGTCCGTGGCCGTTCATTGGCCTGAACCTGCCCGACGCCCTGGACCGCCGGGTCCGCCTCATCTCGCGCCCCGCCTCGGCTTCCACCGCGGCAGGGTCGATGAAGCGCCACGCGGCGGAACAGGACGCCCTGCTCAAGCAGGCATTCGCACGTAAATAGCGTCATTACTGCCCGGCCGGAGACTGAAACACAACACTCCGGCCGGGCAGTTCTGTTTAATGGACTATTAGTGGTCAGCTTGATGGACAGCGTTGAAGTGAAGAGGTAGTCGTGGAAGATCGGAAGCTGCGGATCGCAGCCGTTGGGGACGAGCTGTTGGCCGGGCTCGGTGATCCGCGCGCCTTGGGCTGGTGGGGCCGGGTCCTGGCCCGCACACCGCAGGACGGGATGGCCCTGGAGTGCTACTCCCTGCCATGCCCGGAAGAGGGCACCGAGGGAATCGCCGCGCGCTGGCTCGAGGAGGCCGGCCGCCGCTTCGGCAACAACCACGAAAACCGCCTGGTGATCGGCCTGTCCGGACGCGACATTGAGTTCGGCCTGTCAACGGCCCGCAGCCGCCTGAACCTCGCCAACATCCTGGACTCCGCCTCCCAGAACAAGATCGAGGTTTTTGTCGTGGGGCCGCCGCCCACGCTTGACCCCGCGCAAAACCGCAGGCTCGGCGAACTCAACACCGCGTTCGCCGACGTCACCACGCGCCGCAAGCACCTGTACGTCGACACTTTCTCGCCGCTGCTGAACCACGAGCAGTGGCGCCAGGATCTCGCGGCCAACGGCGGCACGCCCGGCCAGGCCGGGTATGGCCTGATGGCGTGGCTCGTGCTGCACCGCGGCTGGTTCCAGTGGCTCGGCCTGGACGCACCGGAATAGTCCCGCCGGCGGCGGCAGGCCAGCTGCTGGTTCCACCCTTCCGGGATTTTCGCGATATATCTTGACCTGACGGCAGGCGCGATATATCGTGACTTCATAGTCGCGATATATCGTTAGTCCCCAGCCACCTTTCGCTTTCCGGAGGAACCATGTCAGAGAACTCGTGGACCGTGACCGGCCCGCAGACAATCGACGTCGATGACGTCCGCTCCCTCAAGCTCGGCATCGTCCGCGGCCGCTTCGACATCGTCACCCATGACGAGGATGTGGCACGGGTCGAGGTGTCCGAAATCCACGGCGACCCGCTGTCGGTTTCTGTCATCAACGGCCGCCTGGAAGTCCGCCACCAGCTGCACGGGCCGCAGGGCTGGTTCAAGAACCTGATGGACACCGTCAACAACGGCAGCAGCAATTCGGTGGTCATCAGCATCGCCCTGCCGGCCGGCGTCGAGGTGGAGGCCGGGACGGTGAGCGGCGACGGCATGGTCTCCGGGACCAGCGGCCACGCCCGGCTCAACACCGTCTCCGGATCCGTGCTGGCCGACGGCACCTCCGGGGACCTGTCGGTCAAGACCGTCAGCGGCGAGGTGATCGCCCGCAACCACCGCGGCGTCCTGACTGCCAAGAGCGTCTCCGGCGAGGTCACGGCCTCGGGCGAATTCAGCCATATCCGCGCGAACACCGTCAGCGGCGACCTGAACTTCGACCTGCACGGCTTCACCCAGGACTTTGGCGCCAATTCGGTCTCCGGTGACGTCACCATCCGGCTTCCGCACGACGTCGGAGTGGACATCATCGCCAAGTCCGCCAGCGGCGCGGTGGTTATCGACGACCAAAAGTACGCCCACCAGTCCGGCGGCACGGTGCAGACCATTGCGGGGCCGGACACCAAGCTGATGCTGGTCCGGACCAACTCGGTCTCGGGAAAGACGTCGATCTTCCACGGCCAGCCCACCGTGGACACCGAAACGGCCGGCTGATGCCTCCCGTCTTCGCCCACGGGGCGCTGCGGCTGTACCTGCTCGCCCTGCTCGAGTCCGGCCCCAAGCACGGCTATGAGCTCATCAAGGCCCTCAGCGAGCGTTTCGGCGGCACGTACTCCCCCAGCGCCGGCACCATCTACCCGCGCCTGGGCAAGCTCGAGGAGGAAGGGCTGGTGGCCACCCACACGGAGGGCCGCCGCACCAACTACAGCATCACCCCGGCGGGACTCCTGGAACTGAACAGCCGGCGGGACGAACTCGCCGGCGTCGAGAACGACATCTCGGCCTCTGTGCGCCGGCTCGCCGACAACCTTCGCCAGGACATCCGCGTCAACATGCGCGGCCTCCGGGCCGACCTCGCGGCGACGGCGGAGGCGGCGCGGACCTCGGCCCGTGCGGGTTCTGCCAGCGGAACCGGTTCCGCCGGCGCCACTGGTTCTGCCGCCGGCGCTGGCAGCCCGTGGTACTCCCCGGAGGGCGAACGGCGGCTGAAGGAGGCGGAGCTGCTGGTGCAGGCCTTCCGTGACGACATGCGGGTGGAACTGCGGCGCCACGCCGGGAGCAGCCCCGTCACGGCCGTCACGCTCGAAACCGTCAAGACGGTGCTGGACCAGGCCCGGATCTCGATCCGTAATTCGCTCAATGCCTGACCCCCGGGGCCAACCCGGCCGCGGCCCGTCGCACGGCGCCCCCGGTTCGCGGCACGTGCCGTGATGTGGGAGACTTGAGGGCAGCTCTTTTGAGTACCAAGATTAAGGAGGCCAGCTATGAGCAAACGTGCACGTAAACGTCGTGACCGTAAGCGTGGCGGCGCGAACCACGGTAAGCGCCCCAACGCCTAAGCAAAAGCTTGGATTGAATGCTTTGAGCGAAAGACCCCGGAACCTAGCGGTTCCGGGGTCTTTGGCTTATGCAGTGAGGAGAGCCTCAGGCCGTGCCGCGAGCCTCAGGCAGTGAGCGGTGCAGGGCTCAGGCTTCCACAGTCCGGATCGAGTGGATCCGGTCCAGGATGGAGTTCTTGAGGTTTTCCGGAGCCGCTTCGGTGCACGAACGCTTGACCATTACGCGGATGACGCATTCGAGGTCGTACTGCTCCAGGCACTCCGGGCAACTGTCCAGATGGTTCTTGATCTCTGCGATGTCCTCGTGCGTGAGTGCGCCATCCAGATACTCATAGATACGTTGCATCCGGGCGTCGTCGCAATCGCCCAGTCCCTGGCAGTCGCTCATTTCCTGTTCTCCTGTTTCTTGCTGTCGGCCGCGTCGTTTGACTCGGTGGCGGCCCTGAATCCTCGTTCGGCGGCATAGTCCGCAAGCATGTCCCGCAGCATCTTCCGGCCGCGGTGCAGCCGGGACATGACGGTTCCGATGGGGGTGTTCATGATTTCTGAAATTTCCTTGTACGCGAATCCCTCGACGTCCGCGAAGTACACGGCCAGCCGGAACTCCTCAGGAATCGACTGCAGGGCGCGCTTCACATCAGAATCGGGCAGGTGGTCCAGGGCCTCGGCCTCCGCCGACCGCAGGCCGGACGAGGTATGCGACTCGGCGCGGGCAAGCTGCCAGTCCTCGATGGTGTCCGAATTCGACTGCAGCGGCTCGCGCTGGCGCTTCCGGTACAGGTTGATGTAGGTGTTGGTGAGGATGCGGTACAGCCAGGCCTTCAGATTGGTTCCGGGCTTGTACTGGTGGAACGCGGAAAACGCCTTCGTGTACGCCTCCTGGACCAGGTCCTCGGCGTCGGAGGGATTCCGCGCCATCCTCATGGCCGCCGAATATAACTGGTCCACATATTGCATGGCGTCACGCTCAAAGCGCACGCGGCGCTCTTCCGCGGACTCGGTGGAGACGTCCAGGGGCTTTCCGTCCACCTCGGTTTCCAAGGCGGCAGAACTTTTCGTGGGCGTGGCGTCGTTTCCGGCAACCTCGTGCATGGCCGCAACGGCCGGGTCCATGGTGCTCATTGCGTTCAAGTCTACTGTTACCTTCTGCCGGGCACCCGGAACAGCCGGAAGCGCGAGGCCCCACGTTTGTCCCGAACCGGTTTCCAGTTCCGCCCTGTCCAACACCCGCGTCAAATGTCCGCCTTCCTGAGCCTGCTGGGATCTGCCTTTCACAACCACGCGCTGCGGGCAAATATTCCGCAAAAGTGCAAGACTAGAACCGGTTCTCCCGCAGTGAAGCCGCGGTTCGTCCATCCAGGAGGAAATTCATGTCGTTTGTCCGCTTTCTCGCCCGGCCCATGCTCGCCTCCAGTTTCGTGCTCGCCGGCATGGACAAGCTCAAGAACGCGGACGACACCGCCACACAGTTGTCCCCTTTGGTACGCCGCGCGGCCGACTCGCTGCCGTTCCAGCCCAACGAAAAAGTCCTGGCCCGGGTGATCGGCGGAACCCAGGTCGGCGCCGGCGTCTGCTTCGCTCTGGGCAAGTCCGCCCGGCTGGCAGCCACCGTGCTCGCCGTGATTTCGGTCCTTAACACCTACGTCGAATGGCGCAGCGCGGACATCACGTCCAAGGAGGCCCGCAACGCCCGCCGCAAGCAGCTCCTGAAAAACGTCTCCCTCACCGGCGGCGTCCTCCTCGCCGCGGTCGATACCGCCGGCAAGCCCAGCCTGGCCTGGCGGGCCGGACACCTGGCCGCGGACGCCCGGAAGACAACCAACAAACAGCTGAAAAAGGCCGACAAAGTCGTCCGCAAGGCCGTCGACCACACAGCCGGAGCCTAAGACGGTAATGACTGGCACCACCCCCTCCGCAGCGGCCCCTTCCCACTCTGCCGGCCTGGATACTCCCGACACCGGTCCGCACTGGCCTGCGCCCTTCGCGGCACGGCCGGTCGATGCCACCGTCACCGTTCCGGGCTCCAAGTCCCTGACCAACCGGTACCTCGTGCTCGCGGCCCTCGCGGACGGGCCGTCCCGTCTCCGCGCTCCCCTGCACTCCCGGGATTCGGCCCTGATGATTGAGGCCCTGCGGCAGTTGGGAGCCACAGTCACCGAGGTTCCCGGCGACGGCGCCTTCGGCCCCGACCTGGAAATCAGTCCGATCAGCCTGGACGCCGCGGCGATGGACTCCGCGATCGACTGCGGCCTGGCCGGCACCGTCATGCGCTTTGTGCCCCCGGTCGCGGCGCTGCGCCGTGGCGAATCCCGCTTCGACGGCGACCCGCACGCCCGCAAACGCCCGATGGGCACCATCATCGAGGCCCTGACCGGATTGGGTGTCGCGGTGAGCGCGCCCGACGGCGGAACGACGTCGTCGTTGCCTTTCACCGTCCACGGCACGGGCGAAGTGCGCGGCGGACACCTCGTCATCGACGCCAGCGCGTCGTCCCAGTTCGTCTCGGCCCTGCTGCTGGCCGGTGCACGCTTCACCGAGGGACTCCACCTCGAACACGTCGGAAAGCCCGTGCCAAGCCTGGACCACATCAACATGACCGTGGCCGTGCTGCGGGGCGTGGGCGTGGCGGTTGATGACTCCGTGCCGAACCACTGGGTTGTCGCGCCGGGCCCGATCCGCGCCTTCGACCAGCGGATCGAGCAGGACCTCTCCAACGCCGGACCGTTCCTGGCGGCTGCCCTCGCTACCCGCGGCACCGTGCGGATCCCGAACTGGCCCGCGGAAACCACCCAAGTGGGCGACCTCTGGCGCGGCATCCTGACCGCCATGGGCGCGGACGTGAGCGTGGAGCGCGGGACCCTGACCGTCACCGGCGGGCCGCAGATCAAGGGCGGCGACTTCGACGAGACCAGCGAGCTCGCCCCGACTGTTGCGGCGCTCTGTGCACTGGCCGCGGGTCCCTCGCGGCTGACCGGGATCGCCCACCTCCGGGGCCACGAAACGGACCGGCTCGCCGCCCTCGTCGCCGAAATCACCCGCCTCGGCGGCGACGCCGAAGAGACCGCCGACGGTCTCATCATCCGCCCGGCCACGCTGCACGGCGGCGTGGTGCACAGCTACGCGGACCACCGCATGGCCACCGCCGGCGCCATCCTTGGCCTTGCCGTGCCCGGCGTGGAGGTCGAGGACATCGCGACCACGGCCAAGACCATGCCCGACTTCCCGCAGCTCTGGGAAGCGATGCTGGCACAGGGACCCGCCGCAGATGAGGACACCGCCGGTGGCACGCAGCACTGATTCCTGGGACGAGTCCGACGTCCGGATCCGCCCGAACAAGAAGGGCACCCGGCCGCGCACGAAGGACCGGCCCGCCCACGACGACGCCGTCACCGGACGCATCATCACCGTTGACCGCGGCCGCTACACGGCCGTCGTCGATGAAGGGACCCCCGGCGAACGCAAGATCATCGCGGCGCGGGCCCGGGAACTGCGCCGCAATCCTGTGGTGGCCGGCGACTTCGTCTCCCTGGTGGGGGACGTCACCGGCGAGCCGGACACCCTCGCGCGGCTGGTCAAGATCCAGGACCGCAAGACGCTGCTGCGCCGCAGTGCCGATGACACCGATCCGATCGAACGCGCCGTCGTGGCCAACGCCGACCAGCTGGTGGTGGTGGTCGCCGCCGCCAACCCCGAGCCGCGGACCGGTTTCATCGACCGCGCTCTGGTGGCCGCGTACGACGCCGGCATTGAGCCGCTGCTGCTCGTCACCAAGGCAGACGTCAAGGATCCCGCAGAGCTGCTGTCCAATTACCAGCACCTCGACTTCCCCGTCATCATCTCCAAAACGGCGGACTCCGCCGCTTCCGGCATTGACGCCCGCTCCGACGACGGGCTCTCCGCCCGGCTGGACAAGGACGCGGTGTCCCAGCTGCGCGGCTATCTCGATGGCAAGGTCACCGTGATGCTGGGCCATTCCGGCGTCGGCAAGTCCACCATGGTCAACGCCCTGACCGGGGCCGAGCGGGCTACCGGAGGCGTCAACGCGGTGACCGGCCGCGGCCGCCACACTTCCTCCTCCGCGCTGGCACTGAAGGTCAACGACGCCCCGGCCGGCAGCTGGATCATCGACACCCCCGGCATCCGGTCCTTCGGGCTGGCCCACGTGGACCCCGACCGGATCCTGCGTTCCTTCCCGGACCTGGAACCGGGCACCGATGACTGCGAACGCGGCTGCAAACACGACGCCACCGCCGTCAACTGCGGCGTCGACAAGTGGGTTGCGGCCGGGCACGCGGGACCCTCCGGACCCGCCCGGCTCGCGTCCCTACGCCGGCTGCTGGGCACTGACCCGCGGATGGAAGCGCAGGAAACCAAGGAACTGGGCACCGTGTCCTAGCCAGCCGGGTTCGCGGGCGGCGGCGCAGTGCCGCGGCCTCCCGGCGGCCGGGCCGCTTTGACGGTAGTTTGGAACCATGAGCCAATCCGCTTCAAGCTACAACGATGACCTGCGCCTTGCCCATGTACTGGCAGATTCCGTCGATTCCCAGACCATGAGCCGCTTCAAGGCGCTCGACCTTCGGATCGAGACGAAGCCGGACCTCACCCCCGTCACCGATGCCGACAAGTCGGCTGAAGAGGCCATCCGCGGCCAGCTCTCCCGCTCCCGTCCGCGCGATGCGGTCCTGGGCGAAGAATTCGGCAGCTCGGGCCATGGCTCCCGCCGCTGGATCATCGACCCGATCGACGGCACCAAGAACTTTGTCCGCGGCGTGCCCGTCTGGGCCACCCTGATCGCCCTCGTCGACGAGGGCGAGCCGGTGGTCGGCGTCGTCAGCGCGCCGGCACTGGGCAAGCGCTGGTGGGCTGCGAAGGGAGCAGGCGCCTACACGGGCCGCTCGCTCGCCGCCGCCACACGGCTGAAGGTCTCCAACGTATCCAAGCTCGAGGACGCCTCACTGTCCTACTCCAGCCTGGGCGGCTGGAAGCAGCGCGGGAACCTGGACGAGTTCCTGGGCCTCACCGAAGAGGTCTGGCGGACCCGCGCCTACGGCGACTTCTGGTCGTACTGCCTCGTGGCCGAGGGTGCCGTTGACATCGCCTGCGAACCCGAACTGAACCTTTACGACATGGCCGCGCTGGTGCCGATCGTGACCGAGGCCGGCGGCCGCTTCACCTCGCTCGAGGGCGAGGACGGCCCCTTCGGCGGCAACGCCCTGGCCACCAACTCAATCCTCCACTCGGAAGTGCTCAAGCGGCTCAACCCAGGGCTCGACGACCTCCTCTAGGCTCCACCCTCAAGGATTCCCAAGGGCCCCTGTACGACTCTGTCCCCAGCTTCACTGTCAGTCATGGCGCTGTCAGTCATGGCGCGGAGCGGGCATCGAGTGGCAGGAGGGCAGCCATGTCTGGATCGGTTCACCCCGCGGATCCCGAAACCCCCGACCCCGGCGTCGGTCCGGTCCTGCTGGTCCTCATTGCGAAGTACCGGGACCTGGACATAGAGTCCGCCGCCAGGCTCCACGCCGTCTCCCCGGAACTGGGCCAGCATCTGCTCGCCGGCAGTTCCGCCGTGTCCGGAGCCGTCATCGTGTCCACCTGCAGCCGCTTCGAGATTTACTGCGAGGTGGCGTCCGGGGAGCACGTAGCAGCCGCCTGTTCCGAGGCCCTGGGTACGGTCCGCCTCTGCGCGAACCTCCCCGCGGCGCGGCTTGCGTGCCTGTTCGAGCACTTCTCCGGGGCGTCGGCGGCGGAACATCTCTTCTCCGTTGCAGCCGGCCTGGATTCCGTCGTGGTGGGCGAGCGCCACGTCGCGGGCCAGGTCCGGCGCGCCCTCGCTGAAGCACAGGCTACGGGTACTGCGGGCGGGCTTCTGGTCCGGCTGTTTCAGGAGGCGTCCCGCACCGGCAGGGCTGTGGGGGCCCGGATCGCGCTCGGCAGCACCAGCAGGTCCATAGCATCCGTGGCCCTTGATTTGGCCACCGCCGGAGGAGCACAGCCGTCCCTGGCCGATGCGTCCGTGGTCCTCTTTGGCACCGGCTCCTACGCCGCGTGCGTCGCGGAGATCCTCAGGAGCAAACGATGCCCCACCATTTCCGTCTTCTCCCAATCCGGCCGGGCGGAGTCGTKTGTGGCAAGCCGGGGTGGCACGCCGCTGACGGACCGGGAGCTGCCCGCCGCCGTTGCGCGGGCAGAAATCATCATTGGCTGCAGCGGCACGGAGAAGCGCATCGGGGCAGCCCAACTGGCGGATTGGCGGGATGGCACCGTCCATCCCCTCACCGTCATCGACCTCGCTCCCAGCCATGACTTCGACCCCGGTGTGGCGGATCTGCCGGGCGTTGAACTGATCACCCTGGACTCTGTTGGATCCGCCGCTCCCCCGGCGGACGCCGAGGCGCTCCGCCTCGCCCGCGCCATGGTCCGGCAGGCGGCGCACCGCTTCGAAAAACGCGAGGAACTGCGCGCAGCCGACGCCGCAATCGTGGCCCTGCGCCGGCACGTCCACCAGGTCCTCGAAGCTGAAATGGAGCGCGTCCTGCGGCAACACGGCAGCGCCGCCCAGGCTGAGGATGTGAACCTGGCGATGCGCCGAATGGTCCGCCGGCTGCTTCACCTTCCAACAGTCCGCGCGCGGGAACTGGCCGCGGACGGCCGGCAGCACGACTACGCGGCAGCAGTGGAGGCCCTGTTCGGCCTCAGTGTCCAGCCCGCCGGCGCCCGCACCTTGCCTCCCCTGACGCGTGTTGCGGCGGATCCGCGTGCTTCGTAGGCCTGGTCCGTAATAATCCGCTTCACAATCGCCGGCGCCTTTTCCCCGGCTGCGCTGATGTCCTACGCTCGATGCAGGTCACGAGTGCCAGCGCTAAACCCCGGTTTGCTGGCCGGCAACCCTCCTTTCGCGGTGGGGTGCCCCGGGTGACGACCTGGCCGGTCCGGAACGGACCCGGCAAGCGCGGATTCCCACCATGTGGGGTCCTGGTCGAGTGAGGTCCCATGACAACTGCCATTTTCCCCGCAGCCCCCGAATTCCACGCCGGCTCCGACGCAGCGCGCCCTGACGGACGCCGCGCCGTCGCGGCCCGGCCGCTGGCCGCCGTCACCGGGGCCGAAATCCAGGCCCCGCTGATCACAGGCGGCCACGCCCGCTACGCCAACCTCGACTACGGCGCCTCCGCACCGGCCCTGTCCGTCGTCTCGGCCTACCTGAACGAAATCCTGCCGTACTACGCGAGTGTGCACCGCGGCGCCGGCTATGCATCGCAGATCAGCACCTCCGTCTACGAGAACGCCCGGGACATTGTGCGGGACTTCGTCGGCGGCCGTGCGGACGATTCCGTGATCTTCACCCGCAACACCACCGATTCACTGAACCTGCTGGCCGGCTGCCTGCCGCTGCGCGACGGCCGCCCCGCCGGTGAGGTCCTCTATCTCGACATCGAGCACCACGCCAACCTCCTGCCCTGGCAGAACGTCCCGCACCGCAGCGTCGTGGCCGCTCCCACCCTCGCAGCCACGGTGGACCGCCTCCGGGACGAACTCGCCCGCGGCGGCGTCAGCCTGCTCGCCGTCACCGGCGCCTCGAATGTCACCGGGGAGATCCTGCCGATCCGGGCCCTCGCCGCACTGGCGCACGAGTACGGCGCCAGGATCGTCGTCGACGCCGCGCAGCTGGCCCCGCACCGGCGGATTGACATCGCCGCGGACGACGTCGACTACCTCGCCTTCTCGGGGCACAAGCTGTACGCCCCGTTCGGCTCCGGCGTGCTGGTGGGACGGACCGACTGGCTCGACGCCGGCACCCCGCACCTGGCCGGCGGCGGCGCCGTCCGTGACGCCCGGCTCGACTCCGTCAGCTGGACCACCGGGCCGGCCCGGCACGAGGGCGGCTCGCCGAACGTCCTGGGTGCTGCCGCCCTGGCCCGCGCCACCCAGGTCATCGCGGCACTGGACCCGGAGCAGTGGCAGGCCCACGAGGACGCCATCCGGTCCTTCCTGGTCGAGGGTCTCGAAGGCATCGAGGGCGTGACCGTGCACCGGATATTTGCCGATTCCGAAGCGGGCGATCAGACCGGCACCATCGGCGTCGTGAACTTCTCGGTCGAGGGCTACGACGCCGGGCTGGTGGCCGCCTACCTGTCGGCCGAACACGGCATCGGCCTGCGCGACGGCCGCTTCTGCGCCCACCCGCTGCTCAAGCGGCTCGGCCTGCCCGCCGGCTCCCTGCGCGCGAGCTTCGGCCTCGGCTCACGGCTGGAGGACGCCGAGCGCCTGCTGGCCGGCCTGCAGCAACTGCGGCAAACCGGACTCGGCTGGGACTACGTGGTGGATGCCGGCCGCTGGGTACCGGCCCACGACACCCGCACCTACCCGCATTGGGCGCCGAACACCCCCGGCACCGCCGGTGCCGCCCCCTGCAACCTGGACTAGCGGCGTCGAGCTGGCCGTGTGGACTACCAGGCCTGCGGAATTAGGGCCCGGCGCGGGTGCGGTAAATTCGAAAGGTATCTGAACCAACAGGACCTTTCCGAAGGAGATCGCACGTGCCACGCGGCGAACCCAAGCTGCCCAGCGCATCGAAACTGCATAGCGGACCGAAACTGCACAGCGCATCGAAACTGCACACCGGTCCCAAACTGCGCGGTGAACGGCGCCAGGAACTCGGCCAGAGCTTCCAGGACGGCGGGGAGCACTATGAACGTGTCCGCCCCGGTTATCCGCAGGATTCGGCCGACTGGCTGATCCCGGCGGGAGCCAGTGAYGCGGCAGACATTGGCGCCGGCACGGGCAAGTTCACCGCGCTGCTTGTCGCCCGGGGACTGCACACGGTTGCCGTTGACCCCTCCGCCGACATGCTCGGGCAGCTGCGCCGGACCCTGCCGGCTGTCACCGCCGTCGAAGGCCGCGCCGAAGACACCGGACTTGAACCGGAGTCCTTCGACGTGGTCACGGTTGCCCAGGCGTGGCACTGGTGCGACCCCCGTGTGGCCAGTACCGAGATCGCCCGGATCCTGCGGCCGCACGGCGTCCTTGGCCTGGTCTGGAACCAGCTCGACACGGCGGTGCCGTGGGTGCACCGGCTCTCACGCATCATGCATGCCGGGGACGTCCACAAACCGCACTTCCGGCCGCCTGTGGGCCCTGAGTTCACGGGCCTGGAGAGCCATCTGACACGGTGGGAGGATCCGGTCACCACGGAGGACATCCAGGAGCTGACCAAGTCCCGCAGCTACTACCTCGCGGCATCGGAGCCGACCCGGGCAAAAGTCATGGCCAACCTCGACTGGTACCTGCACGAGCATTTGGGGCACGCCCCCGGCGACGTCCTCAAACTCCCCTACCTGACCCAGACGTGGCGGGCGACGCGGACCTGACGCCCCGGATTGCATGCAGGGCCTGCTGGGCTTATTGTTTCGGTATGCCTAATAATTACTTGTAGGCATCCGTAACTTTGATGCCGGCCCCTGCCGGTGCCGATCATCGCGTCAACGCCGACGCACCAACCACAGGAGCAGGCAGTGCTGGACGTCAAGGGACACGAACAACCGCCGCAGGACGCACGCACCTACAAACATCCGGGTGCCCGCAGGGCGCTGATCGGACTGCTGGGGCCGGCATTCGTGGCGTCGATCGCCTACGTGGACCCTGGCAACGTGGCCGCCAACCTGACCGCCGGCGCGCAGTACGGCTACCTGCTGGTGTGGGTCCTGGTGGCCGCCAACATCATGGCCGTACTGGTCCAGTACCAGTCCGCCAAGCTCGGGATCGTCACGGGCAAGAGCCTCCCGGAGATCCTGGGCGAGCGGCTCAAACCGCTCGCCCGCCGCGCCTTCTGGCTGCAGGCCGAAATCGTGGCAGCCGCCACCGACCTCGCCGAAGTGGTGGGCGGAGCAATCGCCCTGAACCTGCTTTTCGGGCTCCCCCTCCCCCTTGGCGCCGTGATTGTGGGCGCGGTGTCGATGCTCCTGCTCGCGGTGCAGGCCCGGGAAAAACAGCGGCCCTTCGAATTCATCATCATGTTCCTGCTCGGCATCATCACCATCGGCTTCCTGGCCGGGCTGTTCATCAGCCCGCCGGATCCGGGGGCCGCCCTGGCCGGCCTCGTGCCCGGCTTCCAGGGCCCGGACACCGTCCTGCTGGCCGCCAGCATGCTCGGCGCTACCGTGATGCCGCACGCCATCTACGTCCACTCGGCGCTGTCCCGCGACCGGCACCGCCCGGACCAACACCTGCATGTCCCCCCGTCGGCCATCGACCACCTGGTCCGGGCCACACGACTCGACGTCGGGGCCGCGCTGGCCATCGCCGGAGTCGTCAACATCGGCATGCTGCTCCTCGCCGCCTCCACCCTCGGGGGCGAGGACGGCACGGACACGATCGAGGGCGCCCACGCCGCCATCACCGCCAACCTGGGCCCCATCGTCGGGGTGGTCTTCGCGGTCGGGCTCCTCGCGTCCGGCCTGGCATCCACCTCCGTGGGCTGCTACGCAGGCGGAACCATCATGCAGGGCCTGCTCAAGATCCGGATCCCCGTCATGGCCCGCCGCGTCGTGACCCTGATTCCGGCCATTGTCCTGCTGGCCGTCGGCTTCGACCCCACGTGGGCGCTCGTCCTGAGCCAGGTGGTCCTCAGCTTCGGGATTCCCTTTGTCCTGGTCCCGCTCGTGGTATTGACCAGCAACAAGGCCCTGATGGGCCAGTTTGCCGACGGCATGGCCCTCCGAATCGCAGCCATCATCAGCGTCGTGCTCGTCGTGGCACTAAATCTGGTCCTGCTGTGGCTCACGTTCTCCGGGAAGAGCTGACGGTAGGCTTAGGTCTGTGAAGACCAGTACGCCCTCCTCCTCGATCGAGGACTACGTCAAGGTCATCTATTCCTTCACCGAGTGGCAGCGGAAGCCCATCACTTCCTCGCAATTGGCCCAGCGCCTAGGCGTCGCCAACTCCTCGGTCTCGGAAATGGTCCGCAAGCTCAAGGACCAAGGCCTCGTAGACCACAAGCCCTACAGCGCCGTCACGCTCACCAGCGACGGCGTCCGGCTCGCCCTGTCCATGGTCCGGCGGCACCGGCTGATCGAGACGTTCCTCGTCCGGGAGCTCGGGTACCGCTGGGACGAGGTCCATGACGAAGCCGAGCTCCTGGAGCATGCCGTCTCCGACACGTTCATTGAACGGATGGCGGCCAAGCTGGGGAACCCTACCCGGGACCCGCACGGCGATCCCATCCCGGCCGCTGACGGCTCCGTCCTGGTGCCGGCCGCCCACCGCCTGAGCGACCTCGACGACGGCCATACCGGCCGGATCACCCGGATCAGCGACGAAAACCCCGAGCTCCTGCGCTACCTCGCGGCCGAGGACATCGTCCTCGACGCCGAAGTGGAAGTGGTGGGCCGCCGGCCCTTCGGCGGCCCCATGGTGGTACGGATCGGTTCAGCCGCGGCACCGCGCGAATTCGATTTGGCCGAGGAAGTCGCCTCCGCACTCTGGGTCCACAGCGATGCCGCGCACTCGGGCTGCAGCGTCCCCGCCCATGACTGAAACGTGCGCTGAGTGAGGAGTGCCCTGGACCAGCGCCACACCGTGCCCCGCCCCGGCGTTCCGGGCTGGAAGGCCTGGTCCGCCGTCGCCGTCGGCGGGCTGATCGGAACGGAACTGCGCTACGGCGCCGGCCTGGTCTTCCCCGAAAGCACCGGCGCGGTCCCCTGGACCACGCTGGCGATCAACGTGGCCGGAAGCTTCATCCTGGCCACCCTGACCACCCTCTGGATCGCCCGGCCACAGACGGCCTTCTGGCTGCGTGCCGGCATCGGTCCGGGCATCCTGGGATCCTTCACCACTTTTTCGGCGCTGGTGATGGCCATTGACCAGCAGATCATTGCCGGCTTCCACTCCACCTGGCTGGCCTACCTCGCGCTCTCGCTCGTCCTGGGCCTCGGGGCCGCCGCTGTCGGCTGGAAAACCGGCAAGGCAATTGCGGACCTTCGCGGAGGCGCCCGATGATGACGGCGCTCCTGGTCGGTGTCTTCGGGGTGGCGGGAGCGCTCCTGCGGTTCGCCGTCGACTCCTGGTTCGCGCACCACCAAGGCTCCCGTCCGCACTGGCCGTGGGCCACGTTTGCGGTCAACGTCGCCGGCTCGTTCATCATCGGCTTATCCGTGGGACTGACCGGCCACCTGGAGCTGGGAGCCGACTGGCACGCAGCCATCGCGACCGGACTCGCCGGCGGGCTGACAACCTTCAGCTCATGGAGCACCGCGACGGTTCGCCTGGTCAGCGAAACGCGTTACCGGGCGGCGGCGCTGAACATAGGCTCCAACCTGCTCGCGGGTCTCGCCGCCGCGGCGCTCGGCATCTACCTCGCCGGCTGAGGACCCTCTGCCGGCTCCCGGTGGCTACGGGCCGCCGTCGTTCCCGTAAAGTTGAAGGATGGTTACCCGACGTGAAGCAGCCCAGATCCTCGACATTCCGCTGGAAATGGCGCACCGTCACGGCATCCCTTCACGACTGTCCGAGGCCGAGCTCGGCGAGCTGCTGGACAATCCCCCTGCATGGCTGGTCCAGTCCAAGGCGAACCGGACCGGCAAGCGGCCCGTCTGGGTCCAGCTCACCTGCGCGGTCTGCGGGTTCTCCGAGGCTGCCCGGCCCAAGAAGTGGTGGCCGGACTTCACGTATGTCTGTTGCGCCCACCACGAAGCCCGCGACATCCCTGTCCTGGGGCCGGGGCTCGTGCGCAGTGTCTACGACGGCGTCGGCAGCCGCTTCGCGGGCATCGTGGACGCCGCCGTCCCCGAGGCGTAGCGTAAAAGGCGGGGCTACTCCGGGCCCCTGCCGTGAGGGAGAGCACCATGCCTGACAAGACGCCGCACCAGAGTACGACGAAGAAGTCGGTCAAGACGATCAAAGAGAAACGGGCGGAGAAAAAGGCGAAGCACATCGTCGACGCCCACACCGATCAGGTGTCGCACATCAAGAAGCGCTGACACAGCGAAAAGGCCGGAAGCCGTTGCTTCCGGCCTTTTTTGCTGTGTTGTGGGCTCACCCGAAACGGATGATGCGGCGGGACTCCCGGTGGCGCTTTAGTGGACTTGAGATCCTCGTCGGGAAAGCCGGGATCCTGCCCCACAGCAAGAGAGAGGCGCGCTGGACGGTGCGCACGAAACAGACCGGAGGAAAGCCAGTGACTACCACACCGGAGACCGAGGCCCACGGGCCGGTCGACTTCGTACTCCTCGAGTTCCCCATTGCAGGATTGACGGGACGGGCCAGCGAAGAACTCGTCAAGCTCGTCGAGCAGGGCGTGGTCCGCCTCTTCGACCTCCTGGTCGTCATGAAGAACGAGGACGGCACGGTGGAGGTGCTCGAACTGACAGACCCCGGCGGTCCAGCGGCCGGATTCGCCTACTTCGACGGCGCACGCTCCGGGTTGCTTGGCGATGACGACATTGCGGAGGCCGCGGCCACGCTTCTGCCAGGCACGGTGGCCGCGCTGATTGTCTACGAGAACACCTGGGCGGCACCGTTCGTCGCCGCCGTTCGAGAAAGCGGAGGCGAGCTCATCGCGAGCACCCGGATCCCCGCACCGGACGTGATGGAAGCGCTCGACGCCCTGGAGGCCGTCGACGCCGCGCCGCCGGTGGCCGACGCGTAACACTGACGCACAAGACGAGACGTGACAGGAGCAGAATAATGGGACTTCTTAGGGGCATGGCGAGGACAGCGGTGGTTGCCGGGACGGCATCGGCGGTCAGCGGCCGCGTCCAGCGCCGGCAGGCCAATAAGTTTGCCGAGAAGGACGCCGCGACCGCGGCCAAGCAGCAGGAGGCCTACGACGCGCAAATGGCCCAGCAGCAGCCACCCCCACAACAGGTCTACCAGCAACCTGTCTACCAGCAGCCGCCGCCGCCTCCACCGGCAGCCGCTCCGGCCCCGGCCGGAGGCATCACCGACGACGCCATCCAGCAGCTCAAGGAGCTCGGCGCGCTGAAGGAACAAGGCATCCTCACCGAGGAAGAGTTCGTTGCCCAAAAGGCGAAGATCCTCGGCACGTAGTTCCGATCACACAGGGTTCCGGTCAAACGGGTAGGGAGGCGCCGGGAGGCGCTTCCCTTTCCTTTGTCACGATCGTTCTAGGTGTACTGCGCCGGGACGACGAATCCTGCCGGGTGAACCGCGATCCTGATCGCCAGGCCATTGCGCGGCTCGGCGGCAACCAGCGAGCCCACCTTGGTGGCGTCGGTCGAATAGAGGCACTGGAACCATTTGATCGGAAAATCGGTCAATCAGCAGGAATTGGATCACCTGGTCCTCCCAGTCCCGCGGCGACGGGTGGAAATGCTTCTGCTTCAAAATTTCCGTCCACGGAATGTCATTGATGCTGGAAAACACGATGCCCTTCCTTCACAAGTGCGTGCCAGCTAAGTAGGGAGAATCCGTCCGCGAGCCGTAAGGGGCCTTCGGATTCTGGCCCGCACCAATCACCGCGGGTACTACGTTGCAGGCCCGCGACCAGGGCGGCCGTGTTAACGCACAAAACTCCCCGCCAACCGAAGTCAGCAGGGAGTTTTGAGTTCTCGATACGGGGTGGAGCACCCTTGTCGGGGCTCCCATGTGGAGATGGGGGGAATTGAAAACCCGTTATGCCACTTTTCTGGACAATCGTTGTAGCTAGGCTCCCTCTACATTCCGCAGTTCTTGCCTAGGTTTTGTCCACGTCGTTCTAGGTTGTGTTGGCGAGGCCAACAAAGATTCCAACCCAAAGAGAGCCCCACATTCGGATCATCCGAGTGTCGGGCTCTTTTGTCGTTTACTCAGCTGCGCGGCCGGCGGCCGGTGCCGCCGGGGCGTGACGCCAGGACGGCGGCGCGCAACACTTCAAGCAGATCCTCGCCCAGGGCCGCGCAAATTGCTTCGACGTCGTTCGCCGTGAACGCGACCTCGTCACGAAGGCGCTTGGACAGGTATCTTTGCGGCGCTCACCAATGCCGCGTCGACTCCAAGCACGGCAGCAACAATATCGGCGAACGGCAATATCCCATTCGCCTACTTGTCCTAAGAGCCGTAGGAAGCCGAGTGCCCCTGAGCCTCGTTGCGGGCTGCCGATAGTTCTCTCCGGTAGTCCGCAACGGTCAGGACACCGTTAGTGTCCAACACATTTTGGATGCGCTCGATCAGCGGCGGCATTTCGTAGTGCTCAACGAGCCAGTCGTATTCCCCATCCAAGTGTTTGCGCTGGTCAGCCACGGTTCCCCCAAAGAATTACGCTCCGCGCCCCATGCGCGGTGACGTGAGTCTACACGCATGTTTTCCGCAGTTTCTGCGCACCGTAACATTCACCTGCCGTCCAGGAGGCGCACATGAAAGTCCCCCATGATTGACGGCATCCCCGCATGGGTGGGCATCTCGTCGCCCATCGCGACGGCGCTCTCCATGTTTTACCTGGTGTTCACGGGGTGTCTCATCCCGAGGGCTTCCCACAACGACGTCGTCAAGGTGCTCCCGGGGCACTGGATCTCATATTGTAGGATGATTTGGCCCCGGCGTGTGGCCGGTGGTCACCTGGGGGAGGTTTTGCGGTTGAAGTTCATTGAGCAGTTAAGGGCACGTGGCGAACATGAAGAGGTACCTCCGCCGCCGTGGTACCTCCACGACAAGCTCAAATGCTACGACTTCTGTGAGGCGGTCGGGCTACCCACGGTACGGGTTCTGAAGAAGTTCGCCCACCCCAGCGACATCACCCTTGACGGGCTGCCGGACGAGTTCGTGCTCAAGCCGGCGTACCACTCTTCCTCCATCGGCGTTATGGTTCTCGCCCGGAAGGACGACGATGTCTTCTTCGACGCCATGACGAAGAAGGATTGGACCTTCGATCAGATCATGGAGCACCAGCTCCTGATCCACGACGATCACCCCAGAACTCAGAAGTTCACCATCGTGGAAGAGAAGATCCAGGACCTTTCCGGGAAGGTAATCCCGGACGACTTCAAGGCGTACGCCTTCCATGGTGACATCGCTTTGATCCTCCAGATTGACCGCAACGGCGGCAGACCATCCCTCGCCTGGTACGACGGCGATTTCATGCCCGTCACGGACGACCGGGTGTGGACCAACGAAAAGTATTTCAACAAGAAGGAACATGATCAGCCTGCCGATTGGGATCGCCTATTGGATCTGGCCCGTCGCGCCTCGCTGGCGACCCCGACTGCCTTCGGCAGCTTTGACATGTACTCCTCCACCCGAGGCCCACTTCTGGGCGAGGTGACGCTGGTGCCGGGAGGGTTCTACTTCGGCAAATACTTTGTCCCGTCTCAGAAGCAGGACATGCTCATGGGCCAAATGTGGGAGAGGGCACTCATCCGCCTGGGCCGCAGCCCGCTGAACCGCTGAGGGACACCGCAGAACAACTGCGGTGTCCCACCGTACTCCTCAAGACCCGCTACCGGGTCTTTTTTTGTGCCTAAATTCGTGTGGCCCGGGGCTGCACCCATGCCCCCAAGGAGGCGCATATGAAAGTCCCCCATGATTGACCGGGCCCTGACCCTCGGCGCTACGCTCTGGCGATCGCTCGGCAGGCTGACGCGCACCGACTGGGCATTCATTCACGCCAAGGTGGCCCTGGGCTTCCTACACATGATCCCTCTCGTGCAGCTCAATTCCGTTCGGGACAACCTCACGCAGGTATTCGTGCCCGTCTGGTTCGCGACGACCTTCGCAGGGTTTTGGGTGAGCGTCGTCGGCCTCGTGATGTCCGCGCAGAAGTATGAGACCCGACGCCGCGGCTTCCGCTGTGAGGTGAGCGGCCTGATCCTCCTGCTGTCCGGGCCCGTCGTGTTCATCCTCATGCAGGCCGGGATCTGGTACACCACCGGCCAGCAGCGCATCGTCACCATCGCCCTCTACTACGTAATCGCCTCATTCATCCTGGCGCGCATGGTCATGGTCAAATCCGCGGCGAAGTCACGCACCGTGATCTTCCGATACCTGGAGGAAGGCGATGACTGAGCCTCCTTCGCCCCTGACCCTCGCGCTCGGCCTGGACAGCATGGCCGACGACCCCGTAGACCCAAACCTTCCACTCCCCCTGCCGCTGCTGCTATCCATCGTGGGGTTGGCCGGCGCGGTCCTGACCGCACTCATCGCCGCCATCGCCAAACGCTGGCGCACCCCCGCCGACGTCCGCGAAGACCGCAAGATCGGCTTCGAAGCAGACCAACGCCTCCTGAAACGCTTCGAAGACATGCTCAAAGAGCGCGACACCAAGATCACCGCGCTGGACACCCGCCTGGAGCAACTCAACGCGAAAGTCGAGGGCTACCAGCGAGAGCGCACCATCCTCATCGACTTCGTGTACGAGCTGGTCCGCATCTTCCAATGAAGGAACCGGCTCCCAGACTTCCTGCCTGCCTAGGAAGGGGTGCCCTTGATGCCAGTGGGACCCTTGTGGTTATACTCAGGGCTTGGGGGCGCCTTAGACGGTGTATGTCGGAAGCGTTCAGCAGCCAAAACTATCTGCCAACCACCGACAGGAGGTGCGGGGAACCGTGCCAGCATTGAAACGATCGATCCTCCGTAAAGCAGCAGCCGCTGCCGCCCTATCCGTCGCCCTGGGAGCCGGAGCGCTCACGGCGGCGGCCCCGGCCAGCGCCGCAACCTGTCCACCGGTATTCAATCGGTGCCCCTCGTCATGTGCCGAAACTACCGCGAGTTGCACAGCCGGCGCGTCCACCGTGTACGTCACCCCGGGAACAATCCTGGGGGCGAACAAGTACGGCTGGCCTAAGGGCACCAAGCTGGAATACCGCTGGTTCTTGAACGGCGAAGTCTTCGCGGGCGGCTGGCATGAAACCACTAGGGTCTGGGGGCCTCCGGGCCCTTACGGCAAAGGCGATAAGTACGTGGTCCGCGTCAAGGGCACATTGAACGGCAAGGTCAGCTACCGGTTCAGCAGGACGTACATCGTCCGCTACTAACGACCACGCACAGAGAACCCCCGCCAGTTCATCACGACTGACGGGGGTTTTCGTGTTCAATCAGTCCCCCGACACGGTTGATAGTCGACCGCGCTTCAAGAAGGTCATTGTCCGCCATCGCCCATACCCAGCGCGTCCGCAGCTGCGGCGTCAGAGGCTTTGGCAAGGGGGCGTAGACACGGAGTGTGGTCTGGGGGTCCTCATGCCCGAGCCGGGCCTGCACGACGTGCACGGGCACGTTGGCGTCGAGCAGGTGCGTGGTGTGCGCGTGCCGGATCTCGCGAATCCACGGTTTGCGCTCCAGCTCCTTGCCGACCAGCTCCCCAATAAGCGGCTGCCACACCTCCTTGTGGAAGCGCGAGTTCTTGATGTAGTCGCCGTCTGGCCAAACGAAGTCGTCGAGCTCGATCTCCTGCAGGCGATCGGCCAGGGCGGCGGAAAGACTCGCGTTGCACGTGACAGTGCGGTTGGCTTTCTTGGTCTTCGGGGGCCCGATCTCTTCGCCCTTGCCCTTGGACTTCCATGCCCGGTTGACGCGCACGGCGGCGCGCCCGTCCCTGATGGTGATGTCCCGCCGGCGGAGCGCTGTGGCCTCGGAGTAGCGGAGGTCCGTGCCGCCCAGGAATCGGATGAACAGCCAGTAGTGCGGGTCGATGCGGTCGGCGAGCATGACGAGATCTTCGGGCGAAAGGTAGACGGCCTCGCGAGCTTCGTTGAGGTCTGCCTCTGCGACTCCCTTAGCTGGGTTGCGGGTCATGGTTTCGGCGTCCATGGCGGTGACGAACGCGGCGGAGAGCAGCGCATGGATGTTCTGCTTGGGTCTTCCGCGAGAGTGGCTGATCGACTGTCTGGTTGGCGCCCTGCTTGACCGTTAGCCCGTCCAGCCAGTCGATCACCGCGGCCTTGTTGACCTTGCCCACGGGCGTGCGGCCCGGGTCGCTGGACGCGATTTGCGCGGCCGCCATGTTCCGGTATTTCGCGATCGTGCCCGGCTGGGGTTTGCGCAACAGGTCGATGTGGCGGACCACGACTTCATAGACGGTCGGCGCGGTCGAGTCTTTCGGACCTTCGCAGTGGCTGCCAGCTTGTAGCTGTTCCCGTTGGCATCAAGGAATGCCTTCAGCTCGAGCGCATTGTCGCGCGCTTCCCCGGGCCCGTAGTCCTTGTCGGAGAATGTGCGCGTCTTGAGGCCTGTCCCTGGATCCCGCCACGTGACTGTGTGCGAGGACCCGCCCTTGGTGAGCTCGCGCGTACGGATGCTAGCCACGGCGCGCCCCCGCTGCTGTTGAGTGCCCGGCACAGAATGTCGAACCCGTCGGCGCCGGGGCCGGGCACTCGTATGCGGACGCCAGGCCGATCCAGACGTAGTCAGCGCAGAGTACGTCGCGCGATTCCGTTCTATGCTGTGTCGCTTCCATGCCTGTCCCCTAGCAAAGTCGTTTCTCGCCAACAAAATCGGGGTTCTCGCCAACAGGCAAAAGAAAACCCCTAGATCACAAGGATCTAGGGGCTAACTTAGGTGGAGATGGGGGGAATTGAACCCCCGTCCGATGTCGTGTTGTCAGGGCTTCTCCGGGCGCAGTTTGCGTTGGAGTTTCTCGGCCCCAGCCATGCTGCAAACAGCTGGCTGATCCGGGCCCAGTCATCTAAGAGTCCCGCTTACCCCGATGACGGAGGTAAACAGCAGTGGCTATCTAAATGACGCCAGGATCCGGGGCAATAGCAACCTCGGGCTGACGGACTGGTCTTACTGCTTAGGCAGCGAGAGCGAAGTCAGTGCGTTTTGATTCGGCACTTATTGGTTTGCAGACAGCGTTTACGAGATAATTCTGCATCCTCGGCCCGCTTCACCTGTCGCGACTTACATCGTCGAAACCGATCATCCCCGTATTTTTTTATCAAACCCGGACCTGACACTTTCGTATCCTTCCCGGACTACCAATCATAACGCACGGCCTCCAGGAAACATTCCCCTGCGGGCCCGTGGCCGCTAGCGGCGGTTGCGTTCGCGCATGACCCGCTGCGCCTCGCGCTTGTCCTGCTGCTCGCGCAGCGTCTGGCGTTTGTCGTATTCCTTCTTGCCGCGGGCGACGCCGATCTCGACTTTTGCGCGACCGTCCACGAAGTACAGCTGCAGCGGCACGATCGTGAACCCGGACTCGCGGATCTTGTGCGAGATCTTCGTCAGCTCCTCGCGGTGCAGCAGCAGCTTCCGACGGCGGCGCGCGGCGTGGTTGGTCCAGCTCCCCTGGTGGTACTCGGGGATRTGGATGCCCTCCATCCACAGCTCGTCGTTGTAGAAGGTGCAGAAGCCGTCCACCATCGAGGCATGGCCTTCGCGCAGGGACTTCACTTCCGTGCCCATCAGCGCAATGCCGGCCTCATAGGTGTCAAGGATGAGGTAGTCGTGCCGGGCCTTGCGGTTGGTGGCCACTACCTTACGGCCACTTTCTTTGGGCACGGTAGTACTCCTAGGTTTGTTTGTGGTTCACTCCGGCCAAATGGTGCGGAGCCTTTCCAGTTTACGGCAGGGCAGACGCCGCAGCCGCGGACCCTCGCCGGGCAGGGCCGTTCTACAGCAGGTTCATCGGGTCCACGGCCCGGCCGTTGAGCCAGGTCTCGAAGTGCGAGTGGCATCCGGTGGAGTTGCCGGTGGTCCCCGAATAGGCGATCAGCTGGCCCCGCTCAACGTGCTGGCCGACCGAAACCGCCACGGACGTGTTGTGGTAATAGATCGTGGTCAGCGAGTTGCCCTGGATGACACCGTGGGAGATCTTGACGTTGTTGCCGCCGCCGTCGTTGGCCCAGCCTGCCGAGAAGACGGTGCCTGCCGCCGCGGCGTAGACGGGCGTGCCGCAAGGGGCGCCGAAGTCAATGCCGGTGTGCATGTAGCCGCCCTGGCCGTAGAAGTCGATGGTGCCCGGCGGCGTCGCACGCCAGCCAAACCCGGAGGTGATCGGGATATTGCCCGGGAACGGGTGCTGCAGGCCAAAGGCCGACGGTGAGCCCTGCGCCGGCGGGACGTAAGGCTGCACGGCCTGGCCCTGCGCACGGGCGGCGGCCGCAGCGGCCTCGGCGATGCGGCGCTGCTCGGCCAGCCAGGCCTCCCGCAGTTTCCGGTCGCGTTCGGCGATTTCGGCGGCGACGGCGTCCTGCTGCGCCTTGACCTGGGCGAGCTGGTTCTGGATGCCCGGTTTGGCGGCCTGGAGCTCGGCGTCGAGCCGCGTGGTGTCGGCGATGAGCTTGTCCACCGCGGCCTTCTTGGCCTGGGCCTCATCCCGGGCGGCCTTCTCCCGTGCCAGCGCGGCGTCGGCCTTGGCCTTGAGGTCGGTGATTTCCGCCTCGACGGCCGCCAGGCGTGCCTGGGCGTTGACGTTGGTGGCGTTCTGCTGGGTCAGCTTGTCCATCGCGGAGTTCTGGCTGCGAAGGGCCTGGTCCGCGAGATCGATCGTGTCGGTGAGGCTGCCGCCCTGGTTCGACCCGAAGAACAGAGACAGGTTGGACGGGACACCGCCGGACTTGTACGCCTGGGTGGCGATCTGGCCGATCAGTTTCCGGGTGTCCGCGATCTTCTGCTTGTCCGATTCGAGCTGCTGGGTGATTTTTGCCTTGTTCTGCTGTGCCAGGTCCACGCGGGCCGCGAGGGCCTCCACTTCCTGGACCGCTCCGGCCACCCTGCCCTGGGCATCCACGAGGGCCTGCTGGGCTCCGGGGAGCTGGCCCTGGTACAGGACCAGGTCCGCCGCAGCTTGTGCGATCTTTCCGTCCACGAACTCCAGGGAGTGCTGGACCCGGGCTGCCTCGTCGCGGAGCGCGGCCTGCTGGTCCTCGAGGCTGTCGGCGAAGGCCACGGGACTGGAGGCCCCCATGGTCCCGGCCAGGACCAGCGCCAGGGTGGCGCTGACCATCCGGCTGCGGCGTCCCACCAGGCGAAGCCGGAGGGACTGCCGGAGTGGGCGGCGGGCCATCGGTGTCATGAGCATTCCCTTTTCGTTGCGCAAAGCTAGACCCGCAAGTACCGGCGGAGGGTCAGCAGGGAGGAAATTCCGGCCAGGACGACGCCCAGGCCAATCAGGGCAGGTGCCAGGATCAGGGTCTGCCCGGGCGAGATGAACGCGGTGTCCGGATACTGCTTGGACATGACCTCGCCGAGGAAGAAGTGGGCCACGGCCCACAGGGTGCCGGAGGCCAGGGCCGCGCCGATCACCGCGGCGATGACGCCTTCGAGGATGAACGGCAGCTGGATGACCATCTTGGACGCGCCCACCAGGCGCATGATGCCTGTTTCGCGGCGGCGGCTGAAGGCGGAGAGCCGGATGGTGGTGGCAATCAGCAAGATGGCGCAAATGATCATGACGCCGGCGATGCTGACGGCCACCAGGGACGCCGCGTTCATGGCCGAGAACAGCCGCTCCAGCAGCTGCCGCTGGTCGATCACGGTCTCCACGCCGGCCTGGGAGGAGAAGGTCTCGCTGATGATCTCGTACTTCTCCGGGTCCTTCATGTTGATCCGGAACGAGGCCGGAAGCTGGTCCGGGGTCACGGAGTCAACGATCGGGGAATTGGAGAACTGTTCCTTGAAGTGCTTGTATGCGTCGTCTTTGGACTCGTACTGGAAGTCGTTGACGTACTGGGCCACCGCGGGCGACTGCAGGAGCTTGCGCAGGTTGTCCTCCTGCTCCGGCGTGGCCGGGCCGGTGGCGCAGCCGGGCGCCGTCGAACCGTCACTGCAGAGGAAGATGGCCACCTGGACTTTGTCGTACCAGTAGCCCTTCATCTGGTTGATCTGCAGCTGCAGCATGCCGGCGGCGCCGACAAAGGTCAGCGACACGAAGGTCACCAGGATCACGGAGATCACCATGGACAGGTTGCGGCGCAGGCCGCTGCCGATCTCGCTCAGGACGAATGCAAGCCTCACGCCTGGGCCTCCCCTGCGGCTCGGACCTCGGCGCGGGCTTCGGCGCGCGATCCGGCGCGTGGCGGCGCGGCGGGCGCAGGTTCATCCCGGCCGCTGGCGTCGCGCAGGCGGCGCGACTGGCCGACCACGGGAATCATGGATGTGTAGAGGGCCTTGGCCTCGTCGCGGATCACGACGCCGTTCTTGAGTTCGACCACCCGTTTGCGCATCTCGTTGACGATGTCGTCGTCGTGCGTGGCCATCACCACGGTGGTGCCGTTCTGGTTGATCTTGTCCAGCACGCCCATGATGCCCATGGAGGTGGTGGGGTCCAGGTTTCCGGTGGGCTCGTCGGCCAGCAGGATGCCGGGACGGTTCACGACGGCGCGGGCGATCGCCACGCGCTGCTGCTCGCCGCCGGAGAGTTCGTGCGGCAGCCGGTTTTCCTTGCCTTCAAGGCCCACGGTTTTGAGGACCTCGGGGACGGTGTCTCGGATGACGCTGCGGCTCTTGCCGATGACCTGCATGGCGAAAGCGACGTTGGCGAAGACGGTCTTCTGCGGCAGCAGTCGGAAGTCCTGGAAGACGACGCCGATTCCGCGGCGCAGCCGGGGCACGCGCCAGCTGGAGATGTTGGCGACGTTCTGGCCGGCGACGTAGACGGCGCCGGAGGAGGCGCGGTCCTCTTTGAGGACCAGGCGCAGGAACGTCGATTTGCCGGAGCCGGAGGCGCCGACGAGGAAGGCGAATTCGCCACGGTCGATCTCAAGGTTGATCGAATCCAGCGCCGGCCGCGCCTTCTGGTCATAGACCTTGGTGACATTTTCGAAACGGATCATGGCCCTAAGTACCCTGCAGGAGGAGGCCGTGGAGGCCCGATTCTGCCGCCGGGGCAAGGGCTTTCGTTTGGGGGAAGTAGAGCTCCGGCCCCTCGACTATACGCACGGGCCCCGGCGGAACCGCCGGAGCGGCGGGGCGTGTCGCGCGATTGTCAGGGACCTCCCAGCAGGGGCGCCAATCGACTCGTGGGCCTACTTCTCGGCGTTGCGGTTATCCGTCCGCCAGCGGATGCCGGCGTCAATGAAATCGTCGATTTCGCCGTCGAACACGGCCGAGGTGTTGCCGACCTCGTGCTCGGTGCGCAGGTCCTTGACCATCTGGTAGGGGTTCAGGACGTAGGAGCGCATCTGGTCGCCCCACGAAGCCTTGACGTCGCCGGCGAACGCCTTCTTCTCGGCGTCCTCCTGTTCCTTCTTCAGCAGCAGCAGCCGGGACTGCAGCACGCGCAGGGCTGCCGCGCGGTTCTGCAGCTGCGATTTCTCGTTCTGCATCGACACCACGGTGCCGGTGGGGATATGGGTCAGGCGCACCGCGGAGTCGGTGGTGTTGACGGACTGGCCGCCGGGGCCGGAGGAGCGGAACACGTCCACGCGGATCTCGTTGTCCGGGATGTCGATGGAGTCCGTCTGCTCGATCAGCGGGATCACTTCGACGGCGGCGAAGGAGGTCTGGCGGCGGCCCTGGTTGTCGAACGGGCTGATCCGGACCAGGCGGTGCGTGCCGGCCTCGACGCTGAGCGTGCCGAAGGCGTAGGGCGCCTTGACTTCGAAGGTGGCGGACTTCAGCCCGGCCTCTTCGGCGTAGGAGGTGTCCATGATGGTGGTCGGGTAGCCGTGGCGTTCGGCCCAGCGCAGGTACATCCGCAGCAGCATTTCGGCAAAGTCCGCCGCGTCCACCCCGCCCGCGCCGGCCCGGATGGTCACCACGGCTTCGCGCTCGTCGAATTCGCCGGAGAGCAGCGTGACGACTTCGAGGTCGGCCAGGGCCTTGCGGACGGATTCAAGCTCCGCGGCGGCCTCGCCCATGGAGTCGGCGTCGTCCTCGTCCTGGCCGAGTTCCACCAGGACCTCGAGATCATCGATCCGGGCCACCAGTTTGTTGAGCCGCTCGAGCTCTGTCTGCTTGTGCGAGAGCTTCGAGGTAATGACCTGCGCCGCGGCGGGGTCGTCCCAGAGGTTGGGTTCACCGGCCCGCTCGCTGAGCTCGGCGATGTCTTCCTTGAGCGCCTCGACGTTCGAGACGTTCTCGATGGACGCATAGGTGGCCCGCAGCGCGCGGATTTCAGCGGGAAAATCAATGTTTGCCATGGTTTTTTAAGCCTACGCTATGTGTCCTAGCCCCCTGACCCGCCCGCGCTGCCCTGTAGCCGGTTGCCCTATCACTTTGGGTTGCCAAAAGGCCGTTTGGCAACCCAAAGTGACAGGGCAACAGGGGGTGATGGGGCAGTTCAGCGGGAGAGGCGGGACCGCGCCGTCGACATCGCCTCGATCCGGATGCCGTCGGGAACCAGGAAGTTCACGACCGGCGGGTGGACGGCTGCGCTGAGCACCACGACGGCGGTGGCGCCGTCCGGGCTGCCCGTGGACGGCGCCACGGTGAGGCCGCTGAAGTGTCCGAACGAGCCGTTGCGGCCCAGATAGTCGACGGCGGCGCTGCGCACCCGGGCCCCGCTCAGGACCGCGGACGGCGTTCCGCCGGCGTTGCCCAGCTGGCCGAGAGTGAAGCTGTCCGCGGCGGCCACCGAGGCCCCGTCCGCGAGGGAGAGCAGCTTCTTGTGTTCGAGGTAGACGCTGGAGGCGGCCATCACGACTGTCGCGACCAGCAAGGCAATCAGGATGAAGCCGATGCTCAGCACGAGCACCTGGCCCTCCTGCCGGCGGATTTCGATCCTCACCGGAACCTGCCCACCAGCTGGGTTGCCGACGCGCTGAGCTCGCTCGCATTCAGATGCAGCGCGTCGCTGAAGGGCACGAAGGGCAGGGGAACCGTCAGGCGGACTGTGACCGTCACCGCCGAGCCGGGAGCCAGGCAGTCAGCAGGCGCGCAGCGGGTGTCGATGCTCGCATTTTCCGCCGGCTGACCGTAGTCGGCGAGCGCCAGGAGCACGGCCTGCTCGGCGGCGGCCCGGCCGGTTGCGGCATCCGGTTGGGCCACGTAGACCTTGGCGGCCTGGTCGGCGGCGCCGACCACCGCGAACGAGCCGCCCTGGATCTGGCCCACGGTGATGATGAAGTACACCAGCGGCACCATCAGCAGCGCGGAGAGGAAGACGAACTCGATCACGGCGTTTCCCTGTTCCGGCGACGTGCCGCGCTCAAGGTCAGGGCTGGATTGCCGCATGGCCCTTCACCTCCAGCAGCGCCCGGGGACCGATGAAGCCGATGACCGGCAATGGCGCCCGGACGGTCACCTCCAGCGTGCGGATGCCCTGGTACGTCGATTCGCTGGTAGCCACATCCCGCGCGAAGTCGGGGTTGAGCGCCGCCGTGATCAGCTGGACGGTCCGGTCCCTGGCGTCCCCGTCGTTGCGGTCGGCCAACGTTCCATATCGGGCGCCCGAGGCGGCCGCATCAATCAGCGTGTTACGGACGTGAATGACCAGAGTGAGCTGGACGATCGCGAGGAAGAGCAAGGTGAGCAACGAGCCGATCAGCACAAAGTCCACCACGGCGGCGCCGCGCTCAGCTCCTCGGCTGCCCTGAAGCTCGATGCCGTGGCGCCCGCTCCCCTCGCCCCGGGCTGCCACTGGCTACTGTCCGACCTTGTCCATGGCCTGGTTGAAGAGTCCCTCGAGTGCCGGGCCGGCGAGGGCCAGCAGGGCGGCCACGAGAACCGCCGACATGAGGGTGATCATCACCCAGCCGGGGACGTCTCCTCGCTGGGGATGATCGGCGCCCTTTTCGGAGTGGTCCTCCTGCCTCAACCGCGACGCAGGAGACCACCAGGTCAACATGCCGAGAGCGCAGGCCACCAGCGCCACCCGAGTTCCGAAGTTCTTCACCGTGTCCTCTTTCCTGGTTATTTGGTTACTTGGTTTTCAGTTTTCTGCAGTCCTGATATTTCGGATCCGATACTTCGTGATGCTTCGCTGGCAGAGCGTGCGCTTCAGCCCAGGCTTGCCCGTCCGGGCGTGCGGGACGTTCTCGTATCCTGTTCCCTCGTCATATGACTTTTCTTGGATCCGGCTTCCTAGAGTCCGAGACTGATCGCGGCCAGGCCAGGGAAGACCGCGAAGATGACCGTCAGCGGGAGGACCCCGAAGACCAGCGGCACCATCATGCCGATTTCCTTTTTGCCGGCGGACTCCATGAGCTCCCTCTTGGCTGTGTCCCGGACATCCTGTGCCTGCGCCCGAAGGACGTCGGCGAGGGGCGTTCCGCGCTCCACCGCGACGATCATTCCGTCAACGAAACGCACCAGCGCCCCCTGGTCGGTCCGGGACGAGAACTCGTGCAGGGCCTCGACGAGTGGTTTGCCGGACCGGGTCTCGGCGAGCACACGAGCAAACTCCTGCGCCAGCTCACCCCTGGCGCTGTGGCAGACCCTGTCCAGCGCGCCGGTGGCACTTTCGCCGGCGCTGACAGCCAGGGCCATGAGTTCGGCGATGCTGGGAAACTCCGCCATCATCCGTGCCTCCCGCCTCTTGATGTGCGCGCCCAACAAGTAATCCCGGAGCAGGAACCCGCCAGCGGCGCTCCCTATTACGGCCACGACCGCCACGAACGGGCTGAAGCGGCCGGCCGAGCCCGCGAGCGCCACGGCACCGACGGCGAGGACAAATCCGGCAGCAGCCCACAGGAGCTGCTCGGCCCGGAAGTCCACCGCCGTCTTGGCGCTGCCGGCGCGCGCCAGCCTGCGGTTCAACGCGGTGGCGCCAAGGTTGATCCGGCCTAGGGATCCTACGCCGTCCCGGATCGCCGGGCGGAGGATCCGTTCCAGCGGCCCAAACGGGGTGACATTCCTTGGCGCGGTCCGCAGGAGCCGGGATTCCAGGTTGTGGGTTCTCAATTGCGGGCCGATGCGTTCGACAAACGTTGTCGGGCGCATGAAGGGAAGCCGGACGAGGAACAGCCAGAGCCCCGCCCCGAGCACGGCCCCGCACACCGTTGCGCCCGCCATCAGCCCCGTCACCGGAGGACCCGCTGTTCTTCCGGCAGCGCACCAATTCGCAGCATGACCGCATAGGACACCAGGGAAACAGCAAGGCCGCCCAGGAGAACTGCCGCCCCGAGCGGGGTGTTGTAGGCCATCACGGCCTCGGGACGGCTGGCCAGCAACACCAGGACAATCCACGGCGCAGCCACGGCCAGGCGCGCGGCATTGACTGTCCAGGATTGCCTTGCCTCCAGCTCACTCCTGGTCCGGGCACTCTCCCGCAGGAACTCGGCGAGCGTGCCCAGCAGGCGCCCGAGGTCCGAGCCGCCCACCTCCCTGGTGAGCCGGAGGGCCTCGACGATCCGATCCGCCACGGGATCGGCCAGCCGGTCCTTGAGCCGGGTGAGCGACGGATCGAATTGGCCTCCCGAACGGTAGTCGGAACCGAAGTCCACAAACACCTGGCGAAGCTCAACGGGGCCTTTGTCGCCCAGCTGGATAAGAGCTTCGGGCAAGGACAGTCCGGCTCTGATGGCTGAGCGGAGGTGATCAACGACGTCGGGCCAGAGCTGGCGCAGGACAGCGGTGCGCTTCCGTGCACGCCACCGGACCATGGCCATCGGCAGCCAGCCGCCAAACAGGCCAAAGCATCCGGAGATCGCCCATGAACCGGTCACTGCGAAGAATGCGAGTGTCGTGATCGCCCCGACGCCAAGGCAGGAGGCGAGCAGCCCCGCCGCACTGACCTTTTCAATGCCCGCCGACCGCAAGAGGTCCTCGAGCCGGCTGGTCCGAGGCTTGCGCCGCGCACTCCCGGGCTTCTCCCACGCGGACCACCAGATCAGCAGGAGGCCTGCCCCGCCCAGCATCCCCAGGAGCGGCGCCATCAGCGCGGCTCCAGCAGCGCCGCGACGTCGTACCCGGAGCGGGCAAACTTTTCCGCGGCCGGCATGGAGTTGGCCTTGGGCAGCAGTTGCCCGTCCGACATCGTGAACACCATGGAAGACTCGATGATCCCGTTTTCCACCCGGCGGCCCAGTGAGAGGATCTCCGTGACCTGCCGGCGGCCGTTGGCGTGCCTGCTGCAATGGACCACCAGGTCGATGCAGGACGCGACCGTGGGTACGACGAACGCGCTGGAGATGTTTTCGCCGGCGAGCAACGGCAGCGTACAAATTTTCGTCACCGCATCATGCGCGGAGTTCGCATGGACGGTGCACATCCCGGGAAGCCCGGAATTCAAAGCAATCAGCATGTCCAGGCTCTCTGCCTCCCTGACTTCACCGACCACCAGCCTGTCCGGCCGCATGCGCAAGGCCTCCTTGACGAGCCGGCGCAGCGGAATCTCCCCCTGACCCTCCAGATTCGGCTGCCGGCACTGGAGACCGACGACGTCGCGGAGCGGCAGCTGCAGCTCGAATATTTCCTCCACTGTGATGACCCGTTCCCGGGTGCCGATGCTGGCGGCGAGGCAGTTGAGCATGGTGGTCTTGCCGGCCTGTGTGGCGCCCGAGACCAGGATGTTGAGCCCGCTGGCGACGGCCGCACCGAGGAACCTGGCCGCCTGGGGCGTCAGCGTCCCCAGCTCCACGAGATGCTCCAGCCGACTGGCTTTGACGACGAACTTGCGGATGTTGATGGCCCAGTGACGCCGGGTGACGTCCGGGATCACCACGTGGAGACGGGAGCCGTCCGGGAGGGAAGCGTCCACGAAGGGTGAGGACATGTCCAGGCGACGACCGGAGCTTTTCAGCATCCGCTCCACAAGGTCCCGGACCTGCTGGTCCGTCAGCGACACGGAGGTCAGTTCCGATTCGCCGTTGCGCGCCACATAGATTTCATTTGGCGCGTTGAGCCAGATTTCCTCGATGCCCGGGTCGTCCAGGAACGGTTGGAGTGCGCCAAAGCCCGCGACGGCGTCGAAGACAAATCTCCGGGCGGACTCCAACGGGCCCAACGGAGGCAGCGGCGCCAGGAGGGCCCGCTCGTCGTAGTCGCTGACCGCCGCCTCGACGAGGCGACGGACTTCTCCGGTCTGCCGCAGGGGGTCGAGGCCCCGCCGGCGGATCAGCTCGCGGACCTCGTCCTCGACAATGCGTACAGCCTCCACGCGGCCCCCCATATGACTTCCGCCCCAGTGCCAGGGCGGTGAAAGTGGCTTAAACCTAGGCGGCACAGACCGGCTGGGCAAGGGATTGATCGCCGTCTGTGGATAACAGCCGCCAATGGCCGCCTAACACCTGCCCCATTGGCCACAACAGGCCCACTGGTCCCAATCGCTCCAGCCAAAGCATCCGATCGCGCGCGCCGCGCTTTTGAGCCGCGCTTTAAAACTGTGCCCCTACCCTGCCTTTGATAGCGGCGCCTCATAGCCCTACGATCGACGGGGGACCGACTGGCCCCAGCGTCCCGGCACCGTGCTCTGCCAAATCCTGACCGGCAGCATTCCGCCGCGGCGTTTCGACGGCGCAGGACGCGTCTTTCATTGTGAAATGGTGCACTGAACCCATGAGTCTTCCCTTGCGCAGAGCGCTGCGGCCCCGCCCGACTGAGCCCGCGGAAACGGAGCCTGCGGACACTAAGCCCGTGCAGACCAGGATCCCCGCTCCGCTCCGGCGTTTCGGCGCGATTTTCCTGATCCTGTCACTCTTCAGCACCCTGTGGAGCCTCGCTTCGCCCCTGATGTCGATTCCCGACGAACCGGCGCACACGGTCAAGGCCGCCGCAGTGGCACGGGGGCAGTTCCTGGGAACGTCGGGCCAGAACCAGGGCGAACAACTGATGGTCGTGGTCCCCAAGTACATCGCCGACACCGGGGCGCTGACCTGTTTCGCGTTCAAGGTAAACGTCACCGCCGATTGCTCCCCCGGGCTGAACGCCGAAGACCGGCAGCCGACGCCGGGCGGCACATCAGCGGGCAACTACAACCCCCTCTACTACCTGGCTGCGGGCCTGCCCTCCCGGATCCTGAGCGGCGAGCCGGCCATCTATGCCATGCGGATCCTCAGCGGCCTGTTGTGCTCCCTGTTCCTGGCCGCAACGATCTTCGCGACAACACAGTTCGCCAACCGGCGCTGGCCTGTGGTGGCGGCGGGGATCGCCGTCACCCCCATGGTTCTCTACCTCAGCGGGTCGATCAACCCGAACGCCCTGGAGATCGTCACGACGTCGGCGGTGTTCGTCAACCTGTGCCTGGTCCTTGAAAATGTGCGGGACCTGTCCAGGGTCCGGTTCAACGTTGTTGTTGTGGGGATCTCCGCCGCCGTCCTAGCCAACACCAGGGCACTGTCACTGCTCTGGCTCGCGCTCGCGGTCATTGCCGCCCTGCTCATGGTCCCCGCGCGGGATCTGCTGCTGTTGCTCAAGGACAAGCTCGTCCTGGCCATGACTGGATTGATCGCGGTCGCAGCAGCCTGCGGCCTCCTCTGGCTCAAGTCGTCCAACACGCTCGCCAGCCTGCTGGGCACACCGAGCGCGGTCACCCCCGAGCAGGCCTTCGCCACCATGCTCGAGCGGACGTTCGACATCGCGGCCTCCTACGTGGCCCAGCTGGGATGGCTGGACACCAACGGCCCCACCGGAGTGTTCTATTGGTGGGCCTGCCTCACCGGCGCACTCATGGTTGCCGCGGTGTCCACCAAAGCTTGGCGGCCGCGGCTGGGATTCATCGTGCTGTTCGCCGCCACCATCATCATCCCGCCCGTACTTCAGGCACAGGTTGTCTCGGAGCTTGGCTACATCTGGCAAGGCAGGTATCTCCTGCCCGTGGTGGTTCCGATGCTGCTGGCCGCCGGGCTGGCCCTGCGCTCCCATCCTTTTCCGGACACGGCCTTCGCAAAGCGGATCGCCGCCTGGACGATCGGGCTCACCGCGGCCGCGCACACGGCGGTGTTCGCCAACGCCCTGCGCAGGTACGGTGTCGGAACGTTCAACGAGGCCAACTGGGGCGACATGTTCGGGGCGACCAAGTGGGAGCCCCCGCTGGGCTGGCTCCCACTGACCATTGCCTATCTGGGAGTGACCGCGCTGGCGGGATTCCTGCTCTACCGCCAGCTGTCCGCTGGCCAGTCCCGGCCCGAAGAACCTGTGACGGCCGGAGCAAGCCTGCGCTAGCGGCGGTTGTGGGCGCCGCCGGCGGGAGTCGCCGAGGCGTCCAGGTCAACCGTGTCGCCGCCGTTCGCCGGTGCGGCTTTGAAGATCCAGTGCTTGTAGAGCAGGAAGTTCCACACTGTAGTCACGATGGTCGCGATCACTTTGCCGAGCGCATAGGACTGGCCGGAAACCGCGATGAGATTGACAATCACGTCGGTGGCCACGACGTTGAACACCACGAGGGCGCCGTACTTGAGGAAGCTGACGTGTGCCCGGGCCCCGGACTGGAAGGTGAAGTTCTTCTGGACGAAGAAGTTGAAGACCAGGCTGGTCAGGAAGGCGATGGGGGTGGCGATCCACAGATCGACGCCGCCCACCTCGTGGAGGAGGGCCAGGAGTCCGAGGTCGATGGCGAAGGAAAGGCCTCCGACCACCAGGAACTTAACCAGGAAGCCGTCGCGCACGGATGTCCTTATGCGGCGAGCAAGGCTCACGGTTCCATCCACATTGTTCGAACATACCGCCTATAAACGCCAACGTGTCCGGGCATCGTATTTAGCGGGGACATCCGGCAAGTCTAGTCCAGTACCGCCCGCCCTGTGGACTGCCCTGCCGCATGATCTGATAACCATCGACACACCGGGACCGGTTAGGGTAAGAGGGAAGGGTTCTGGAGGCATTCCGGAACGGGAAGGGAAATTCTTTGCGCAATCGGTCCACTGGCGGAGCTCTCGCCTGCATTCTGCTGTTGGGAATAGGAGTGACCAGTTGCTCCAGCGGCGCGCCCGTCAGCGAGGTCCGGGGATCCCTCACCGCGATCGGCACGCCCGTGCAGAAGGACCCGATTGGCGCCTGGAGCAATGCCTGGAGCAAGGACCTCACCGCCACGTCGCTGAACTATTCGCCGGACGGATCCAACGTGGGACTGACCGCCCTGGCAACGCGCCAGGCCTACTTCGCGGCCTTGGACGGCCCCCTCACCCCGGACCAGCAGAACCAGACGAAGGACGTCTGCGGCCCCGAGGGCGCCTTTTCCGTCCCCGTTTCCGTGACCTCGATCGGCGTCGCCCTCAACAACCCCAGCCTTCGGAATGTCAGGCTCTCCCGCGAAGTCCTGGCCGGGATCTTCTCCGGCTCCATCAAGCGCTGGGACGCACCCGAAATCGCGGACATCAATCCGGGGACATCCCTCCCGTCCGATGACATCGTTCCCATCACGGCCACGGAACCCAGCATCGAAACCGAGGCGGCCACAAAGTACCTCAGCGCCGACGCAGCGTGGACCTCGGGAGTCTCCGCCACTTGGCCCAAGGCCGAGAACGCCGTCACGGTCAAGAAGCACTCCGACCTCGCAGACAAGGTCGACAAGACTGCCGGCGGCATTGCTTTCATGGACCTCGGTTCGATCGGCAGCCGCTTCGAAACCGCGCTGCTCTCCTTCGGCGGCGGCTACGTCCGCATGTCCAAGGACTCGGCCACGGTGGCCGCCCAGGAAGGCAGCACCCGGAAGCTGCCCACGGGAGTGGAGTTCACGCTGCCCGAGACCAGCGGGCAGGGCTACGCCCTCGGCGTCGTCAGCTACCAGGCGTTCTGCAGCGAGTATTCAAACCACCAACTGAGCACCCTCGTAAAGTCCTGGGGGGACTATGTCCTCAGCCCGGACGGCCAGGTCACCTCAACGTACTTCGCCAACGTCACCTCCCCCAGTGAAGAGGCCGTGCGGGAATCCAAGAGATTGATTGACACGATCGGGGACGCACAGTGATCGACGCAACCGAGGCGGAACGTCCCTCCCCCACAGGCTCCGCGGCGGGCACCCAGCCCGGCCGAAAGGCGCGGCGGTTCGCGCTGTCCCAGACCACCCGCGGCGGAAGGGGCTTCTTCCTCCCCGTTTTTGGGCTGCTCTCGATCCTCATCACCTTGTGGATCCTGGCCACGCCGCTCATGGCCTACCCGGACGAACCCTCGCACACCATCAAGGCGGCCGCAGTGGCCCGGGGCCAGTTCTTCCCGGGTCCGGGCGAATCCTATGGCCACGGCGTCCACGTGCAGGTTCCGTCCTACATCGCCAACGTGCAGTCGCAGATGTGCTTCCCCTTCCAGGTGACGAAACCGGCCGGCTGCGCCCCGGCGATCCCCATGGATGACAACGACCTCACGATCGGCGTGACATCTGCCGGGCTCTACAACCCCTTCTACTACTGGCTTGTCGGGCTGCCCAGCCTCTTCATGTCCGGTGCGCCGGCGATCTTCGCAATGCGGATCGTCAGCGGGCTGCTGTCCGCGGCTTTCTACGCCGCCGGTTTCACCGCGCTGTCCCGCATGCGGCACCCGAAGTGGCCGCTGATCGCCGCCACCATTGCGACGACGCCGATGGTCCTGTTCCTCGCCAGCGGCATCAATCCCAATTCCCTGGAAATCGCGGCCTCCATGGCCGCCTTCTGCGGGCTGGTGTCCGTGCTGGAGAATTCGCGGCACCTCGAGCGGGCCCGCCCGGGCATCCTGACCGTCGGCATCGCGGCCGCGACGCTCGCCAACACCCGCAATGTGTCCCTGTTGTGGCTGCTCTGCGGCGCAATCGTTGCCTGCCTCTTCTTCCGCCGCGCGGACCTCTTCGCCATCTTCAAGAACCGGGTGGTGCTGGCGGTGACGGCGCTGACCACCGTGGGAATCGTCCTGGGCATAGCGTGGAATTTCCTGATGTTCAGGGCGCCGGCCTCCGCCGGCGAAGCCCCGGCCGGGATCTCGAACGTCGCCGGCGAGGTGCGGCCCTACAACGCGTTCCTGACTATGATGGACAAGTCCTTTGACTTTGCCGGCCAGTACATTGGCGTCGCGGGGTGGCTGGATGCTCCCGTTCCGCAGGCTGTGCACATGTTCTGGAACATGTTGCTGTTCGGCCTGATCCTCACGGTGTTGCTGGTCCGGCCCTACCGGCTGCAGGCGGCGTTCTGGGTGGCGGTCGGGTTGCTGGCGGTGGTCCCCGCCGTGGTGCAGGCTGCCCTCATCAACACCGCCGGTTTCATCTGGCAGGGCCGGTACAGCCTGCCGCTGTTCACCATCGCGATCATCTCGGCCGGCCTCGCCATGCGGTTCCGCCCGTTTGGACGGCGCCCGCAGAGCCGGACCATCGCCCGGATCCTGTTGCTGGCCGGCTGCATCGCGCATACCTACGCCTTCGTGAACGTGCTCCGGCGCTACGTTGTGGGGCTGCAGGAGACGGCCAACTGGCAGACGATGTTCACCGTGCCCGGCTGGCAGCCGCCGCTGACGTGGGAGGTCCTCACCTTGGCTTTCGCGGCCGCGGTGCTGTTCTGTGCGTCCAAGCTGTTCAGCTATCTTTTCCCCGGCCATGCGCTGCTTCCGAAGCGGGCCCTGCGGTTCAGGACGAAGCGTTCAGCCAAGCGCTCCGTCGCCGCAACGGAAGCCGGCTGAGCCGAACCGCCCGCCGCAGCGTCGCCGGCAGAGCCGGCTAGGCCGGGACGCCCGGAGCGCCAAGAAGACCCGTTCACGCGAAGTGAACGGGTCTTCTTTGCATTCAGGGGTGATTCAGTTCTGGGTGCCTGCTCAGTGCTGGGAAACCGTTGCGCCCATGTACTGCTTCAGCCGTTCGGAGGACAGCGGCGGAACGAACCCGGCGGCCTTGATCTTGTCCAGCTCGAGGGCGCTGTTCAACGGGCGCGGCGAGACGGCCTTGCCTTTGAAGTACTCCTCCGTGCTGACACCGGTCACGGCGTCCCGCGACTTGCCGGCAAGCTCGTAGACGTCGGCGGCGATGTCCGCCCAGGACTGCGGCTCGCCGTCGTTGCTGAGGTTGTAGACCCCGTAATCGGCGCCCGATTCCAGCAGGTGCGCGATGCCGGCGGCAATGTCTTCGGTGAAGCTCAGCCGCCCGATCTGGTCATCCACCACCGAGGGTTCAATGCCGCGCTCCGCGAGCGAGGCCATGGTGCGGACGAAGTTGTTGCCCTCGCCGATCACCCAGCTGGTGCGCACGATGTAGTGCCGGGGCACCACGCAGACGACGGCGTCGCCCGCGGCTTTGGTCTGGCCGTACACGCCCAGCGGCGCGACGGGTTCCGCTTCGTCGTGCGTGGCGCGCGTGCCATCGAAGACATAGTCCGAGGACACGTGCACCAGCGTGAGGTCGTGCTCGACGGCGGTGCGGGCCAGCCGGGACACCGCCGTGACGTTGACCGCCCAGGCGGCGGCGCGGCCCTCTGCCGACTCGGCGGCATCAACGGCGGTGTAGGCCGCGGCGTTGATGATGGCGGAGTAGTTCTTCCAGTTCCTTCCGGCGAAGGCGTCTTCGCTGCCGAGGTCAAACGCGTCCCGGCCGGCAAACTCAACGGACGCATCGCCGTCGTACTGTTTGCGCAATGCCTTGCCGAGCTGGCCGTTGGCGCCGACCACCAGGACCTTTTTCGGAGGCATCGGGGTGACATCGGCCAGGCGCGGGTGCGCCTTGTCCTTCTCCGAGAGCTCGGCCTGGTCCAGCGGCACCGGCCAGCTGATCGCGGCGGTCTCGTCGGCCAGGTTCAGGAACGTGTACTGGCCCTGGGCGTCGGCGGACCAGTGGTCGTTGACCAGGTAGGTGTAGGCGGTGTTGTCCTCCAGCGTCTGGAAGGCGTTTCCCACCCCGCGGGGAATGAAGATGGCCTGGCTGGGATCAATCTCGGCGGTGAAGACCGCCCCGAACGTCGGGCCTTCGCGCAGGTCCACCCAGGCGCCGAAAATCCGGCCGGTGGCCACGGAGATGAACTTGTCCCACGGCTCGGCGTGGATGCCCCGGGTGGTGCCGGCCGACTCGTTGAACGAGATGTTGTTCTGCACGGGGCGGAAGTCCGGCAGGCCCAGSGCCRCCATCTTTTCSCGCTGCCAGTTCTCCTTGAACCAGCCMCGGTTGTCACCGTGGACCGGRAGGTCGTAGAGGACGACGCCGGGAATCGGGGTTTCGTGTGCTGTGAGCTTCTTCGAGAACTCGATCGACATGATCTACTGGCCCTGTTCCTTGTACTTGGCTTCCGTCGCGGCCTTCTGCGGCCGCCACCAGTCCTCGTTGTTCCGGTACCAGGCGATAGTGTCCTCGATGCCGGCGTCGAAGTTGGAGAACTGCGGCTCCCAGCCGAGTTCGTCGCGGAGCTTGGCGGAGTCGATCGCGTACCGCATGTCGTGACCGGGCCGGTCCACCACGTGGTCGTACGCGTCCGGGGCCTGTCCCATGTGCTTGAGGATCAGCTCGACGACGTCCTTGTTGTTCTTCTCGCCGTCGGCGCCGATCAGGTAGGTCTCCCCGATCCGGCCCTTGGCGATGATCGCCAGGACGGCAGAGGAGTGGTCATTGGCGTGGATCCAGTCGCGGACGTTCTCGCCCTTGCCGTACAGCTTGGGCCGGATGCCGTCTATCACGTTGGTGATCTGGCGCGGGATGAACTTCTCCACGTGCTGGTACGGGCCGTAGTTGTTCGAGCAGTTGCTGATGGTCGCCTGCAGGCCGAAGGACCGCACCCAGGCGCGGACCAGCAGGTCCGAACCCGCCTTGGTGGAGGAGTACGGGCTGGAGGGGTTGTACGGCGTGCTCTCGGTGAACCGCTCCGGGTCGTCGAGCTCGAGGTCGCCGTAGACCTCGTCGGTGGAAATGTGGTGGAAGCGCTTGTTGTGCTTCCGCGCGGCCTCGATCAGCGTGTACGTTCCGATGATGTTCGTGTCCAGGAACGGGCGGGGATCGTGCAGGGAGTTGTCGTTGTGGGATTCGGCCGCGTAGTGGACCACGACGTCGGCCGCGGCCACCAGGTTTTCAACCACAGCGGCGTCGCAGATGTCGCCCTGCACCAGCGTGAAGCGGTCTGCAGCCAGGCCCGCCAGTGATTCCACATTGCCCGCGTAGGTGAGCTTGTCGAGGACCGTGATGTGGTGGTCTGTGTTCTCCAGTACGTAGTGGACAAAATTGGAACCGATGAATCCGGCACCGCCGGTGACAAGGAGTTTCTGCATTAAGCCAGCTTACCGGCTGCCAAAAATCTCCCTTCGCCGGGACTGACACACCAATCGCAACATTGGCCACAGTGGTATCAATGGGGGCAATTGGTTACTCTTTACGCACATGCGGGGGTGATCTTGGCCTCTGTCCAGACCCTCCGGAGTAATGGTGAAGACAACTAGAATCCACAAACTACGGACCGCGGCGGCACTCTGCCTTCCCTTCGCGCTGGCGCTGACCTGGGCTAATCCTGCTTCTGCGGCACCAGCGCCCAGCCCGTCCCCCGCGGCCAGCACTAAGGCCCCTGCGCCCGCCGCCACCCCCAAAACTGCCGCTCCCAAACCGGCCGCGACGTCGGCCAGCAGCACCGCTGCTGCCACGGCACCCGCAACCGCGCCGGCCAGCGCCCCCGTCACGGCCCCCGCAACCGCGCCGGCCCAGGCCAGCGCAGCTGCCACCGCCCCGGCGTCGCCGTCCGCCCGGGTGCAGGCGGCAACCGCCGCGGAGTCCGCGCCGGAACAGGGCCAGGCCCGCATGGGCCGGGCCGGGCTCAACCCGGCGTCGGCCTCGGCTGCCATGGCCAGGACACAGCAGGTCCCGATCACCCAGGCCACCGAGCCCTGGGTGGCGGAGCAGCCCTCCTTCACCCGCGGGCAGCCGCTGGGCCTGGATGTCAGCTCCTGGCAGGGAAGCGTCAACTGGTCTTCCGTGAAGGCCAACGGCGCCCGCTTCGCCTACGTCAAGGCCACGGAGGGCACCACCTACCGCAACAGCGAATTCGGGACCCAGTACACCGGGGCGAGTTCTGTCGGGCTGCTCCGCGGCGCCTACCACTTCGGCCGGCCGGATGTTTCCGACGGCGCCGCCCAGGCCCGGTTCTTCGTCAACAACGGCGGCGGCTGGTCCGCCGACGGCATCACGATGCCCCCGGTCCTGGACATCGAAGACAACCCCTATGCCGGCCTAAACCGCTGCTACGGCGCCTCGCCGGGGCAGCTGGCCACCTGGGTCCGCGACTTCACCCAGACCGTGTACCGCATGACCAACAAACAGGCCATGATCTACACCAGCTACTACTTCTGGCGCGACTGCCTGGGCAACACCAGCGAGTTCAGCCAGGTGAACCCGCTCTGGCTGGCCTCCTACTACACCAGTTCGCCCGCCGTTCCCGGCGGTTGGCCCACCTATACGGCCTGGCAGTACGCCAACGCCTTCGCTGACGCGTCCCAGACCACCAGGGCCACGTTCCCTGGCGACCAGAACGTCTTCAACGGCTCGATGGACCAGCTGCGGAAATTCGCCTCCACGCCTGACACCTATCCCATCGGCCTGATCCCGGGCGCTACCTTGCTGAGCGGCAAATGGGCAGGAGACGGCAAGTCCTACACCGGCTGGTTCAAGGACGGATTCTGGTGCCTGCAGATGCCCTCCGCGCCGCGGCGCTGCTTCAGCTACGGCAGCCCGGGCGACAAGCCCGTCGTCGGCGACTGGAACGGGGACGGCCGGGCCGGGATCGGGGTCTTCCGGAACGGCATGTGGTGGCTCGTGGACGACATCAACACCCGGGCCATCACAAAGGTCGTCGGCTTCGGCGTCGGATCCGACACACCCATCGTGGGCGACTGGAGCGGCTCCGGCCGGGACGGAATCGGCATCTGGCGCAACGCCAGCTTCCAGGTCAGCTACAACGTCAACAACCCGGTGGTCAATGAGTACACCGGCTTCGGCGTTCCTTCCGATACGCCGATCGCCGGCGACTGGGACGGGGACGGGAAAACCAGCATCGGGGTGTGGCGCAACGGAGAGTGGTGGCTGAGCAACCGCATCAAGTCCCCTGTGGTGTCCAACTTCATCGCCTTCGGGGTCGGCTCCGACCGTCCCATCACCGGGGACTGGAACGGGGACAAGCTGACCACTGTGGGCATTGTGCGCGGCAACAGCTGGCAGCTGACCAACAGCCTGACCAAGCGGACAGTGGACGTCTCCTACTTCTAGGAGGGCCGCCAGGCCCGGGCGGCTAGGACTGCCGGAGCCTCCGGCGGGCCTCGACCATGAGGCGCACGAGCACCACCCGGGCAGCCAGGATCACGCGGAGCGAGCGCCAGCCACGCGGGGTCGCGTTGCTCTCATGCAGCCGTCGCAGCAAGGTCGGGGCGTCCAGGTGGCGGATCGAGCCGGCAGTGTTGCCCAGGATCGCCAGCCACAGGTCGTGGGACTCGCGCAGGTAGGCGGGAACGGGGACGAAACTGCCGAGCACTTCCCGGCGGAAGGCCATCCCGCAGCCGTAGTACGCGCGGTAGCCCACCAGGATGCCCCAGAGATTGGCGCGGTGCCGGCCGCTGTCGGCGGCGCGGAGCCGGGGAATCCGGGGACGTTCGCCGCCGCCGAGCACATCGAAGTTACTGGCCACGACGGCGTGGGTCTGAAGCGCCTCCAGCATGGCGTCCAGCCGCCCTTCAATCCAGACGTCGTCCTGGTCCGCAAGGAAAATTGCCGCTCCACGGCTGGCCCGCACGGCCTGCTCGAAGGAACGGACGTAGCCCTGGTTGGCGGCGGCCTCGATCAAGCGGATCCGGGGATCTGTGAGCTCCCGGATGGCCGCCACGGTGTGGTCCTTGGAGGCGTCGTCGACGATCACGACCTCGTCGTCGGGGCCCAGCTGGGCCAGGATCGAGGCGAGCTGCTCCCCCACGAACTCCGCGCCGTTGTAGGTGGCCATGCAGATGCTGGCGCGGAGCGGAACGTCGGGCAACTGGTTCTGATCGTTCATCTGCACCATCCTAGGGGACCCCGGGCAGCGCCCCGGCATCCCGTAGGATCGAAGGACGATGTCTCAGAAACAAGGATTCCGGCTCGAATGAGAACCATACTGTTAAGACTTTCAGGGTTCACCGTTCTGCCCCTGCTGTCCTTGATAACCCCGCTGCTGCTGATCCCGGTCATCTCCGGATTCGTCGGCGGCGAAGGAATCTCCAGCGTCATCTCCGGACAGGCGATCGGCACTTTCGCCGCCACGGTGCTGATGTGGGGCTGGAACGTGGACGGGCCCGTCGCCGTCGCCCGGGCAGCCACCAGCACCGAGCGGGCCAGTGTCTACCTGCGCAGCATCCGGACCCGGCTGCTGCTGCTCGTCCTGACCCTGCCCGCCGCCGCCGTCGTCGCCGCATTCGTGGCCGTACCCGCATTCCGGTGGGACGCCGTGGCCATGGCCTGGGCGGTCGCCATCGCGGGGATGTCGCCGGCGTGGTTCTGCATCGGCCTGGGCCAGCCACGGCTGCTGGCCGTCTACGACACCGTCCCGCGCTTCATCGCCACTGCCCTGGCGGTTCCCGTCCTGCTGATCACCCMTCAGCTGTGGTACTACACGGCACTGATCGCGGCCACGGCCCTGGTCTCGCTGATCTTCTTTCACCGGACCTACTCCCCCGGGGGCAACTGGTGGCCGCGCGATCTCCGCGGCGCCGTCCGCGAACTGGGAGGGCAGGGCCGGACTGCGGGGATCAGCCTCGCGGGCAATGCCTACGCCTCCACGCCCACCCCGATTGCGACCGCCACCACAGCCCCGGCGGCATCGGCTGCCCTGGCGACGGCCGACACCCTCTACCGGTTCGGCTTGTTCACGGTGGTGGCCCTCGGCAATGCCTTCCAGGGCTGGACCCTGGAGCGCGATGCGTCCGGGCGCAAGCGGCGCCACCTGGCAGCCATCTGGTCCCACATCGGCCTCGGCGTGATCGGCGCGGCGGTCCTGACGGCCGCCGGACCGTTTGTCAGCAGCCTCCTCTTTGCCGGGCAGGCCCAGGCAACTACCGAGTTGTGCCTCTACTATGGGCTCGCGTTCCTCTTCCTGAGCGCCAGCACGCCGTTCATCCGCAACCTGCTCATCCCGGCCGGCCAGCAGGGCCTGGTGCTGCGCTGGACGCTGATTTCGGCCGTGTTCGGGGTCGCGGCCATGATCTTTGCCGGGTCTAGGGGAAACGCCCCGGGCATCGCGCTGGGCATGGCCCTCAGCGAAGCCATTTTGTTCGTGACTCTACTGATCCCGGGGTCGAAAGTGCTTGCCAAAGAAAGTATGGACGCAGTTGCCGCCAAATAATCCGTCGCCAAATGATCCGTCGCAGACCGTTGTCGCCGTCGTCGCCGCCTATCGGCCCGATCCATCGCTGACCGACACGGTGCGTGCCCTCCAGCAGCAGGTGCAGTACGTCGTCGTGGTTGACGACGGATCTCCCGCCGGCTCCGAATCCGTGCTGGCCGGTCTCGCGGACGCCGGCGCCCTGGTGGTCCGGCAGCCGAAGAATTCCGGAATCGCTGCCGCGCTGAACGCCGGAGTGGCGGATGCCCGGACCCGCTGGAACCCGGACTTTTATCTCACCCTGGATCAGGACTCCCGTCCCACCGGCGAGTACGTCCGGCGGGGCCTGGCCACCTACGCGCAGGCCACCGCGGCCGGCGTCGGCGTCGGGTTCGTGACGGCCGCCTCGTACAGCGGACACCCCATCCCCGTGTTGCACGCCGATGGCCGGTTCGTTCACGCCTTCGATCCGATGCAGTCCGGATTCCTCATCCCGGCCGCCACCGTGGACCGGCTCGGCCCCTTTGAGGAGGCCCTGTTTATCGACGGCGTGGACTCCGAATTCACCATGCGCACACGCGCCGCCGGGCTCGCCGTACTCGTGGGCGAGGGCTGCGACATCGCCCACGACCTCGGACAGCGCGAACCCGGCCGGCTTTTCGGCCGCCCGCTGCGGGTCCTGGGCCGGGAAATTTCGTACAATTACCACTCCCCGAGCCGGGTCTACTACATCAGCCGGAACGGCACCCTGCTGACCCTGCGCTACCTGCGCAGATATCCGGGCTGGGTGCTACGGCGCCTGGTGGAGGAGCTGAAGGCGCACGTCCTGCGCTTTGCCTTCAGCCCCGGCCGCGGCAAGCTCCTGCGGGCTGCCGCCGCCGGATTCGCGGACGCGTTCCGGGGCTCGACCGGGCGCATTCCGGCCGAGCTGGAACGGCGCCTGCTCTGACGGGCTGGCCGCCCTGCCCCGCCTGGGCGGCCCCCGCCAGCAAGGAACCTGAACGCAATTGATATAGTTTGGACGATATGGAAGCCCTACCCTCCCCGCGCGTCTTGGTGATCATGCCTGCCTGGAATGAAGGCGACGTAGTCGGCAGCACCGTGCGGGAAGTCCTCCACACGAATGCCCGCTACGACGTACTGGTCGTCAATGACGGCTCAACGGACTCGACGGCGGACTCGGCAGCAGCTGCCGGCGCAACTGTCCTGAACCTGCCCTTCAACCTCGGCGTCGGCGGCGCCATGCGGGCCGGCTTCAAGTACGCCCAGCGCCTCGGCTACGCCCAGGTCATCCAGGTGGACTCGGACGGCCAGCATGATCCCCGGAACATCGACGAGGTCCTCGCGGGCCTCGAGCATGCGGACATCTCGATCGGCGCCCGCTTCGCCGACCGCGGCGAATACAAGGTCACCGGTCCCCGGAAGTGGGCCATGCAGCTGCTGGCGAAGGTCATTTCCGGCCTCGCCAAGACGCGCCTGACGGACGTCACCAGCGGCTTCCGGGCCGCCAACGAGCGCGCAGTCGCCCAGTACCTCGACCATTACCCCGCCGAATACCTGGGCGACACCATCGACTCCCTCGTCGTGGCCATCCGCTCGGGCTGCACGGTCACGCAGGTGCCCGTGGAGATGCGGGCACGCCAGGGCGGCAAACCCAGCCACAACCCGGTCAAGGCCGCCATCTATCTCGGAAGGTCCGTGTTCGCCCTGCTCTTCGCCCTCACCCGGAAGCCCACACGACTGGCCGCCCGGGCCGCTGAACCCGCAGGAGCCTAGGAATGGGAAATATCGCCGCCTTTTTGCTGGCGCTTGCCATCGTTGCCCTGGTCATCGAAATGCTCCGGCGCAAGAAGCTGCGGGAAAAGTACGCTGTCCTCTGGCTGATCGTCGGTGTCGCCACGCTGGTCCTCGCCGCCTTCCCTCGGCTCCTGAACATCGTCGCCGAATACGTCGGCGTCCAGATCCCCTCCAACCTGCTCTTCGCCATGAGCATCCTCATGCTGCTGGGCGTCTGCCTGCACCTGTCATGGGAAATCTCCGTCGTGGAGGACGAAACCAGGACCCTGGCCGAGGAAGTCGCCATCCTGCGCACCCAGCTCGAGTCGCTCGAGCAGCACCGCCACCTGGCAACCCTGGACACGGTCCGCCCGGCGCCCCATGCGGCGCCGCGGCCTGATCCCCTCCCGGCTCCCCATGCGGGCGCGCCCGCCCCGGCCGCCCCGGCCGGCACGCACACCACCGACCGTCCCGCCGAAAGCTCGGAAGCCTAAGATGCCCCTCGATATTTTCATTCCCTACTGGGGCGACCCCGATTTCATGAAGGAAACCGTCCGCAGTGTCCTGGCCCAGGACAACGGCGACTGGCTCCTGACCGTGGTTGACGACGCCTACCCCGGCACGGAAATCGCCGAGTACATGACCGGAATCCAGGACGAGCGGGTCCGCTACATCCGCAAGGACGTCAACGCCGGCATCACGGAGAACTACCGCACCTGCGTGGGGATGGCCAGCCAGGAAATCATGGTCATCCTCGGCTGCGACGACGTCCTGCTGCCGAACTACGTAGACGTCATCCTGGCCGCCCACCAGCGGTTTCCCGACGCGGCAATCATCCAGCCCGGCGTGCAGGTCATCGACGAACAAAGCCAGGTGGTGGCCACGCTCGCGGACTCCGTCAAGCAGAAGCTCGTCCGCCCCCGGGGCCGCGGCAAGCAGCTGATCGCCGGCGAGGCCATCGCCAGCAACCTCATGCACGGCGACTGGCTCTACTGGCCCTCGCTGGCGTTCCGGACCGACAAGATCCGCGAAGTGGACTTCCGCGACGGGTTCCCGATCATCCAGGACCTCGCCCTCATCATGGACATGATCTACAAGGGCGACCAGCTGCTGATCGAGCCCACGGTGTGCTTCCAGTACCGCCGGCACTCCAACAGCGCCTCCTCAACCAAGCTGGTGGACGGCTCACGATTCGCCGGCGAACGCGAGTACTTCGCCCTCTCCGCGGAACAGGCCGACGCGCTGGGCTGGAACCGGGCCAAGCGCGCCGCCCAGCTCAGGCTCACGTCCCGCGCCCACGCGCTCTCCCTGCTTCCGCAGGCCGTCCTGGACCGCAACTCCACAGCCGTCAGCGCCCTCGTGCGCCACTCCTTCGGCAAGTAAACGCCCCGCAACGAAAGGTCCGCTGTGACTTCTTCCGAAACCTCCGCACGCCCCGGCGGAACCGTCCTTGTCACCGGCGGCGCCGGTTTCATCGGCTGCGCCATCTCCGCCTCCCTCGCAGACGCCTTCGATTCGCTGATTGTGGTGGACAGCCTCCACCCGCAGATCCATGCCACGGGCGAACGTCCCGCGGAGCTCGACGCGCGGGCCGAACTGATCGTGGCCGACGTCGCCGAAGCCGGGACCTGGGACAAGGTCCTGGCCGCGCACACCCCCGACGTCGTCATCCACCTGGCCGCCGAGACCGGCACGGGCCAGTCGCTGGAAGAGTCGACCCGGCACACGCACGTCAACGTCGTGGGCACCTCCCAGCTCCTGGACGGCCTCAACCGCCACGGCAAGCTTCCGCGCAGGATCGTCCTGTCCTCCAGCCGCGCCGTGTACGGCGAGGGCGCCTGGAGCGAAGCCGATGGCAAGGCCTTCTACCCGGGTCAGCGCACCAGCGCCACCCTGGACCAGTCCCAGTGGGACTTCCCCGGCGCCACCCCGCTGCCCATGAAGGCCTCCGAGACGTTCCCGGCCCCCGTTAGCGTCTACGGCGCCACCAAGCTGGCCCAGGAGCACGTCCTGCAGGCCTGGGCAAAGTCCTACGGTGTTGAGACGGTCATCCTGCGGCTGCAGAACGTCTACGGTCCCGGCCAGTCGCTGATCAACCCGTACACGGGCATCATGAGCCTGTTCTGCCGCATGGCGATGGGCGGCAAGTCCATTCCGCTGTATGAGGACGGCGAAGTGCGCCGCGACTTCATCCTGATTGACGACGTCGCCTCCGCGATTGTCGCCGGCGCGCTCTCGGCCACGGTCCAGGGCGCGCCCATGGACATCGGATCCGGCGAGTTCCAGACCATCGGCACCGCGGCGCAGCTCATCGCAAAGCACTACAACGCCCCCGAACCGCACGTCACCGGCCAGTACCGGCAGGGCGATGTCCGGCACGCCTGGGCAGACATCACCGCGGCGAAGGCCGTGCTCGGCTGGACCCCGCAGTACAACCTGGCCCAGGGCATCGACCGGCTCGCCAACTGGATCGACGCCCAGCCCGACGTCCAGCCCGCCTGACCCGGACGGACACCCCAGTGCCCCAGACTGCCGCCGTCGTCTCGCTGTTCAACCCCGACGAGGGCGTGCTGGCCAACGCCGCCGCGCTGCTCGCCCAGGTGGATGCCGTGGTGGTGGTCGACGACGGCAGCCCCGAGGACCCCGCGCGGATCCTGGCCGAGCTGGAGTCCATGGGCTGCATACCGGTGCGGCTCAAGGAGAATTCCGGCATCGCCGCGGCGCTCAACGCCGGAATCTCCGCCGCCCTGGCGGCTGAGCCGAAGCCGGACTACATCCTGACCATGGACCAGGATTCGCTCCTGGGTGCCGGGTATGTGGGTGCGCTCCTCGCCGCCGCGGCGGCCGCCCGGCACGCCGGCGTCGAGGTCGGCATGGTCGCRCCGGCGTCGGTCCGAGGCCTGCCGGTGCGCCGCGGCCCGGTCCTCAACGGCATCCAGCTCGGCGGCGAGCCCATCCAGTCAGGACTCCTGGTGCCCGTACCGGTGCTGGAACGRCTCGGCCTCTTCCAGGGCACGCTGTTCATCGACGGCGTGGACAGCGAGTTCTTCCTCCGCTGCGAGGCCGAAGGGCTGCGCACCGTACTGGCGCCGGACGCTTCGCTCAACCACGCCCTGGGCAGCCCGGCAGCGGCCAACGTCTTTGGCCGTGACGTGTCCGTCGCGGGCCGTCCGCTGAAGGTCAGGACGGCCGCGGACTGGCGCTACTACTACCTCTTCCGGAACCGGATCCTGCTCGCCCGCCAGTACGGCCGGCGCTTTCCGCTGTGGACGCTCAAGGGCCTGCTGGCCGACTATCGTCACCTGGCGATCGTCACGCTGCTGGCCCCCGGCCGCGGCATCCGGCTGGCAAATGCTCTCCGCGGGGTGGCCGACGGCGTGCGCGGCGTCTCGGGCCCCCGCGCGCGCCGCTAGCGCCTGGCGTTTCGGCAGGGGCTGCGTGCCGGTCAGCCGGCTTTCTTGGCCCGCCTCATGACCGGGCGCTCAATCAAGAACCAGCTGGCCGCTGCCAGCGGGATCGTACACAGCGTGGCCGCCACGGTGAACCACAGCACGCCCCAGTGGTACGCCCCGAACACGGCCAGCATCTGCTGGACGGGGAACGCGTAGATGTAGGCGCCGTAGGAAATGTCGTGACGGGCCACAATGGCCGGTTGGGGAAGCCAGGTGGAGATCCACAGCAGGCCGTAGGCGATGAAGGGGGCGGCGAGCTGGCCGCCGAATCCGTCCACCAAGAAGATCGACAGGCCAGCCAGCACGATCGCGACCGGCCCCGCGACCTTGTGGATGCCGATCTTGCTGCTGAGCACCTGCACCACCGCGCCGCCGAGGAAGTACGGGACCAGGCGTGCAGCGAGTTCAAAATCCAGGTTCGACTGGAAGTAGGGCTTCAGGACACCGATGTTGGCCCAGAGGACCACGCTGGCGATGAATGCGGCGATGATGGGCCACGGGGTCTTGCGGACCAACGGGATGAACCCCATCATCGCGACCAGCAGGTAGCACATGAACTCAAAATAGAGGGTCCACAGTGAGCCGTTCCACGCGCCCGGATAGGGCACCCCGGCCGGGGTGCCGGCAATGTCATAGCTGACAATCCGGAGGGACAGGTTCGCGAAGATGGAATTCAAAGGTGTGGTGGCCGTCTGCAGGAAGCCGTGCAGCGAACCGTGCTGGATCACGTAGGCGATCGGGGCGAAGACGAACGCCATGAAGACCAGGCAGACGATGAAGGCCGGGAAGATGCGCGCGACGCGGTGGACCAGGTACCGGCCGATCCCGCTGCCAAACCGGCTGGCGGTGATGAGATAACCGCTGATGCCAAAGAATCCGGCCACAGCCCAGCCACCGAGGTTTTCACCGCGGAACCCCCAGCCGTTGCCGGCGCCGACGACATGCCAGCTGTGCGCCAGCAGGACCGAAAACGCCAGAATCAGCCTGATGAGGTTCAAGCTGTTCTTCCTCGGGTCCAGCCGGCTCCCCACTGCCGGAGCCGGCTTTGCGTTGGGTGTCAGTACAGCTGAGCTCAAATCCCGGTATCCTTCGTTGCGTAGTCCAGACCCGTTACGTAGTCCAGACCCGTAATTCTACCTTGCGCGGCCTCCCGCGTGCCCCCGGCCCCGGCCGCCGAGCGCCTCCCCCGGGCCCACTGAAAGCGGTGCCGGGTTTGCTGTGACCGGCTAAGGTACGGGAGGATTGGGCCCATGCGTGGAATAATCCTGGCCGGCGGTACCGGCTCCCGGCTTCACCCGATAACCCTTGGCATCAGCAAGCAGCTGGTCCCGGTCTATGACAAGCCGATGATCTACTACCCCTTGTCCACGCTGATCCTCGCGGGCATCCGGGACATCCTCATCATCACCACGCCGCACGACGCGGAACAGTTCCAGCGGCTGCTGGGCGACGGGTCCAAGTTCGGCGTCAACCTGACCTACGTCCAGCAGCCCTCGCCTGACGGTCTGGCGCAGGCGTTCGTGCTCGGTGCCGAGCACATCGGGAACGAGACCGTGGCACTGGTCCTCGGTGACAACATCTTCTACGGCCAGGGCATGGGCACGCAGCTGCGCCGGCACGCCGACATCGACGGCGGTGCCGTGTTCGGCTATTGGGTCCGGGATCCCAAGGCCTACGGCGTTGTGGAATTCGACGACGACGGCAAGGCCCTCTCGCTGGAGGAAAAGCCCGCAAAGCCGCGCAGCCACTACGCCGTGCCGGGCCTGTACTTCTACGACAATGACGTCATTGACATCGCCAAGAACCTAAAGCCCTCGGCCCGCGGCGAGCTGGAAATTACCGACGTCAACCGGACCTACCTGGAACGCGGCAAGCTGCAGGTGGAGATCCTCCCCCGCGGAACTGCCTGGCTGGACACCGGAACCTTCGATGATCTCAGCGACGCCTCAAACTTCATCCGCACGGTGGAAAACCGCCAGGGCCTCAAAATCGGCGCTCCGGAAGAGATTTCCTGGCGGCTGGGCTTCCTGACCGACGACGAACTTCGCCAGCGCGCGGAACCCCTGGTCAAGAGCGGCTATGGAGCCTATCTGCTGGGACTGCTGGACCAGACCATCTGACGTGCCCGGCTCTCCTGACGCGCCCGCCTGCGGCGGGCCGCTACTTACCGGTGCCCGCATCTGTCCCGGACTGAAACGTTGAACTGGCTCCAGACGCTGCCGTATGTGCTTGAGGCGATGCTGTTCCTCCTGCTGCCCGGAGCCCTCGTGACTGCCAGCCTCGGCCTGAGGGGGCTCTCCGCGGCGGCCCTGGCCGGACCGGTCACGATTTCCATCGCGGCGGTGCTGGCAGTGCTCCTCCCGTTCGCGTCCATCCCGTGGACCCCTGCTGCCGTCCTCGCCGGCGGACTCCTGCTCTCCGCCGTGATCGCCGGGATCCGGCTCCGCGGAATCCGGCGCGCGGGCTGCAGTCTGCGGCAGGCCTTCCTCCCCTGGCGCACCGAGGCCTCCCAGTCTCCGGCGTCCGAGTCTCCGGCCACCCAGTCGCCGGCGAGCCGTCCACGGAGCGGGGCGTGGGTCGCCGCGGCGTTCGCCGTGGGGGCGGCGATGATCCTGGTGGAACTCGCGCTGGCCTTTGGTTCCCCGGAGAACTTCTCCCAGACCTTTGACAACGTGTTCCACCTGAACGGCGTGCGGTACGTCCTGGATACGGGCAGCGCCTCCTCTCTGACGATGTCCAAGATGACCAGCGGCGACGCGGCCCCCTACTTCTATCCGGCGGCGTGGCACGGACTGGCTGCGGCCTTTATCCAGCTGACGGGGTTGCCCCTTACGGTGGCCGTAAACGTCCTGAACATGGCTATCGCGGCCCTCGTTTGGCCGCTGGGCTGCATGATGCTGACACGGACTGTGGCGGGCAACCGGCCCGTGGCAGTGGGGGCCGCAGCGGTCCTGGCTGCCCTGTTCGCTCCCTTCCCCATCCTGCTGCTGGACTTCGGCGTGCTGTATCCGAATTTCCTGGCCATCAGCATGCTGCCGGCCGTCCTTGCCAGCATTGCCCTCCTGTTCCGGGTGGCGCGGCAGCTGGAATGGCCACCGGCGCCCAGGTTCACGCTTCCGCTGCTGGTCCTTCCGGGACTGGCCCTGGCCCACCCGAACGGTTTCATGTCGCTGGTGGCCCTCTCGGTTCCGATCATCCTGCAGGCGTACGCACGCCTCGCCGGCAACCGGGAATACCGGTCCCGGCACCGGACTCCCTGGATCCTTGCCACTGTCGGCCTCGGCCTCGGCGCAGTGGCCCTCTACGCGCTGTGGACCACGATCCGGCCGCCGGAGGACGCCGCGTTCTGGGAGCCGCTGCAGACACCCCGCGGTGCGGTCTGGGATGTCCTGGTGAACGGCGCCATTGACCGCCCCGCCGCGATCGGCGTCAGCGTCCTCATGCTGATCGGCCTGTTCCTGTGCTGGCGGCGCGGCGGCAGGACATGGATGATTGCCGGCTTTGTGATCATCGCCGTGCTGTACGTCGTCGTCTCCGGCACCATGAAAAGCGATCTGCGCAGCGCCCTGACGGGAATCTGGTACAACGACAGCAACAGGCTCGCTGCGCTCCTGCCGCTGACCGCGTTGCCGTTTGCCGCCGTCGGCGTCGATTCCGTCGCCTGCTGGCTCCGCCGCCGGCTGGACCGGCTGGCACAGTCACGATCGGCCGGGTCGGCGCGGCCCGTCAAGGATCATGCAAGCCCCGGCCACGGCAGCACGGTTGCCTACGCGGTCATCTGCAGCGCGCTCGCCCTGGCGGTCGCTGCTTCCCAGATTCCCTCGATGAGGTTCGCAATCGGCTCGGCCCGCAAAAGCTACCTCGAGACCGAGCATTCGCTGCTTATCTCAACGGACGAACAGAAGATCATCGACAAGCTGGACCAGATTGTTCCCGCGGACGCGGCCATCGCCGTGAACCCGTGGACGGGCGGGGCGCTGGCGTATGCCATCGCCCATCGAGAGACCACGGCAAAGCACATCCTGACGGCCAACACGGCCGACGTCGAGACCCTCAACCGGGACCTCCGGAACGCCGACACCGATCCGGCCGTCTGCGCCGCTTTGAAGGCGACCGGCGTCCGCTACGTCCTGGACTTTGGATCCAACGAAGTCCACTTCGGCGACCACCCCTTCCCGGGGCTGGAGAACCTGAACAACTCGCTGGCCGTCCGGCTGGTGCTGGCGGAGGGCGCCGCCCGGCTGTACGAAGTCACGGCCTGCCGCTAGCTGAGCCTTGCCACTTCGGCCAGTTTGCCTTTCATTGCCTCGGGTTCGGCCGCGTCCGCCGGGAGGGCAAGCGTGGCCCTGACCACGGACAAACCATCCACCATCTCCAGGACGTATTCCGTGGTCCCGGTCAGGCGGTTGACCGAATACCACGCCTTGGCGCCGGCCTCCGGGACCGGCTCCGGCGTCATCATCAGCCGCGGCAGCTTGAGGCTGTCCAGCCCCGCCTGGTCCGGGACCGTGGTCCTCGAGACGATCAGTGCGTTGCCCACGTCGGCGGCCTGCCCGGCACCGACCGGGGCCAAAGCGAAGGTGCACACGAGTTCGTCAACGCCGTCCTTGGTGGAGGCCTGAACGTCGGCCGGTTGAACGCTGCCAGCCACCGTGCCCAGTACCCGGCGGATCTCCGCCAGTGCCGGCTGCGCGCAGTCGGAGCCCGGCGCCGGCACCACGGTCCGGCCGTCGTGTGTCAATGGTTCGTTGCCGGGGGCGACGCCGGCGGTCCCCGTCGGGGTGGGGGCCGCGGCGGGGGCCGACGGTTCCGGCGTCGTGACCGCAGCTGAAGGCGCGGGAGCCGGAGCCGCTGTGCAGGCGCCCAGGGCCAGGGTTGCCGCGAGGGCGAGCAGGCAGGTGTTCCGCGCCGGGCGCCGGCGGCCCGGGGTGGTGGGCCCTGATGCAGCCGGGCYGGCTGGACTCATGGTGGCTGGACTAGTTGAAGATGTCATTCGCCACCCCCATAACAAACCGGTCCCCGGAATGGGCCGTCCGAAGGTACTGCAGGAGGTCGCCATCGTTGAGCGAAATGCATCCCCAGGTGGGGAGGTTGTTGCCGTGGAGGAAAATCGCGAATCCCGCATTCATGGTGATGGGCGCATCTGGTGGCCGGTTGTAGTTGATGACGACGCCCTGCCGATAGTCATGGGATGGCCGTGTTGCGAAGTACCACATGTTCTCGTCCGGGAAGACGTCCGAGCTCGACTCGAAGTATTTATTGTAGTTGGCGTTGAGTCGGCCGCCCCAGCGCGAATAGGGGTTGAGGGTCCGGTACGGCAGGGCCGTCCCGGGGTTGCCCAGGCCGAAGGCTTGGGTGACGGTGAAGGATCCGGTCGGGGAGAACATCTGCCAGGTGGGTCCGGTGGCGACGCCGGGCGCGGCGAAGCCGGACTCGCCGGCGTGGCCCAGCGCGCCCCACTCCTTGGCGTAGCTTCCGTCCGGCTGGCGGACGCAGGTGACGAAGGTGATCCGGGTGGACCTGTAGTCGTCGGCGATCGCGAAGGACACGCGTGAGGCGCCGGCGGTGCGGTACTTCACGGCCCCGGAATTGATGGCCGGGCAGTAGGCGGCCGAGGTCAGCCGGTAGCGGACTCCGGCTCCCGGGATCCATTGGAGGCGGCCGTACTGGAAGGACTGACTGCAGTACCCGCTCCGGTCGCAGGCTTCGGCCGTCACGGGATACCCGAGGGCGCCGTCCTGGGCCTTGCGGCCGGTATAGAACTGTCCGAGTCCGCCCCACACCGCCTGGGTTCCGGCGCCTGCCGCATAGTAGATGCGTCCGCGCTGGAAGGCCTGGGAGCAGCCCCCGCCGCGCAGGCCGCATTTTTCCATTCCCGTCGGGTAACCCAGGTAGCCGCGGCTGCCGTCCAGGGCAAGATACCGTGCATTGATGGCGCCCCACACCGGGAAAGTGCCGGCGCCGGGGGCAGAGTACACGGTGCCCCGCTGGAAGCGCTGCGAGCAGGCCCCGCCGGCCAGGCCGCACGTCTCGACCCCTACCGGGTAGCCGAGGTATCCCTTGAGGCCGCCGAGGGAGTCGTAGGTGGCCCTGATGGCGCCCCAGACGGGATAGGTTCCCTTCCCCGCGACGCTGTACAGGCTGCCGCTTTGGAACGCCTGCTGGCAGACCTTGGGTGTTCCCCCGCAGGCCGCTGCTCCAAGCGGGTAGGCCAAATGGCCGGTGACGCCGCCGGCGTTGAGCCACGCATTTTCGATGCCCCCGGTCAAGAGGTGGGCGCCGCTGGCTTGGCTCCAGGCAATGGTTCCGTGGGCGAAGCCCTGCTGGCAGCCGCCGCCGGCCAGCCCGCACTTCTGCCCGGCCGTGGCCGGGCCGACGGGTCCCGCCGAGCCGCCGAGGCGCTCGTATTCGACGCCGATGGCGCCGGGGACGCGGATGGCGGCCTCCGCAGCTGCCCTGGCGGCGGAAGTGGTCGGCGCCTGTGCCACATCAGGGGTCTTTGCTGTTGGTCCGGCGGCCGGCGTCGTCGCGGCCGGCGTCGTCGCCTTACCTGTCGGCTGGGGTGAGGGCCCTGGCGTCGGCTTCGATGCTGCCGGGCGGGTCGGGGCCCCGGTGGCCGCCGCCGACGGCGAGGTGGTGAACCGTGCGGCCGGCTCGGAGGTGCCGGCCGCGGGCGATGCTCCCGGCTGCCCTGTTGCCTGCGGGGACGGGGAGCTGTCCGCGGAGGCTCCCTGAGCGAGGCTTGCCGCCACGATTCCGGTTGCGGCCGCGATAGCCACTGCCCTGGTCATTGTCCGCAGCGGGCCGGCCCATGAGGGCCCCCGCCGCCTGTCTCGCCGCTCGCTGGACCCCACAGCTGTCATTTTTTGCTCCCCCGCGTCCCCCAGTACGGGGCTGAGCCCCCGTTCCGGGCTCATCCTAGCGGACGCCCGGTCCGGGAGCGGGGCGGGCTCGCCGCCACGCGGTGCGGCTGCGCAGTGACGCTGCACTGTGCAGTTACACCTAGCAGTTACACCCGGCAGCCACGGGGCGCCACAGGGCGCCACGGTGCCTCTACAGGGCGAGGGACCTGCGCCGGAGCTCGCCGACGACGTCGTGCACTTCGCCGTCCATGACAATTTCGCCGTGTTCCAGGAGCACGCCGCGCTCACACACGGTGGCCACCAGATCCAGGTCATGGCTCACGACAAACAGGGTCTTCCCCATCTCCGAGAGCTCCTTGATCTTCGCGATGCACTTGCGCTGGAAAGGTTCGTCGCCCACGGCGAGAATCTCGTCAATCAGGAAGACCTCCGGGTCCGTGTGCACGGCGATCGAAAACGCCAGACGCAGGTACATCCCGGAGGAATAGAACTTCACCTCGGTGTCGATGAACTCGCCGATTTCGGAGAATTCGACGATCGAATCGAACTTCTCATCGATCTGCTTCTCGGTCATTCCCAGGATGGCGCCGTTGAGGTAGACGTTGTCCCGGCCGCTGAGGTCATGGTGGAAGCCTGCGCCGACTTCGATCAGCCCGGCGACACGGCCGCGCGTGCGCACGATTCCGCCGTCGGGCTGCAGGACGCCGGAGATGAGCTTCAGGAGCGTCGATTTTCCGGAACCGTTGAGCCCCATGAGCGCGACGGTCTCGCCCTGCTTGACCTCAAGCGAGACATCCTTGAGGGCCAGGAACTTCTTGGAGAGGTCACCCTTGCGGCCCTTCACGAGCCAGACGAGGGCTTCCTTCAGGGAACGGGTGTGGCGGAGCACGAACTGCTTCCGGATGTCGGTGCAGATGATGGCCACGTGGCCGTGCGCGGTCATGTCAGAGCTCCTGTGCGAAGTGGACGGACAGCCGGCGGAAGGCCAGCTGGCCGAGGAACAGCACCGCCATTGTGATCAGCAGTGCCACGGGCAGCCAGAGGGTCAGCATGCCCGGAGGCGAGGCGTCGTTGACCATCTGGTCCGGCTTGAGCGTCGGTTCCCAGAAGGCCCAGTGGAAGACCTCGACGGCGACTGTCATCGGGTTCAGCTGGTAGATCCAGAACCAGTCGCCCATCACCTTTTGCACCATCGACCAGAGGTAGAGGACCGGGGAGGCCCACGTGACCACCATGACGATCATGTCCACGATGTTTTCGGAGTCGCGGAAATAGACGTTGACGGCACCGAAGAGCAGGCCGAGGCCTGTGCCGAGGACGGCCACCATCACGAAGATCAGGACCACCGCCGCCAGCTGCAGCAGCGAGGGTGCCCACCCCACGATCACGCATGCACCGACAAGCACGAGCAGCTGGGGCAGGAAGTGCGCAGCCGACACCCACACGGTGGCCACCGGGAACAGTTCCCGGGGCAGGTAGATCTTCCGGATCAGGTCGCGGTTGTCCACGATCGACCGGGTGGCGTTGGACAGCGATTCCGTGAAGAAGTTCACCAGGACTATGCCGGAGAACAGATAGATCGCGTAGTTCGGCGTCCCCCGCTGGAGGTTCAGGAAAATGCCCAGCGCCACGAAGTAGATCAGGAACTGCACGAGCGGCTTCACGTAGGACCACAGCAGGCCCAGCACGGAGCCGCGGTAGCGCACCTTGATTTCCTTGCGTACCAGCAGCTTCAGGAGGAAGCGGTCCCCGTAGACGTCCAGCAGCCCGTGCCCGGTTCCGGGCTTGATCAGCTGGTCGGTTTGGCCAGCCATCTACCTGCCGTCCTCGGAATTCGCCTCGAACGTCTTCTTCCACGCGTCGATCGAGCTGATCTCGGCCACCGCGCGGCGGTACTGCTCGGCAAGGCTGTCCCATTCCCGGAACAGCTTCGCGTGCAGCATGGTCGCCTCCGTCAGCATCGCCTTGAGCTTCTTCGGGTCGCGCTGGTACCACGAGGCGCCGGTGCCCTCCGCGTTGGAGACCACCACGCTGTCATAGTGCGCCACCCGGTACCACCGGTTGTCCCGGTGGGCCAGGAAGCCCTGGGGCCGCTCGGCGCTTTCCGGTCCCGGCGCCTTGATCAGCTGGCGCGCCACGGTCTTGATGCCCCACGGGATCAGCTGCTTCTTGCTGGGCAGCCCCACGACGGTCCCGCCCATCGGCCCGCGGCCGATCTTCGGCGCCGGGAAGTCATCGACGTCTTCCTTCAGCTGGGCATCCGGGTACTGCGCCTTCAGGGCGTTGATTTCCGGCAGCTTGGTGCCGAGCACCTTGTGCAGGTCGTCGGGGCCCTTCAGGAGGTCGCGCAGCGCGTCGATCCGGCCGTGCTCGGTGAAGTACTGCATCGAGACGAGGTGCTTGACGTCGGACTGGAACGACTCGCGCAGCACGCGGCCGCCCTTGGGGTACGGGCTGTGGATCAGCGTGGTGATCAGCCTGTTGCGCGCGTGGAAGTAGGCCTGCCAGCCGACGAGGTCGTCCTTGTCGATCCAGGACACGTGCCAGACGGCGGCACCGGGCATCGAGACCGTGGCAAAGCCGGCTTCCTGGGCGCGCAGGCCATATTCGGCGTCGTCCCATTTGATGAACAGCGGCAGGGACAGCCCGATTTCCTGGATCACCTTGGTGGGGATCAGGCACATCCACCAGCCGTTGTAGTCCACGTCCACGCGGCGGTGCAGCCACGGGGTCTGGCGCAGGTTCGCGACGGAGAAATCGTGCCGCGTTTCCATGTCGGCGTGGGGCAGGGCCGGGACGATCCGGTACGGGTCCACGACCTCGCCGAAGGTGTGCAGGACGCTGCGGTTGTAGAGGTCGAACATGTGGCCGCCGACGATCGTCGGCTTGCGGCAGTGGTCGGCGAAGGCCAGGAGCCGCACGATGCTTTCGGGTTCGACGACGATGTCGTCGTCGAGCAGCAGGGCGTAGTCACTGCCGTTTTCGACCGCCTCGAACATGCCGCGTGCGAAGCCTCCGGAGCCGCCCAGGTTTGCCTGGTTGATGACCCGGAGTTTGCCGCCGAGGGCGTCCCGGACGTCGGCGAAGCCTTCCTGGTCCTCGACCTTTTGCGTGCCCTGGTCAACGATCAGGATTTCCTTGACGTTTGCCAGGACGTCCGGGTTCTCCGCCAGGATCCGGGCGTTGTTCAGGCAGAAGTCGGGCTTGTTCATGGTGGTGATCTCGAGGGTCACCTGGCCCTTGGTCGCGGGACCGCCCGTGGCCTCCCACGCACCATTTTTCAGGACCAGGTCCCCGGTGCTGGCGGCCAGGTCGAACCAGTACCAGCCGCCGTCGCCGAAGGGCTTGAGGGAGAGCTCGAACGTGGAGGTGGCCTCGCCGTCGACGTGTTTGCCGTCGACGCGCTGGACCGACCCGCGGGCGTTCGACTTGTAGACCGTGACCGTTCCCGGGCCGCTGGTTTCAACGACCAGTCGGATGTCCCGCACCGAGGTCCACCGGCGCCAGTAGCTGGCCGGGAAGGCGTTGAAATAGGTACCGAAGGAGAGCTGCTCGCCCGAGCGCACCCGCATGGAGTGACGGCCCAGGAGGTCCTCGAAGTGCGCTACCCGGCTCTCGGAGCTGAACATCTGCAGCTTGTCTTCGAGCAGTTTCGGGTTGCGGGCGAACTCGTCGTTCTCCCGGAGCCGGATGCCGCTGGCGGTCCCGGCATCGGCGTAGAGGGGTACGGTGTCGGTCTGGTCCGTCGATGGCAGGATGACCCGCTGAATCGGGTTCCAGCCGGGTGTCGCTTCAGCGGCGCTCATGCGTCCACTCCTCCGCTTTCAATCGTGGCGCCGGCCTCGAAATGCGGCCGGATCTTGTTCTCGAACATGGTCAGGGCAGAGCCGATGGCCATGTGCATGTCCAGGTACTTGTAGGTGCCGAGGCGTCCGCCGAAAAGGACGTCCTTCTCGGCCGCCGCGAGGTCACGGTATTTGAGCAACCGTTCCCGGTCCGCGGCGGTGTTGATCGGGTAGTAGGGCTCGTCGCCCTTCTCCGCCGCGCGGGAGAACTCGCGCATGATGACGGTCTTTTCCGTCTGGTATTCGCGTTCGGGATGGAAGTGCCGCGGCTCGATGATGCGCGTGAACGGCACGTCGTCGTCGTTGTAGTTGATCACGGAGGTGCCCTGGAAATCGCCGACGTCGAGGACTTCTTCCTCGAAATCGATGGTGCGCCAGGAAAGGTCGCCCTCGGCGTAGTCGAAGTAGCGGTCAACAGGCCCGGTGTAGACCACGGGGATGTTGCCGACCACCTTGTCCTTGCTGTACTCGTGCGACTCGTCGAAAAAGTCCGTGTTCAGCCGAACCTCGATGTTCGGGTGCTCGGCCATCTTTTCGATCCAGGCCGTGTAGCCGTTGGTCGGCAGGCCCTCGTACTTGTCGTTGAAGTACCGGTTGTCATAGTTGTACCGGACGGGAAGGCGGGAAATGATGCCCGCGGGCAGGTCCTTGGGATCGGTCTGCCACTGCTTGCCGGTGTAGTGCTTGATGAACGCCTCGTAGAGCGGCCGTCCGATGAGCTGGATGCCCTTGTCGTTCAGGTTCTGCGGATCGGTGCCCGCCAGTTCGCCGGCCTGTTCCTTGATCAGGTCCTGTGCCTCGCCGGGAGTGAGGTTGGCGCGGAAGAACTGGTTGATCGTGGCCAGGTTGATGGGCAGGGAGTAGACCTCGCCCTTGTGCACGCCGTACACCTTGTGGACGTAGTTCGTAAACGTGGTGAAGCGGTTCACGTACTCCCACACGCGGTCGTTGGACGTGTGGAAAAGGTGCGCACCGTAGCGGTGCACCTCGATGCCGGTCTGCTCTTCCTTTTCGCTGTAGGCATTGCCGCCGATGTGGTGGCGGCGGTCGATGACGACTACCTTCAAGCCCAGCTCAGTGGCGGCCTGTTCTGCGATTGTCAGGCCAAAGAAGCCCGACCCTACGATGACGAGGTCAGCGGTCACAAACTCTCCTGATTCGAATGCGGGCAGCCCAATGTTGCGCATTGTCTGCTGAACAAGCCTACCCGAGGCTCCCTTGCAGTCGGCGCCCGGCCCTTGCCGCACGGTCCACGCACGGCTGCCTCCTGGTTATCCACATGGCGCATTTCCCCGCGCGCAGCCGGGCCCGGGCATCCCTAACGTGGAACCGGGCGGCCACGTTAGGAAAGGATGCCCGGATGATCTTGCACTGCACTCTCGCACGGTGCGCCCTCACGTCAGGTTCGACGCCGGACGGGCAGCTCATTGAGCTGGCCGTCCAGGTTCCCGACCGCTGTCCGGGCGCGGACCTGGAGGCCGCCATCGCACGGCGCTACGGGACCGGCGGGCTGTCCGTCCGGGGAGCGCCGGTTGCCGCCATGAGCGTTGGCGTGCCTCCCCTGGTCCAGGGTGCCGTGCTGGTTGAAGGCGCTGGAGCATCCCTCCCCCGTCAAGGCCGGCCGCGCACCGCCACGCTGCTGCTCACGGTGGACAGCGGGCCCGGCGCGGGGACGCTTGTTGCCCTGTACAGGGGGCGGTTCCGGATCGGTCGCAGCGGCACCGAGATCGTGATCCCGGATGCCACCCTCTCGCGGGAGCACGCCCGCCTGGACGTGTCAGACTCGAAGGTCACGATCGTGGACCTCGGGAGTGCGAACGGAACCAGCGTCGACGGCCGGAGAGTGCGGACCGCGGCGGTGAGCACGGCGTCCTCGATCAGGTGCGGCGACTCCACGATTTCGCTCCGCCTCGGGCCGCCGTCCGTGCCTGAGAATGCCGCGGACTCCGTGACGGCTCTCGCGGGCTCCAGCGTTGCCGCCCCGCTGGTTGTCCGCGGCGCGGCCGCCCCCGGCCACCGGGTCGCCATGGCCCTGGCCGCGGCGCTGCCATTGCTGGTCGGCGTCGGGCTGGCGCTTCTTACCGGCATGTGGATGTTTCTGGCCTTCACCGCCGTGTCTGCCGTCTCCGTCCTCGTCCCGTTGCTGTCAGGGCGCCGCCAGCGCCGCGAACTGATCGCCGCAGTTGCCCAGGCCGCGGTGCAGGACGGGGAACGCCGCCGGCAGGCCGCCCCTTCCGCGGCCGACCTGGCCGTGGCCTGCGCGGCGGGACTGATCGCGGCGGGCCGCACAGCCGAGGGGCAGTCATCGGACATCTGTCTGCGGCTCGGGTTGGCTGATCAGGCGGCGAATATCCGGATTGAACCACCGGATTCCGCGTTCCGGCCACCGCCTCTGGGGCAGGTGCCCCTGATGTTGGACCCGGCACCGGAGGTGGTATCCATCCTTGGTCCCGCGACCGCCATGGCCGGGCTGGTGCGCTCGTTCGTCTTGCAACTGGCCGCCTATCCGGCCTGCGGCAGCACCCGCATGCTCCTGCATGGCCCGGCGGATACGCTACCGCTGTCGGCGCGTTTTCTGCCGGGCGTCACGTTGTCGGCACATGACGCCAGCACCGTTGCCATTTTGACCGGCGGTCCCGGCGGAACTGGCGGTACCGGCGGTCCCGGCGGCGGATTCGACCGCGGAGTCCTCATCCTTTGGGACTCACCCGGACTGCCGGGGACAGCTGCGAGGACACGGGCGGCCGGTGAGGGGCCGGCGTTCCGGTCCCTTGCCACAGCACACGGGTGGAGAGTGATCGAGTGCTCGCCGGAGCAGCGCCCCGGAAAAGACCCTGGAATTGTCCTCGGCCGGCGCAGCTTCCTCGTCACAGCGGGGACTCCGCCCAGGGTCTTCATCCCCGATCTGGTCCCTGCCGTGGTCTTTGACCGTTTCTGCCGGGGCTTCGGTGCTGCACCGCGCACCACGGCGACTCCCCCGCCGGCCGTCCCGGATCGCCGCAACCTGGCTGACGTCCTTCCCCTCGGAGCGCGGGAAGTCTCCCGGCGCTGGTCCCGGAGCGGTCCGGACGCCGGACTCGGTGCGCCCGTTGGCGCAGGGATCCTCGGGACTCTGCGGATCGATCTGAAGGCGGACGGTCCGCACTTCCTGGTCGCGGGAACCACCGGTTCAGGGAAATCCGAGTTCTTGCGGACTCTGGCCGCGGGCCTGGCGGCCAGCCACTCACCGGACCGCGTCAACCTTCTCTTTATCGATTTCAAGGGCGGCTCGGGTCTTGGCCCGCTGGCAGGGCTTCCGCACTGCGTCGGCATGCTGACGGATCTGGGCGCCGCGGAGGTGGAGCGGACGCTTGTTTCGTTGCGGGCCGAGGTCCGGCGAAGGGAGGAGCTCCTTGCCCGGGCGTTGGCTCCGGATCTCGCGGCGTATGAGTCGTCGCAGGCGGCCGGGCCGCCCGTCCCCTATCTGGTCATCTTCATAGACGAGTTCAGGATCCTGGTCGATGAAGTGCCCGGCGCCCTCTCCGAGCTCATGAGGATTGCCGCCATCGGCCGGTCCCTGGGGATCCATCTGATCATGGCCACTCAGCGCCCGCAGGGAGCACTGAACGCCGACATCAGGGCCAATGTCACCTCCTCCATTGCCCTCCGTGTCCAGTCCGGGCCCGAATCGTTTGATGTCATGGGCTCTGGGCTCGCGTCCGCCATCCCCATCACCCGACCAGGACGGGCGTTCCTGAGCCGCGGCGCACAGGACCCGGAGGAGTTCCAGACGGCCACGCTGACGCCCGGGGTCGCCGCGCTGACGGACGGAGCGGTCACTGTCCGTACGGTCACGGAGCATCTGATGCGGCCGCAGGCCGTTGCCGGGCTTCGCCCCGGTGACTCCCCCGGCCACGATGCTCCCGGCGGCGGCCCGGTCATGACTCCGGCCCAGGGGGCGGCGCCGCTCATCGACACTGTTGTGCGCCTGTGGCAGGATTCCGGCGGGCGGCGGCCCCGCCGGCCGGTGGCAGATCCCCTGCCGCTGCAGTTGTCATGTCCCGATTCCTGGTCCGGCGACCGAAACACGGTCCGGCTGGGGCGGGTGGACCTGCCGGAACTCCAATGCGTCGCTGCGCTGGACTGGAGCCCTGCCGGGCATGGGCATCTGGGCTTTGTCGAGGCTGGCGCGGGCACCGCCGACCCCGCCGTGGTCCTCGCTGTCGATCAGCTCCTGAACCGCACCGTGGAGTCGCACTTATACATACTCGACGCCGCCGGTGCCTTCAGCGCCGCCGCAGCGGCCCCCCGGGTCGGCGCCGTGGCCGGCCTGCACGAAGTGCGCCGCGCCGCCCGGGTGCTGCGGCGGGTCGCCGAAGAGGTCACATCACGGTTGAGTGCACCCGAGGCCGGACCGCGGCCCGGGCTCGTTCTGGTACTCAGTGGCTGGGGTGCCTGGGTTTCGGCCTTCCGTTCCGGGCCGTTGGCGTGGGCCGAAGACCTGGTTCATGACATCGTGCGGGACGGTTCCAGGGCGGCGATTACGGTCATCGCCTCCGGCGGGCGCGAGCTCGTGACTGCCAGGTTTTTCGCTGGCCTGCCAAACCGGATCTACTTTCCCGCAGGTTCCACCGAAGAGGGCCGACTTGCATGGCCGCGGCTGCCGGCGCTGGAACCGGTCTCCGGCCGCGTCGCTGTGTTCGGCGCCTTTGTGCAGGGCCCCCTGGCGAGCGGCCACGCGGCCCAGCTGTTTGAACCAGCGGTCACCGGCGCGCCGTACCCCACTGGCGGGGCAATCGCGACGAGGCCCTTCCGTGTGGACCCGCTGCCTCCGTTGGTGACCGTGGACGAGGTGCTGGCCCGCGGCGGCAGCCCCGGCCCGGGCCAGCCGGCAGCACCGCTGCTCCTCGGGGTCGGCGGCGACGAACTTCGGACGGAGGCAGTTCGGTTGCCGGACGGTGGCGTTCTCGCGGTCCTCGGCGGCCCCGGATCCGGAAAGAGCAGCCTGCTGGCTGCGCTCCCGCGGATGAACCCTGGCCGCACCTGGCTCGCGCCGCAGCCGGGCACCGATCCCGGCAAGTACTGGCCCGATGTCCACGCCAGCGCGCTCAGGGGCGTCCTGGACCGCACAGCGATAGCGCTCGCAGACGACGCTGACTTGCTTTCACACGAGGCCAACAGCGCCCTGGCGGCCCTGAACAGTCTTGGGTGGAGCGTGATCCTCGCTGCGGGATTCGGCCCGGCCTTCGGGCAACGGGTGGTCCTCGCTGCCATCGCCCGCAGCCAGGGACGGGCGATCCTGATTTGTCCGCGGGGGCTCATGGATGGAGAGCCGTTTGGGGTCCGGTTTGACGCGGAAGACAGCCCTCCGCCGGGACGCGCCGTCGTCATTTCCGACGGCCGGGCGACCCCGGTCCAGTTGGCTGCGGCGTGGCCTGCCGGCGGGCAGCTCCGCTTGCTCCCCGGGCAGCATGCGGCCCGCGGCGGCCCACTAGAGAGCGGGCGGGGCTCCGGCGGCCCGTGAGGCGAAGGCTATGACCCGCTTGTCGAACAGGAGCACGATCGCGGTCACAGCGGGGATAAGCATAGCCAGACCGGCCACCGGATAGCCGCCTGTCAGGGTCGGGAAGCCAATGGTCAGTACGAAGAGCTGGGCCACCAGGGCACCTGCCCGCGGCCAACGGAACCCGCGCAGCAAAAAGCGTGCCACGGCAAAGAGCCATATGGAGAACGCCAGGAGCAGGCACAGCGTGAAGACTGCGCCCCAGAAGGAGTGGACAGGCGCGCCGGTCAGGAGCTGAGTTCCGTACCAGCCGCCGGCCACGAGCAGCGCCGCGGCCTCCAGCGCGACGACGACCGCGACGACAATAATTCCGCGTGGCCGCACAGAGATTCCGGCAGAGTCCCCGGCGGCGGCTCCGGCCGGCTCGCCGGCTGGGCTCGGGAGCGAATTTCCACCGGCATTTTCACGCGGGTCTTCACCGGCATTTTCACGCGGGTCTTCACCGGCATTTTCACGCGGGTCTTCACCGGCATTTTCACGCGGGTCTTCACCGGCATTTTCACGCGGGTCTTCACCGGCATTTTCACGCGGGTCTTCAGGGTTCACAGGGGGCCTTGACACACTGGCACACTACCGGACATAGTCGTCTAGATGTGAGGACGCCGCCACTGAATGTGATGCATCGCTCACGGTCTCGAGGCATCTTGACCTCTATTACCCCTTGTTTACACAGCGTTAACATGACACGCTTAATCCAGATGACCGAGGGGGCCCCAATGGGCCCTTTTCTTATGAAGCCTCTAGTGAATAATTTCACAAAGGCATTTAACGAGTTCCCAGGAATGGAGTGACTGATCAGCATGGATTGGCGTAATCGCGCAGCCTGCCTTGACAAGGACCCGGAGCTGTTCTTCCCCGTAGGAAACACCGGCCCTGCCCTCCTGCAGATCGAGGAAGCGAAAAGCGTTTGCCGGCGCTGCCCCGTCGTGGACACCTGCCTGCAATGGGCCCTGGAGTCCGGCCAGGACGCCGGCGTCTGGGGCGGCATGAGCGAGGACGAACGCCGCGCCCTGAAGCGCCGCGCAGCACGGGCACGGCGCGCTTCCTGATCCCGCTGCCGGAATACCGGCCGCCAAGCACCAAACCGCAGCAATGGCCGCGGACCCACGGGTCCGCGGCCATTGCCCGTTTAAGCCCTCAACGCGCCGTAAGGCTCAGGACAATCTGGACTGCGGTTCCCCCGCCCTCCCTGGCCTGCCAGTGGATGGTGCCGCCAAGCTCGCTCATGACCAGTGTGCGCACGATCTGCAGGCCAAGACCCTCGGTGTACGGTTTGTCGGGCAGCCCGACGCCGTCGTCCTCCACCCTCACGGTAAGAAGTTCGTCGCCGTCCTCGGTTTCTGAGCGGTCGGCCAGCAGCCAGACAGTACCGGTCCGGCCTTCGAGCCCGTGTTCGACGGCGTTCGTGACCAGTTCGTTGATGACGAGGGCCAACGGGGTGGCGAAGTCGCTCGGCAGGTCCCCGAAGAGTCCAGAACGCTGGGTCTTGACCTGCTGCGAGGGTGAGGCGACCTCGGCCGAAAGCCGGAACTGGCGGCCGATCAGCTCGTCAAAGTCAACGCTCTGGGTCAGGCCCTGCGACAGCGTCTCATGGACGAGGGCAATGGTCGCCACCCGCCGCATGGCCTGTTCGAGCCCCTGCTTGGCCTCGTCACTGACCATGCGCCGCGACTGCATCCGCAGCAGGGCGGCCACAGTCTGCAGGTTGTTCTTCACCCGGTGGTGGATCTCGCGGATGGTGGCGTCCTTGGTGACCAGTTCCATCTCCCGGCGACGCAGCTCCGAAACGTCCCGGCACAGGACCAGGGCGCCGAACCGCTGCTGCTCGTCGCGCAGCGGGATGGCCCGCAAAGACAGGCTGACGCCGCGCGACTCAATTTCGCTGCGCCACGGCATGCGGCCCGTGACGACGAGCGGCAGTGTCTCATCGACCATGCGCCGGTCCTTCAGGAGCCCGGCGGTCACCTCGGCGAGGGACCGGCCCTCGAGGGACTCCCCGTCGCCGAGGCGGCGGAACGCGGAAACGCCGTTGGGGCTGGCGTACTGCACGATCCCCTCGGCGTCGAGCCTGATCAGGCCGTCACCTACGCGGGGGGCGCCGCGCCGCGAGCCCGTGGGCGACGCGAAGTCCGGCCACAGCCCCAGGGTTCCCATGCGCAGCAGATCGTAGGCGCATTGGCGGTAGGTGAGCTCAAGGCGCGAGGGCATCCGCGAACTGGAGAGGTCCATGTGCGAGGTCACGACGGCAAGGGTGCGGCCGTTGCGGACCATCGGGACCGCCTCGACCCGCAGGGCCATGTCGCTGCTCCAGTTGGTCTCGTTGGAGCGCTCGATCGCGCGGCTCTCCCAGGCCTTGTCGACCAGCGGCTGCAGGTCCGACCTGATCCCCTCCCCCACGAAGTCGGCGTGGAACACCGTGTGCGTGGTGGAGGGGCGGACGTGGGCGAGAGCCACGTAGCCGAACTCAGGATGCGGGAACCACAGGGCAAGGTCGGCGAACGCGAGGTCGGCGACCATCTGCCAGTCGCCGACCAGGAGGTGCAGCCACTCGGCGTCCCCCGGCCCAAAATCAGCATGCTCCCTGATAGGGTCCGTAAAGATTGCCACAGCACCTCCATTTGCGACACTGGGGACGGCAGCCCCTAGCGTCGAACGATTGACCTCAAGAGCCTCAATGCTACCGACAGCGAGGCCATGTCATCGGCCTCGAGGGCATTGACCTCGTCAAACATGGACTTCGCCCGGCCGAGCTGCTCCACATTCTGGCCTTCCCAGGCCACCAGCCTCTCTTCCGCGGGTGTCCCGGCAGGAGTGCTCTCCAGGACCGCCATCGTCATGTCCGAGACGGTGGAGTAGAGGTCATCGCGCAGGGCTGCACGGGCCAACGCCTGCCAGCGGTCCGCCCTCGGCAGCTTGGTGATGCGTTCGAGGAGCGAATCTGCGTGGAAGCGGTTGAACACCGTGTAGTACACGTGGGCAATGTCGGCCACGGATTCCGGGCTGACATGGACGATCTTGGCGATGTCCAGGAGCACGAAGCTCTCGAACAGCTCCGCCCAGCGGTGCGCCAGGTCCTCGGGAAGGTCCCAGCCGCGCGCCTTCTCCAGCCATTCGGCCACACGGGCGCGGTCGTCGCCGCGGAGGTAGTCCAGCAGCCGGGCCCGCATGGGATCCATGAGCGGCTTGAATTCGGCCACGATGTCGGCGATGGGACGGGACGCGGAGCCCTGGCCCAGGAGCCACCGGACGGCGCGGTCCAGGAGCCGCCGGATGTCCAGGTGGACGGTGCTCCAGTGTTCGGTCGGGAACGACGCCGGAAGTTCGTTGAGTTCCTTGACCATGATGTCCAGCTCGTAGACCTCGCGGAGGGCCACGAACGCCTTGGCTACGGCAGATTCAGTGGCCGAGGTTTCCTCAATCGTGCGGAACGCGAAGGTAATGCCGCCGAGGTTGATCATGTCGTTGGCAACCACGGTCGCGATGATTTCGCGGCGCAGCGGGTGGGTGTCGAGTTCGGCGTCGAACCTCTCCCGCAGCTGCTTCGGGAAGTAGGCCCGCAGCGTCGTGCGGAACCACGGGTCATCGGCGAGGTCGCTGTCGCGCAGCGCGCTGGCAAGTTCGATCTTGGCGTAAGCGGCCAGGACCGAAAGTTCCGGGGACGTCAGCCCCTGGCCCTGTTCCAGGCGCTCCTGCAACGTGGCAGTGGTGGGCAGCGCCTCGAGGTCGCGCTTGAGGTCGGCAGACTTTTCCAGCCAGTCCATGAGCCGTTCGTAGCTGGGGCTCCATTCGGAGACCCGCATGCGGTCGTTGAGCAGGAGGATGTTCTGGTCGATGTTGTCCTCGAGCACCAGCCGGCCGACTTCCTCGGTCATGGAGGCCAGGAAGTCCGCACGTTCGGCGGGGTCAAGCTTGCCGGCCGCGACCATCCGGTCCACGAAGATCTTGATGTTGACCTCGTGGTCCGAGCAGTCAACGCCGGCCGAGTTGTCGATCGCATCGGTGTTGAGGATGACGCCCTGGAGCGCTGCCTCTATGCGTCCGCGCTGGGTCATGCCCAGGTTTCCGCCCTCACCGACCACCTTGACCCGCAGCTCGCGGCCGTCGACACGGATGGAGTCGTTGGCCTTGTCGCCGACCTCGGCATTCGTTTCGGTGCTGGCTTTTACGTAGGTGCCGATGCCGCCGTTGTAGAGCAGGTCCGCCGGCGCGAGGAGGATGGCGCGCAGGAGTTCCGGCGGGCTCAGCTCCGTGGTGCCCTCCGGGAGGCCGAGGGCGGCGCGGACCTGTGCCGACACGGGGATCGATTTGGCCTGCCGGGCAAAGACGCCGCCGCCTTCGCTGATGAGCGACTTGTTGTAGTCGTCCCAGGATGACCGGGGCAGTTCAAAGAGCCGCAGGCGCTCCGCGTAGGACGTTGCCTCGTCCGGCGTGGGGTCCAGGAAGATGTGCCGGTGGTCGAAGGCTGCCAGCAGACGGATGTGCTTGGAGAGCAGCATGCCGTTGCCGAACACGTCTCCGGACATGTCGCCGACGCCCACGACCGTGAACGGTTCGGACTGTGTGTCGAGGTCCAGCTCGCTGAAGTGGCGCTTGACCGACTCCCAGGCGCCGCGGGCGGTGATGCCCATGGCCTTGTGGTCATAGCCCACCGAGCCGCCGGAGGCGAACGCGTCGCCGAGCCAGAAGCCGTATTCCGCGGCCAGGCCGTTGGCGATGTCGGAGAAGGACGCCGTGCCCTTGTCCGCTGCCACCACGAGGTAGGAATCGTCGTCGTCATGGCGCACGACGTCGGCCGGCGGCACCAGGGTTTCGCCTTCCGGCGTCGTGATGAGGTTGTCCGTGATGTCCAGCAGGCCGCGGATGAAGGTCTTGTAGCTTTCGATGCCCTCGGCCATCCAGGCGCTGCGGTCAGCGGCCGGATCCGGCAGCTGCTTCGCGTAGAAGCCGCCCTTGGCGCCGGTGGGGACGATCACGGCGTTCTTGACGGTCTGCGCCTTGACCAGGCCCAGGATTTCGGTGCGGAAGTCCTCCCGCCGGTCGGACCAGCGCAGCCCGCCGCGGGCCACCTTGCCGAAGCGGAGGTGGACACCCTCGACCCGGGGAGAGTAGACCCAGATCTCGAACATGGGGCGCGGGAACGGCAGGCCCTCGATCCGCGAAGGATCCAGTTTGAAGCTCAGGTGGGCCTTGTTCTGGTAGTAGTTGGTCCGAAGCGTGGCCTGGATCAGGTTCTTAAACGTTCGCAGAACCCGGTCGGCGTCGAGGGTCGCGACCTGCTCGATCGCCTCATCCAGTCCGGCGAGGACCTCGATCTCCTTGAGCACGCGGTCGGCGTCGCTGAGCGCCGGGTCAAAGCGTGCCGCGAACAGGGCGCTGAGTCCCCGGGTGACATCCGGGTTCGCCAGCAGGGTGTCGGCCAGGAAGCCGAAGGAGTTGGTGTTGCCCATTTGCCGCATGTACTTGGCGTAGGCGCGGAGCACCACCACCTGGCGCCAGTGCATTCCCTCGCGCAGCACCAGCCGGTCGAAGCTGTCCGACTCCACGGCGCCGGTGACAGCGGCGCCGAAGGACTCGGCCAGCAGCTGGCCCGTGGCGCGGGGATCCACTCCGGCGGGGTACTTGAGGCCGAGGTCGTAGAGGAAGAAGTCCCGGTGGTCCGCGGTCTCGATCTCGAACGGGCGTTCGTCCAGGACCTCGAGGCCCAGGTTATGGAAGTACGGCAGGATCTGGCTCAGGCTCTTTGGCTCGAGCATGTAGAGCTTGACCCGGGCGTCCTCTTCCAGCGTGGCTCCGGCACCTTCGGGCAGGTACACGTGGACGCCGGGCAGCTCCTTGGCGGCCTCCGCGGCACGTTCGGCCGCGGCGCCGTACTTCTCGAAGCGGTCGATGTCCTCCAGCGCGTCCTCGATCTCGTAGTCCACGCGATAGCTGGCCGGGAACGCCTCGGCCCAGACAGCGGCCAGTTCCTTGGACCCGTCCTCCCTGACGCCGGACCCGCCGCTGTCGGCGCGGGCGCGCAGGACCTCGGAGATGCCTTCGCCCCAGGAACGGGCGGCCCGGACCAGGCGCTTCTCCAGCTCATCGCTGTTGACGTGGCTGACGTCGGCGTCCTTCGGCAGCCGGATCCGGAAGAACAGGCGGGCCAGCGCGGATTCGGTCATCCGCGCCTCGTAGTCGATGGACACTGCGTTGAACGTCTCCCGCAGTTCCTGCTCAATGCGCAGGCGTACGTTGGTGGTGTAGCGGTCGCGCGGCAGGTAGACCACGGCGGACATGAACCGTCCGTAGATGTCGGGGCGCAGGAAGAGCCGGGTCCGTCGGCGTTCCTGAAGCCGCTGGATGCCAGTTGCGATGGCGGCGAGGTCCGGGATTTCGATCTGGAAGAGCTCGTCGCGCGGATAGGTTTCGAGGATGCCCAGCAGGTCCTTGCCCGAGTGCGAATCCGGCGGGAAGCCGGCGTCGTGCAGCACAGCGGCCACTTTTTCCCGGACCACCGGGATGTCCCGGACGGATCCGGCGTAAGCGGTCGTCGCGAAGAGGCCGATGAAGCGCCGCTCGCCGTTGACGTTGCCCGCGGCGTCGAAGCTCTTCACGCCGATGTAGTCCAGGTAGGCCGGGCGGTGCACGGTGGAGCGCGAGTTTGCCTTGGTGATGACGAGGGCGCGCTTCTCGCGGGCCTTCTTCCTGCCGGCCTCGGTGAGGTGCTGGATTTGACGGGTGTCCGCGCCGGCGCGGAGCAGGCCCAGTCCGCTTTCCTCGCGCAGTTCCAGCACATCCTCGCCGGACTCGTTCACGAGGTCGTATTCGCGGTAGCCGAGGAAAGTGAAGTTTCCGTCATCGAGCCAGCGGAGCAGGTCCTGGGCCTGGCGGAGCTCGGCAATTTGCGCCCGGTTGGCCAGCCGGTCCAGGTCCGCGGCGATTTCAAGGGCCTTGGTGCGCATCTTCGGCCAGTCTTCGACGGCGGCGCGGACGTCGCCGAGCACCCTGGAGATTCCCTTGACGAGTTCCGCGCGCTTGTCCTCGCCGGCGAGGTCGATTTCGACGGCGATCCAGGACTCCATGTGCGAGGCGTTGTCGCCCTCGGCGATCAGGTGGGAGAGGTTCGGCATGGCCGCGGTGTCTCCGCTGGAGATGCCCAGGTGGGAGGGGACGCGCGCGACTTTGACCAGTTCGCCGGTCTCGCGGTTGCGGGTCACCACGAAAAGCGGGTGGAGCACGAGGTGGATGGGGGCGTTCTGGCGGACCAGTTCGGCATTGACGGAATCCACGAGGAAGGGCATGTCATCGGTGACGATGTACAGGACGGTGCAGTCGGCCTCGTCGTGGATGGCAATGTTCGCGACGCCGGGCAGCCGGGTCGCCGCGATTTGGCGGTGGGTATCGGCCCTTGCCGTCAGGACTTCCTCCGGATATGCCCGGAAGTCCTCCTCCGCGAGGTGCTCGTAGTAATCCCCGAGGTAGCTCTTGCTACCACTGATCGAAACGGGCTGATCCTCCACGCTGGACCCAGACGACATCGAAACGCCTCCATAAAAGAAGTTCACAGCCGCCTCTTTGCGGCCCTTACGATGACCCTAACTGTTTGTCCGGCGCCGTGCTGTGGAAGAAAAGACAAAGGATTTCGTGTTTCGCTGGTCAGGTGCACAAACCAGTTTGGCGATCGCCCGCCGCAGCTCGGATTCGGGGGCCGCTTCGAGCAAAAGCGCCCCCGAGAGCAGCGCCGCATCGCTCGCCGCCGGGTCCGACGGCAGGAACGCCGACAGGGACACCGCCGGGCCGTAGCGCTCCCACGCTGCCCGGAGTTGGCGTTCCGGCGACCGGCCGACGGCGGCGGCGCGGACTTTGTTCATGACCACCTGGGGTGATGCCTGCGGGACGGCTGCCTGAAGCTCGGCCAGGCCGCGGACCAGCCTCGGCACTCCTATGGAGTCGGCCGCTCCGACGGCAAAGACCGTGTCGGCCAATTCCAGGCTCCTCAGGGTCGCAGCATTGCGCCGCGGCGCACCCGCGTCAAAGCCCAGCTCGTCATCGGCTTCGAGGCAGAAACCGGTGTCCACCACAGTGACATCGGCGATCTCGCGTGCCCGCTCCAGGACTAGCGTGAGCGCCGCGGCACGCAGTTCGGTCCAGCGGTCCGCCCGCGTGATCCCGGTGAGCACGCGGAACGTCCCGGCCTTGGTCGCCACGGTGGTGGCGATCCTGAGCAGGGCCTCGGCGTCGAGCAGCCCCTGGTCCGCCAGCCGGCAGGCCTGCGCCAGCCCGGCAGCCTCATCGAGCAGCCCCAGGAGGKCGGCCACGCTGGCGCCGTAACTGTCGGCGTCGACCAGCAGCACGGATTGTCCTTCCGCGGCCAGTTCACCTGCGATGTTGGCGGCCACCAGGGTGCGGCCCGGCGCGCCGGCCGGGCCCCAGACCGCTATGATCCGGCCCTTCGCGGCAGCGCTGCGGGTGCCTGCGGCGCGCGCTCCGGATGGCCGCGCCGCCTGTCCAGCGGCTGTGGCTGCGGCGGAGGAGGCGGCGTCGACGTCGGCCGCGGCTGGCTCCTGGCGGTGTCCGTCGCCGCTGAGCTGGGCCACCGCTGCAGAAATCCGCGACGCCAGGGCTGCGGCATCAACGGCACGGGCTTCTGCGGCCACTCCGATGGTCCGCAGCCGGGACGTTTCCTCCGGATTGTCGGTCAGGGCGATGACCACCACCCCGACGGCAGACAGCCGGTCCACCAGCGAGGCCGTCAGCTCTTCACTTCCCGTCGCGACGACGGCGGCGCGGGCCAGCCCGCTCTGGCAGGCTGCCAGCAGTTCAGCCAGTTCGCCGCACCGCCGGACAACGGAGACGGGTCCGTGCAGCCGCTCCAAACCGCCGACCAGATCGTCGCGGGAATCCCCCACAGTCACGACGGGAATGCTCATCGGGCGGCACCGCCCGGATTCCACACGACCGCGATCTTTGCTTTGTTGGCCTGGGCTCCCAGCAGCTTGGGCATCTGGGCGTCCGGCACGAGCACCATCACCACTGTGGACCGGGAGGACCCCAGGGCACTGCTGCCCACGGTGACCTGCGCAATTTCTGCGCCGGACAGGAGCAGGGTGGGCTCGCTGAAACCGTTGCGGGTGTCCGGCAACGCCACCCAGACGTCCACGCGGGAGCCCGCCACGGCCTGGGCGGGGAGATTATCCTCAACGGTGACGGCGACGGGCTTGCGGTCCAGCCCATCGAGCCGGCCGACGCTTTCGCGCGGCAGCAGCTGGTCCTTGCCGATCCTCTGCACGGCCACGAGCCCGGATTCCAGGCCGGCCTCCGGGGTCAGATAGTGCTCCTCCACGTCGCCGAGCCGTACTTTGACCCGGTGCACCTTCTCGAGCGTCAGCGTCTCGCCGACGGCGATCGGCTCGCGCGCCGCGTACGCCTCGGTGGTCTGGTCCGCGGCGCCGACCAGCGAGACAACGCCCACCACGGATGCCAGGACCAGCAGGATTCCGACGAGGAGCCGGGGGTCCTTCCAGGACGGCCTCTTCAAACGGGCCCCTTCGGCTGCCGCGCTTCCACTCATGCGTCCGCTCCCCCTGTCGTCGCCGTCCGTTCCCGGGATGCCGGACATCCCCTATTGTTACGCCCGGGCGGTCCGGGCGGAAGATCCACGGCCAAACAGACGCAAACTGTGGATAACGGCACCAAGAGGCATCAACGGTGGCAAAATGGACTCATGCCCCGATTCCTGACTCTCGCAGATGTTGCCGAGCAGCTCCAGATCAACTCCCCAGCCGCTTACGCGCTGGTTCGCAGCGGCGAGCTGAAGGCCATCCAGGTGGGCGGACGCGGCCAGTGGCGCGTCGAGGAGAAAATGCTGGAGCAGTACATCCAGGAACGCTATGCCGAGGCCAGCCGGATGATCGAAGAGGCGAAGGCGAAGTCTGCCGGGAGTTGAGCCCACTGCCCTTGCTGGCGACCGGCTAGCCGCCCGCGGCTCCGGCGGACCTGATGCCCGCGAGGGCGCCAAAAGGAATGCTCACCACCTGCCGGGCGCTTGCCGGAGCCCGCTCCTGGCCCTCGCGGGTCACGGCCAGGTCCAGGAAGTCCCGGCCCACCGTTTCAATGGCGCCGTGAAGCCCCGCCTCTGCCCGCCCGCGCGCAACAAAAACTGTTACCCGTGCACGGTTCCTGGCGAGCCCGCGCAGGGCGCTGCCCAAACCGAGCCGCCGGCGGACGGCGGACGGCTCGGTGACCGCCACCCGTGAAAGACCCACATACTGTGCGGCCGCCGCGTAGGGAATGAGCACCTGATGCTGGGACTCATCAAGCACCAGGGCTTCGCTGCCTGCGTGGCTGAGCTCGCCCTCGAACGACGCCCCTGAGGACACCTGCACGCGGATCCTCAGCCCGAGGGACCCGCGGAGCCGGTCCGCGAGCTCCACCCCAGCCGAGTCCACGAGTGCGCGTTCGGCAACTTCCGCCTCAAAATCCAGCCGCTGGCGCGCAGCCAGCTGTGCCTCCATGTCGTCAAACAGGGCGTCCCACCGCATGGCGCCAGCGTAGGCGCGCCTACCGCACCGGTCAATCGGCAGGTGAATCCAGGGGTCAGTCCACCGCTCAGTCCACCCGTCAATCCACTGGTGTCCACCGCTCAGCCCACCACTCAGTCCACCGCTGTCCGGGATTCCACAGCTGGCCGACAATCCACAGGCAATGGAAAGCATCTAGACAAACGGATCCTTACGGGACCAGACTTCCCTCAAGAGCATTAAAAGTAACCAAACAACATCAAATGATATCAAACGATGTTGAACGAAAGGAGGCAGGAGCCATGGACCGGACAGGAGGAACGCATTCCCAGTCCCAGTCTCAGGCCGGGGCCGTGGGGGTGGCCCTGCCCGGGGTCCGGCAAACGGTTCGGGCCGACGCGGCCATGGCCGCGGTCATTTTGTTGCTGGGGATCTTCCTCGCGGCCACGGGAAGTTTCCTCGTCCAGCGGTGGCAGTCGGCTTCGGCGCGCCAGCAGTCGCTTTCCTTCGAGGACCAGCTCGGGATCGCGGCAAATACCGCCGGGCTGATCGTCATCACCTGGTGGGTGATGTCCTTCGGCATCGCCGTCGCAGCGGCAATGCTCGACCGACTCGGCAGGACCCGCGCGGCGGCCGCCACGGGCCGGTTCAGTCCGGCGTTCATGCGACGGCTGGTTCTCGCCGCCGTCGGGCTGCAACTGCTGACCGCACCTTTGGCCACCGCGGCCACCGCACCCGACGGGTCCGGCCCGGGCGGGCCCGCCCAGGCAGCGGTATCGGCGTCGTGGACACCGTCACCCGGGCAGGCTCCAGTGCCGGAGCCGCAAGGTCCAGGCGCCACTACGGGGGTGGATCCACGATGGAAGCCGCTGAGTCCGATCGTGGATGCCGGCCCTCTCACCGCACGCCCCGTGCGGTCGCAGGACACTCCTGCCGCCCGCAGGGAGGTGACGGTCAGGTCCGGCGACTCATTGTGGAGCATCGCCGCGGCGTCGCTGGGGCCGTTCGCGTCCGACGCCGACATCGCCCGGGAGTGGCCCCGGCTGTATGCGGGCAACCGCCAAGCGATCGGACCCAACCCGCATCTGCTGCGGCCCGGACAGGTCCTCATCCTCCCGCCGGGAGGCTAAGTCACCGGCCGCGCCGCGACAAGGCCGGCCGAACACCCAGAACCAGCAATCCGCACGAACATCAGCACCCGCACCCGCAGGAGCCTCACCCCCAGAAGAATCGCCTCCATCCGTCACCCGCTATAAGCAAAGGAACCGTCATGAACGCAGTCACCGGGATCCGCCCGGCCGCGGCTACCCCAGTCCCGCACGTCCCTGCCCTCCGGGTTGTGTCCGGCACGGCAACGCCGGCCATCCACGCCGCCGCGGCCGCTCCGCCGCTGCAGGTCGTTGACGAAGCCCGCGAGATTTGTGCGATCTCGCGCAGCACCGTGCAGGCCGCCATAGAGGTGCTGGCCGGCACCCGGCCGGCCCAGCAGCTCTCCCGCCGCCTGGATCCGCGTTGCCTGGCGGCCCTGCAGCACCGCGCCGCGCTGACCCGCCGGGTCGCCTCCGGCAGCTCGCCAACAGCGGGCCGGCTGCACCGTAACCCTTCCGTGCGGACCGTCCGGGCCTGCCGCGTGTCTGATGGCATCTACGAGGCCAGCGCTGTGGTGGTCGAGGAAGCACGGGTCCGCGCCGTCGCGCTGCGACTGGAGCGAGGCACGGTTGCCTGGCGCGTCACCGTGCTGGAAATCGGCTGAACCGCGGGGACGTAATCCAAGGCAGCGGAGCCGAGGGCAGAACCAGCCCCCAACAGCCAGCAACAGGCAGGAACCGGGCCGTCCCTGACCGGGCCGGGCCTGTCAGGAAAGGAGGCGGAAATACGGGAGGACCGGAGCAGTTGCTCCGGTCCTCCCGTGCGTTGGCTTCGTGCCTAGCGCCGCTTCTTCTTTGCCGCGCGGCGGCCGATGTCCTGCGCGGCGGCCTTGGCCGGGTTTCCCGATCGCCCGGAGCTCTTGGCCTCGATCCGGGTCTGGGCGGCGCCGTCCTCGCCGGGGGCGGTGTACTGCAGCTGCGCGGGTTTCTCCGGGGCTTCGAGTCCGGCAGCGTGGATCTGCGGCTCGTGGTGTTCGGTGTGCTGGCCCTCGGCGTCCGCGACAACAACGTCCTCGGCCGGCGTCACTTCGACGTCGAGGTTGAACAGGAAGCCGACGCTCTCCTCGCGGATGGCCTCCATCATGGCCTGGAACATGATGAAGCCCTCGCGCTGGTACTCGACCAGGGGATCGCGCTGGGCCATGGCGCGSAGCCCGATGCCCTCCTTGAGRTAGTCCATCTCGTAGAGGTGTTCCTGCCACTTCCGCCCGATGACGGACAGCACCACCCGGCGTTCCAGTTCGCGCATGCTCTCGGAGCCGATCGCCTGTTCCCTGGCCTGGTAGACCAGGCGGGCATCGGAGAGGATCTCTTCGCGGAGGAAGTCGACGGTGATGCGGGACTTGCCGCCGGCTTCGTCAATGACGTCGCGCGGCGTGAAGCTCACCGGGTAGAGGGTCTTGAGGTTGGACCACAGCAGGTTGAAGTCCCAGTCGTCGCCGGTGCCCTCGGCCGTGGCCGCATCGATGAAGGCGTTGATGGTGTCTTCCAGGAAGTACTGGACCTTCTCGTGGAGGTCGTCGCCTTCCAGAATGCGGCGCCGGTCACCGTAGATGGCCTCGCGCTGGCGGTTCAGGACGTCGTCGTACTTCAGCACGTTCTTGCGCTGCTCGGCGTTGCGGCCTTCCACCTGGCCCTGGGCCGAGGCAATGGCACGCGAGACGAGCTTGGATTCGAGCGCGACGTCGTCCGGCACCGAGCTGTTCATGAGCCGTTCGGCCGCGCCGGAGTTGAACAGGCGCATGAGGTCATCGGTCAGCGAGAGGTAGAACCGGGACTCGCCCGGGTCACCTTGGCGTCCGGAACGTCCGCGGAGCTGGTTGTCGATGCGGCGGGACTCGTGCCGTTCGGTACCCAGAACGTAGAGCCCGCCCAGGTTCAGGACTTCCTCGTGCTCGTCCTTGACGGCCTGCTTGGCAGACTCGAACGCCTCGGGCCATGCGGCCTCGTATTCCTCGGAGTTTTCCTCCGGGTCCAGGCCCCGCTTGGCCAGTTCGGCGACGGCGGTGAACTCGGCGTTGCCGCCGAGCATGATGTCGGTACCGCGGCCGGCCATGTTGGTCGCGACGGTGACGGCGCCCTTGCGGCCGGCCTGGGCCACAATGGACGCTTCACGGGCGTGGTTCTTGGCGTTCAGGACCTCGTGCCGGACGCCTTCCTTGGCCAGCAACCGGGAGAGGTATTCGCTCTTCTCGACGCTGGTGGTGCCCACGAGGACCGGCTGGCCGTTTTCGTGGCGTTCGGCGATGTCCTGGACCACGGCGTCGAACTTGACGGTCTCGTTCTTGTAGACGAGGTCGGCCTGGTCAATACGCGTCATGTCGCGGTTGGTGGGAATCGCGACGACGCCGAGCTTGTAGGTGCTCATGAACTCGGCGGCCTCGGTCTCGGCCGTGCCGGTCATGCCCGCGAGCTTGTCGTACATGCGGAAGTAGTTCTGCAGTGTGACCGTGGCGAGGGTCTGGTTTTCGGCCTTGATCTCGACGCCTTCCTTGGCTTCGATGGCCTGGTGCATGCCCTCGTTGTAGCGCCGGCCGGCGAGGATGCGGCCGGTGTGCTCATCGACGATCAGCACCTCGCCGTCGAGGATGACGTAGTCCTTGTCGCGTTTGAACAGTTCCTTGGCCTTGATGGCGTTGTTCAGGAAGCCGATCAGAGGCGTGTTGGCGGACTCGTAGAGGTTGTGGATGCCGAGGTAGTCCTCGACCTTTTCGATGCCGGCCTCCAGGACACCGACGGTGCGCTTCTTCTCATCGACTTCGTAGTCGGTCTCGGCGTGCAGGCGGGTGACCACCTTGGCGAATTCGCTGTACCACCGGTTGGTGTCGCCCTGGGCGGGGCCAGAGATGATGAGCGGGGTGCGGGCCTCGTCGATGAGGATCGAGTCCACTTCGTCAACGACGGCAAAGTGGTGGCCGCGCTGGACGAGTTCGGAACTGTCCCACGCCATGTTGTCGCGCAGGTAGTCGAAGCCGAATTCGTTGTTGGTGCCGTAGGTGATGTCCGCGGCGTACTGCTCGCGGCGCAGCGCGGGGTCCTGGTTGGAGAGGATGCAGCCGCTGGTCAGGCCTAGGAAACGGTAGACGCGGCCCATGAGGTCGGACTGGTATTCGGCGAGGTAGTCGTTCACGGTGACTACGTGGACGCCCTTGCCGGAGAGGGCATTGAGGTAGGCCGGAGCAGTGGCCACCAGGGTCTTACCTTCACCGGTCTTCATCTCGGCGATGTTGCCCAGGTGCAGGGCGGCACCGCCCATGAGCTGGACGTCGAAGTGGCGCATGCCCAGGGTACGGGAGGAGGCCTCGCGTACCGCAGCGAACGCTTCGGGCAGCAGATCGTCGAGCTTTTCGCCGGCCTGGTGGCGTTCGCGCAGACGGTCCGTCTCCTCGCGGAGCTCGGCGTCCGTGAAGGTCTGGAAGGAGCTCTCCAGGGCATTAATGGAATCGGCATAGTTCCGCAGTTGCCGCAGGGTTTTTTTGTCACCCGTGCGGAGAAGTTTTTCGATAAGTGATGCCACGTGAAATTGCTCCCAGTCTCAATCTGCCGAATTCYGGCGTGTTYAGTCTACGGGAGAGACGCAGGGCSGGWGGCGCCTGTTCCCTCACAGCGGATACTGCTGTTTACCGGGCAGCCACGGCTTCGGCGAGCGCCGGCGCGAGGTCCCCCGTTGGCGAGACAACAACCCCGGCCAGTCCCAGCCACTCTGCCATGAGGTGCAGTTCCGCGGCCAGTTCGACGGCGGTGTCCGCCGGCGCGCCGGGTTCGGCGTGGGCGGCCCTGACCAGGAGCCGGCCGCCGGCCCGGTCCGCCTTGAGGTCCACCCGCGCGACGATCCCGTCGCGGAGCAGGAACGGCAGGACGTAGTAGCCGTACTTCCGCTTCGGCTCCGGAGTGTAGATCTCGATCCGGTAGTGGAACCCGAACAGTTCCTCGAGCCGGCGGCGTTCGAACACCAGGGAGTCGAAGGGGCTCAGGAGCGCCCGGCCGGTGGCTGAACGCGGAAGTTTGGCCTCTGCGTGGCGGTACAGCGGCCGGTCCCAGCCGGCGACCTTTACCGGCTGCAGCCGGCCGGTGTCCACGAGGTTCGCGACTGACACGGCGGCGGCTTTCTGCGGCGTCCGGAAATAGTCCGCGAAGCACCGCACCGTCCCAATGCCGTGGGCCTGGGCCGCGGCGTCGATCAAACGGTCCATCGCGACGGCCGCGTCCGGTTCGGGCTCCGGCGTTCCTCCCGGCCCGGGCAGCACCCTGGCGGTGAGCATATAGCGCCGTTCGAAGGAATCGGTCCGCGACGATGCGGAGACAAGGCCCTCTTCGAACAGATGTTCCAGCACCCTCTTGACCACATTCCAGTTCCAGCCCCAGTTGTCCTGCTGCCGGTCCTCCACGTGGCCGAGCCTGGCCGTCAGTTCGCCCGCTGTCATTGGTTTGCCGGCCGCCAGGGTTTCCAGCACCCGGGCCGCCACGCCGTTGCGCAGTTCCGGGTCCATGGTGTGCGCGCCCACCCATTTGCGGTTCTGCCACTGCACGAGATCCTGGAAGTGGTCCGGGCGGATGAAGCACGCTTCGTGGGCCCAGTACTCGATCATCCGGCGGGGGTGGGTCCCGGCCATCCGCTGCAGGATGGTGCGGTCGTAGTTGCCCAGCCGCGAGAAGAATGGCAGGAAGTGGCTGCGGGACACCACATTGACGGAGTCGATCTGGACCAAGTGCAGCCGGGCAAAGGTACGGCCCACCGCCCGTGCGCTCACGGGTCCGGCGGGCCGTACTTTGTCCAATCCCTGGGCTGCCAATGCGATCCGCCGTGCCTGTGACAGGCTCAGCGATGCTTGCACGTTAGTCCCTTCGTCGGATGTTTTGCCCCAGCTTATGCGCTGGCGGGCTCATCCTCTGAACGGTAGGCCAGGATTTTCTCTTCCAGACTCGAATGTCCGGGCTCGCACGTCTGGTCCAAGGAGATGACCCCGTAGGTCCAGCCCTCGCGCCGGTAAACGACCGACGGCGCCTTGGTTTCCTTGTCCACGAAAAGGTAGAAGTCGTGACCCACAAGTTCCATGTTGTCGACGGCGTCATCGAGGGTGATCTGGGCCGCGGGGAATACCTTCCGGCGGATCAGCACGGGCGAATCGCCGGCCGGAATATCGTTCTCGACATCGTAGGGGGACTTCTCGGCCGCCGGCGTTTGGGTCTCCTGCTGGTGCGCCGCCTCCACGTAAAGAGGTTCGCTGGGGCTGGCCGGTTCGAGGGCTGCTGTCGCCTCGGTGACGGACTTCGGGGTGTGCCGGCCGTGGTGGACCTTCCTGCGGTCCCTGGCCCTGCGCAGGCGTTCAAGAAGCTTGTTGTAGGCGAGGTCGAACGCGGCGAACTTGTCGGCGGCACTCGCTTCTGCGCGGATAACCGGGCCGCGCCCCAGGACTGTCAACTCAACCGTGAGCGATTCGGCGGTCTGGCGGGCTTTGGTCTCCTTGGTGACCTTCGCGTCTACCCTCTGGACCTTGTCTCCCAGCGACGCGATCTTTGAGATCTTGTCGTCGGCATATTCGCGGAATCGGTCTGAGACCGTCAAGTTGCGTCCGCTAATCATGAACTCCATGGTGCCCTCCAAATGACTTCGGTGACACGACGGCGGTACTTCCCGGGGCCGATCTGACTGACAGTCGAGCCCCTTTCCGAGCCGCTATCGACAGGTACATCTGTTCTTGGTACCCATCATCGACGTTAGTTCATAGACACCTGTTATTCATCCTTTTACGGTTTATTTTTTTACGTCCCGCCCTTTACGCCCGCCATGTCGGGCCTGGCGACGCCGACGTCGGCAGGGGCAGGCGGGCGTGTCGCGGCCACCACCACGGCACCGCTGACAATGGCCCCCGCAGCCCGCAGCGCGCGGGCCGCCTCCGCCAGGGTCGCGCCGGTGGTCAGCACGTCATCGACGATGATGCAGGGCCGTCCCCAGACCTGCGGCGACCAGGGGCCGGCTCGGGCCCGCATGGACCCGCGGACCCGTAAAGCGCGGGCACCGCGGTCCAGTCCTTWCTGTCCGCCGCGCAGGTACCGCTCCCCGTTCCGGCGGGACCGCAGMAGTTCGAGCGGCATCCAACTCACCGCCGGCGGCCGCGTTTTTCGCAGGGCATCGGCGACGGTGAAGCTCGGGATTCCGCCGCCGCGGACGAGCCGGCGGAGCAGGAGATGGACGGGACTGAAACCGCGTTTGCGGTACGCGGCGGAGCTTGTGGGCACCGGGACGAGGACGAGACCCTGCGCCTGCCCGGCCGCGGCGTGCAGAGCCCGCGCCAAGCCCCGGGCCAGCTCGCCGGCCAGCCGCTGCTGCCCATGGCTTTTGAAGGACAGCAGGCACTGGGCCAGCTCTGCCCGGTAGGCCCCTGCAGCCACCACGGGCAACAGCACCGACCCGTCCATGTCCATCAGGGCCGGGGCCTGGGCCTCGGCCCGGAACGGCTTCAGCGTCAGCAGGCGGAGCTGCCGGGAGCAAGCGCCGCAGAGCGCCGAGTCTTCCGCGCCGCAGCACACGCAGTCCACGGGAATGGCCAGGGCGACCACCTCCGCCGCTGCCTCGGCCGTCCGGTCGCACAGTCTCGCCAGCGGCCGGGCGTAACTGCCGCGGTGCCGCGCCGATGTGGCTGCGGCCGGGGCAAGGTCCGGATCCGCGGCCGGCCGCCCGTGCCCGATGTCCTGTCCGGTGTGCTGGGTTGCTTGCAGGGCAGTCTGCCGGGCTGGGTGGCTGTTCATCSTCCGATCCTGGACCGGGGACGGCGTCGGTGGCAGCGCCGYGGGCCGCTATGTGGACAACTCCCCGGTCAGCCGGGGAACGACGGGTCGATCGGTCCCTTGAGCTGCGGTGACCAGCCGTTGCCCAGCCGCTGGAAGATCCCTTCCGCTGACTGGCCGTAGATCTCGGATGTGCCGTTGCCTGCGCTGAGGGCAGTGAGACCTGGCCACGGCGCCAGCTGCTGCGGCTCCGCTGAAGTCAGGGACAACAGCTCGGGGGTGACGGCATCGCTGGCGGAGGCCTTCATGACCGCGACCGTGGTGTCATCCACCCAGACCCCCTGGTCAGGATCCCGGGGGGTGAGCAGCGTCAGGGGCACGGTCAGRTCCCTTGGCGTGCCGTCGGCGTTWCGGATGATSCCGGTGATCTGGACTTTGCTCTTCCCGTTCTGCTCCGAAATGACCAGCGCGCGCGTRCCGTCCCGGGAAATCCGGAACTCCTTGACGGTCCTGCCGGCGAGCCAACCCGGYGTMAGGGTGACRGTGGGCACGGTGGCGCTCTCCGCCACGCCGACGGGCCGGTAGGCCACCACTTCCGTGGCTCCGGCCGCRCCCGGTCCGGCGGTCCAGACCCAGTCGTACCGGCCGAAGGACGGCCTGGACAGSGAGGCCCGCGTGGTCAGTGCCCTGGCAGGCTGGCCCGGAACGATTGAGTACAGCGTGGTGCGGGCGGCGTTGAGGAACGCGGCGGCCTGCGACTCGGTCGACTCCGCAGGYGCCCGCGGCGAGAGGGCCGCGACGGACTGGATGTCWGGCAGCGGTGAGAGCCGGTTGTTCTCGTACCGGACCAGGTCGTTGTTGCTGACGGCGATCTGGTAGGCGGGGATGCTTTCATCCCGGACAGGGGGCAGGACCGTGCCGTTGTCCTCGACACGCACCAGGTCCTGGTTTGCCCGGAGCTCGACATTGATGACATCCGGCTGGCTGCGGAACGTCAGGGCCAGCTGGGTCTGCATCCGCAGCCGGTCCTCGTTGGAGGCGTCGACGAGGTCCTTGGCGGTGAGATCGACCTGCGCTGCGCCGGAGACCACGGGCACGGACTCGCGGGCCAGCTTGATGCCGGACGGGAACGCACTGACGACGGCGCCCTTGAGGTACGGGGCAGGTCCGCCCAGCAGGGCGCTCGTCATGGCCTTGACGGTCTTCTTGCGGATGAACCACCGGACGTCCGGCACGGCGTACGTGAACGTGGGGTCGTAGAAATAAATCGGGTACGCGCCGTAGATGACCTTGAAGGTCTCTTCCGGAATGGCCGTCCCGTCCGGGAGATCGGAGATCCGCCACTCGCCGTCCACCTGGGTCAGCGTGACCGGGATGCTCTCGGTGGTGCCTTCGGGAAGCTGCGTGGCCACGCCGTCGGCGTCCACCGAATAGGCGACGTCGAGCTGGTAGTTGAAGACGTTTTCGACGCCGGTGGCCACCACTGTGGCCTTTCGGAAAACGAGGGCCCGCTGGTCCGGTTTCCAGGTCACCGACGAACCCTGGGTGAGGTACTGCCGGGCCACGGCGTAGTCATCCTCATAGCCGCTGCCGGCCAGGTAGAAGTCCTCGATGACAGCCTCGGGTCCCGCGCCCGGACGCGGCGCGGACGGGAAGAAGACCGGGGCGTTGGGGTTTCCCGCGCTCTCGTCMGTGCTCTTGCCCACCGGCCCGGAGCGCGGAATCTGGGCACACGAGGTCAACAGCAGCAGGAGCACAGCAAGCAACGCTGCCCCCACCCGGGTGAATTTTCCCGACATGGAAACACTGCTCATGCCCTGCCCTCCGTCCCAGTTCCCCCGGGGCCGGCCGGTCCGCCGTCCGGGTTTGCCCCGCCGACGGCCCCGCCGACGGCGCCGCCGTCGCTGCCGCCGCCGTCGCCAGTGAAGTCATCAGCAAAATCATCTGTGGCGCCGTCTGCCGCGGCCCCGCGGGCGACGCCGGTCTCCGGGGTCCCCGGCGAGGCTTCCGCGGTTCGCGGCGGGTCCAGCAGCACGACGGTCCGCTGGGTGCCCGCCGCCGGGAGGCCGACATGCACCGGCTCGAGCTGGAGCGGGGACTTGGTGATCGGCTCGTCGCGGCGCAGCGGAAGGGTCAGGCGGAAGTTCGAGCCGTGGCCCTTGCTCCCCCACGCCTGCAGCCAGCCGTCGTGGAGCTTGGTGTCCTCCGCGGCGATGGACAGGCCCAGGCCGCTGCCGCCCGTGGTGCGGGCCCGGGCGGGATCGGCGCGCCAGAAGCGGTCGAAGACGCGGGCGGCCTCAGCCGGGGTCATGCCGATGCCGTGATCCCGTACGGCCACGGCTACCGAAGTGCCGTTGGCGGCCACGGAGACGTTGACGGGCCGGCCCTCGCCGTGYTCAAGGGCGTTCAGGATGAGGTTRCGCAGGATCCGRTCGATCCTGCGGTCGTCCATGTCGACAATGATGCTGCCGGCCGGRGYGTTGAGGGTCACGGCTGAGCCRTATTCGGCGGCGACCGGCGCCACCCCCTCAATGACGTGCGCCACGAGYTGCACAATGTCCGTYGGTTCGGCGTCGAGGGTGGCCGCGCCCGCGTCAAAGCGGGAAATTTCCAGGAGGTCCGCCAGGAGCGAYTGGAAGCGCTCCACCTGGTTGTAGAGCAGCTCTGCGGACCGCTTGTTGATGGGGTCGAAATCYTCGCGCGCGTCATAAAGGACTTCCGCGGCCATGCGCACCGTGGTCAGCGGCGTGCGGAGCTCGTGGGAGACATCGGAGACGAAGCGCTGCTGCATTTGCGAGAGCGTGGCCAGCTGCGTGATTTGCTCCTGGAGGCTTGCCGCCATGTGGTTGAASGAGGCACCGAGCCGGGCGACCTCGTCCTCGCCCTTGACCACCATGCGTTCCTGCAGCTGTCCGGCCGCGAGCTTCTCCGARACGACGGCGGCATGGCTGACCGGGCTGACCACGTTGCGGGTGACATACCAGGCGACGCCGCCGATCATCAGCACCAGCAGGGCACCGCCGGCCAGCAGGACGTTCTGGATCTCGTCCAGTGTCTTCTGCGCCGTGTTGAGGTCGTAGATGAGGTAAAGCTCGTAGACGGTGCCGTTGAAGGTCACCTTGTTSCCGACGGCGATGCCGGGYCGGTCCTCGGTCCCCACGGGGAACTGCGTGGAGGCCCAGTACTGGTCCTTGCCGGAGTCCTGCACGGCTTTGCGCAGGTCCGGSGGGATGACGCCGATGGTGAGCTGGTCGGAGGCCCGGGATTCAACCCAGCGGTTGCGCGGCTTGGTCTGCTCCGGCATGGCCTCGAAGACGTAGCGACGCTGGATCACGGACCCGCGGCCCTCGACGGCGTTCAGGGTGTCGTAGACCAGCGTGATGACGCTGGACTGGTCCGTGACCTGGGCGCCGTCGAACGTGTCCTGGACCTGCTTGACGTTGTAGCGCGTCTCCGATTCGGCCTGGGCGAGCCGCTCCTGGAACAGGTTGTTGGCGATCTGGTTGGACAGGTAGGCGCCAACGACCGCGAACGAGCCGATGGCCAGCAGGAGCGTGGTCAGGACGGTCCGGAACTGCAGCGAACGCCGCCACTTCTTCTGCACCGAGCGGAGCAGGTAGAGGACGCCGGGCCAGAAGCGCCGTCCCCCGGTCCGGACCAGGCGTGCGACCCGGACGCCAACGATCCTCGCGCGCTTGGCCCACAGCCGGGTACGGAAGGCGAATCCGCGCCAAAGACCCGGTCCGCCGCCGGCAGGGGGCGTCCCGGGCTCGTGCAGGATCTCGGGCACGATGGCGGGCTCGCCGTCGAGGTCGACGGYGGGCAGGGCGGCGGGCGGAGCGGCGGACGGGGCGGACGACTCWGCGGACAACTCTGCCGGCGCCGYGTCYKGCGTCATTTCCGGCGTCATYTCCGGCGACTCCGCCGTCGCTATGCKCTGCGGGACACTGCGGTCCGCRGGCTCAGGAACCTGCTTTATAGCCGACACCACGGACCGTCAATACAACTTCGGGGGCTTCTGGATCGCGTTCAATCTTGGACCTCAGCCGCTGGACATGGACATTGACCAGCCGGGTGTCGGCGGCGTGCCGGTAGCCCCAGACCTGCTCCAGGAGCAGTTCACGCGTAAACACTTGCCACGGCTTGCGGGCCAGGGCGACAAGGAGGTCGAATTCCAGCGGCGTCAGGGAGATCCGGTCGTTGCCGCGGCTGACCAGGTGGCCGGCGACGTCGATCGTGACGTCGGCGATCCGCAGCGTTTCCGGGGCCTTCTGGTCGCCCGGGCGGAGCCGGGCCCGGACGCGGGCGACCAGCTCGGCGGGTTTGAAAGGCTTGGGAACGTAGTCATCGGCCCCGGACTCCAGGCCGCGGACCACGTCCGAGGTGTCCGCTTTGGCGGTCAGCATCACGATCGGGACGTCTGACTCGGCACGGACCTGGCGGCACACTTCAATGCCGTCCATGCCCGGAAGCATCAGGTCAAGCAGGACGAGGTCCGGTTTGGAGGAGCGGAACACGTCCAGCGCCTGTGCTCCGTCGGCGCAGAAGACGGGTTCGAAGCCGTCATTGCGCAGCACAATACCWATCATCTCGGCGAGCGCCTCGTCATCGTCCACTACCAGAATGCGTGCCTTCATAGTTATATATTCCCCCATTGAATTGGCTTTGTCGTATCGGGCGGCCCACCGGCATGGCGCAGGCGGGCGTGCCGTGGCGGCCCGGACCGCGCCGAGGCGCCGGAAAGTTGTGACAATTGCCGCCATGTCCTGCATGCTGTGGAAAAGCCCCTTACACCGGYCCGGACCGCAGGAGGAACCCGTGAACACCCCCATCTACAAGCGCGCCCTGGGCCCTGACTCTGCCCGGCTGCAGCCGGAACTYCAAGAATACTTCGCGTTGGCGCCGGGGTCCGGCCACTATGGCGTCGGCGAGGGGGTCTTCGACGTCGTCGGCTGCCGGCAGGCCTGGCTRAGGCCCCTGCTGCGGCTCACCGCCGGCGAGCAGGCCTTCTTCCCCGAATACGGCGAGGGCGTCCGCTTCCGGATCGAAAACCACGCCCATCTGGACCCGTTCGGCAGGTCAAGCCTGACGGCCCGGCGCGAGATCTTCTTCCCCGGAACCACCCGGCTGTTCCACGACACCACCAGCCTTGACGAATCCGGGGGCCAGCCGCGGCTCGTGGACTACGTGGGCAGGTTCCGGCGGCTCACCACCGACCTCAATCTCAGCGTGACGCCCGAGGGCAGGCTCCGCGGCGTCTCCGAGGCCTCCCGGCTGTTCCTCGGTCCACTGCGGATTCCGCTGCCGGCGGCGCTCGACGCCAAGGCCTATGCCGAGCAGTGGTGGGAGCCGCAGGACGGCGGCCGCCACCGGATCCAGGTCAAGGTGATCCAGCCCCAGCTCGGCCTGGTCCTGGTGTACGCCGGCCACTTCGACTACCGGCTCGAGCCTTATCCCGGCGGTGTGGCGACGCTGGGCTTCCTGCCCGGGCACGCACGTCCGGACGGCTGGGAGAGCAGGGTCTGAGTCGGGATGCCGGCGTCACCGGCGTCACCGGCGGACCCGGGCGCTGGCTAGCCGAGGGCGAGCTGGTTGAGTCCGTCCGCCGCCTGGGTCAGCCGGGTCAGGACCGCCCTCGCCGCGGCCGGTGCGTGCAGCGCCAGACCCTCCGACGGCGTGACCCTCAGCGCCCCCAGCGTGGACGCCGGCAGACCCAGCTGCCGCCACGGGCGCCACACGTTTTCCACGACGTCGCCAACCCTGGGCAGCCTCGCAGCGGGATCCGTCACGTCCAGCGCGCCGGCCCAGAGCCGCTTGCCGGCCTCCACCGCGCCCGCGAGTTGYTCCCACTGGCGCGAGGTCARGGCCCGGAGCGGCACGGCGATTCCGTCGGCGCCGGCCGCCAGGATCCRCTCGAAGGGCGCCTCGACCTCGGAGACGGCCACGACGGTTTCCACGGCGCCGGCGGCCCGGAGCGCGTCGATGACCAATTGCCAGGACTCGGTGACTTCCCGGCCCGGCACCGAGCGCAGGGTCCGGTAACCGCTGGAGGTGGGAATGGTGCCGGCCAGCACGGAGGMAATCTCAGGTTCGTCGATTTGGACCACGATCCGGGCACCKGGGGCAGCCTCTGCCACCCGYTTGAGGTARCCTTCCACACCCGCTGCCAGCGAAGCCGCAATCTCRCGKCGGGCRCCAAAGTCGATCAGGGCCCGTTCCCCGTTGTGCAGGTGCAGGCCGGCGGCAAGGCTGAGCGGCCCGCGCAGCTGGATCTTGATATCCTCCGACGGCGCTTCCTCGGCCCCGATCACGTCCGCCAGGATGTTGATGTCGGTGGACAGGGCGGATTTTGCCCGCTGCAGGTCCTTGCCGGGACGGTCCACGAACCTCCAGCCATGCGGCTGGACGTCGACTGCCAGCTCCACGAGCAGGGACGCTGTCCGGCCCAGTGCATCGGAGCCGACGCCGCGGTCGGGAAGTTCGGCAAGGAACGGCAGGTGCGGGGTGCCCAGTTCACCGCGGATGATGCGGGCGGCCTCAGCCGGGTCCTCGCCGGGCCACGGGCCCAGGCCCGTCGCGGTCACTTGCCCCGGAGCGGGCGAGTCTGTTCCGGCCATGGTCAGGCGTCTGCGGTGCGGGCTGCGTCCGCGGAGCCGGAGGCCTGGGCGGCCTGGTGGTCTTCGGCAATGGCCTCGTGGTGGCGGATGACCTCGCCGATGATGAAGTTCAGGAATTTCTCCGCGAATGCCGGGTCGAGGTGGGCCTCGGCGGCGAGGTGCCGCAGCCGGGCGATCTGGGCCGTTTCCCGGCCGGGGTCCCCGGCGGGAAGTTTGTGTGCGGCCTTGAGGAAGCCGACCTTCTGGGTCGCCTTGAAGCGCTCGGCCAGGAGGAAGACGAGGGTGGCATCGATGTTGTCGATGCTGGAGCGGATCGACAACAGCTCCGCCATCACCGCGGGGTCCACGGAACCGGCCAGGGAGCTTGCCGCCGGGTCGTAGGAATCGGTTTCAGGAAGATTGAGGTTCTGCTCGGTCATTGATCCAGTCTAGGGGCACGGCGGCTAATGCCTTCGGCTGTTAAGCGCCGTTGCAGGGGCCTGGCCCGGCACGCAAAAGGGACATGCCCACCGTTCATGGTGAACGGTGGGCATGTCCCTTGGCGGTGGGCCTAGCTGTGAAGCACGGCCTTGAACGCCTCGCGGCGCCTGGCCTGCTCGTCGGGATCCGGAACAGGCAGCGAAGCGATGAGCTTCTTCGTGTAGTCGTGCTGCGGGTTGCCCATCACCTGGTTACCGAGGCCCTGCTCCACCATCTTGCCCTTGTAGAGCACCCCGACCCAGTGGGAGAGCATGTCCACCACGGCGAGGTCRTGGCTGATGAASAGGSMSGCGAAGCCGAAYTCCTSCTGGATTTCCTTGAACAGTTCCAGCACCACGGCCTGCACGGACACGTCCAGGGCCGAGGTCGGCTCATCCGCGATAAGCAGCTTCGGGTTCAGGATGAGCGCCCGCGCCAGGGAGGCACGCTGGCGCTGCCCGCCGGAGAGTTCGTGCGGGAACCGGTCAGCGTACGACGCCGGCAGCTGCACTGACTCGAGCAGCTCACCGACCCGCTTGCGCGCCTCAGCCGCGGTCGGGTTCGAGTGGATGATCAGCGGTTCCGCCACACAGTCGCCGATGGTCAGCTGCGGGTTGAACGAGGCCGCCGGGTCCTGGAATACGAAGCCGATCTCCTTGCGGAGCGGCTTGAAGGTGCGCTCCTTGAAGTTCAGCATTTCGTAACCCAGCACATTCAGGCTGCCGCCCGTGGTCCGGTTGAGTCCCGCGATCGCCCGGCCGATGGTGGTCTTGCCGGAACCGGACTCCCCCACGAGACCGAAAACTTCGCCTTCGGACACGGTGAAGCTGACGCCGTCAACGGCCTTGAAGGCCGGGCTGCCCAGCCGCCCCGGGTACTCGATGGTCAGGTTCTTGGCCTCAACCAGCACTTTGCCGCCCTGGTGGGCGCGCTCCACCATACCCTCCGACGCGGAGTTGCGGCCCAAGTGCGGCACAGCGGCGAGGAGCTTCTTGGTGTAGTCCTCCTTGGGCTGGGCGAAGAGCACCCGTGAGGATGCCTCCTCCACAACGTCGCCCTGGTACATGACCACGACGCGGTCGGCGAGGTCGGCGACAACGCCCATATTGTGCGTAATCAGAACGATGGACGTTCCGTAGTTGTCGCGCAGGTCCCGCAGCAGTTCAAGGATCTCGGCCTGCACGGTGACGTCCAGGGCAGTCGTCGGCTCGTCCGCCACGATGAGGCCAGGGTTCAGGGCCAGCGCTGCGGCAATCACAACGCGCTGTTTCTGGCCGCCCGAGAACTGGTGCGGGTAGTAGTTGACCCGCGTTTCCGGGTCCGGGATGCCCACTTTGCGGAGGGCTTCAATTGCCCGCGCCTTGGCTTCCTTGGCCGAGACCTTGCTGCGGCCGCCAGTGCCGGCGTGTGCGCGGATTCCTTCGGCGATCTGCCAGCCCACGGTGAAGACCGGGTTAAGGGCGGTGGATGGTTCCTGGAACACCATGGCCACATCGCGGCCCCTGATCTCCCGCAGTTTCGCCTCGCTGACGCTGATGACGTTGTTGCCGTTGATCAGGACCGCGCCCTGACTGATAGCCGTCTCCGGCAAGAGTCCCAGGATGGTCTTGGCCGTTACAGTCTTGCCGGATCCCGATTCGCCAACGATGGCCACAACCTCGCCGGGGTTGACCTGGAGGCTGACGTCCTTGACGGCGTACACGTCCCCGGCATCAGTGGCGAACGTGACCTTGAGGCGGTCGATGTCCAGGACCGGGCCCGCGCCCTGGCCAGGCTTGTCGATGTTGATGGTCATAGAACTCTCGATTCTGCTTCGAGTGCAGCCTGGGCACCGGCGGTGGAGTCAGGTCCGCCCTTGCCTGCCACAGCCTTCTTCCGGCCCCGCAGGCGGGGATCGTTGAGGTCGTTGATGCTCTCACCGACGAGGGTCAGCCCAAGCACGGTCAGGACGATCGCCGTACCGGGGTAAACACCGGTCCACCAGATGCCCGAGGAGGCGTCTGCTATGGCCTTGTTCAGGTCGTAGCCCCACTCGGCGGCAGAGGTCGGTTCGATGCCGAACCCGAGGAAGCCGAGGCCCGCCAGGGTCAGGATGGCCTCGGACGCATTCAACGTGAAAATCAATGGCAGCGTGCGGGTTGCGTTCTTGAAGATGTGCCGACCCATGATGCGAACGCTTGAGGCACCCACCACCTTGGCTGACTCGACGTACGGCTCCGCCTTTAGCCGGATGGTCTCGGCCCGGATGACGCGGAAGTACTGCGGGACGAACACCACCGAGATGGAGATGGAGCAGGCAACAATGCCTCCCCAGAAACTGGACTGGCCGTGGCTGATGACTATTGACATCACGATGGCCAGCAGCAGGGACGGGAATGCGTAGATCGCATCGGCGATCACCACGAGCAACCGATCGAGCCAGCCGCCGAAGTACCCGCTGACGAGGCCGAGGGCTACGCCGAGGAAGATTGACATGGCCACGGCGACGATGATGACCACCGCGGCCGTCTGGGCGCCCCAGAGCACTCGGGAATAGACGTCATAGCCACCCACCGTGGTGCCCCAGATGTGGGCCGGACTGGGGGGCTGCTGTGTCGGGAAGGGACCCGCTGCGTCGCTGAGCTGGGCAAACCCGTAGGGCGCGATCCACGGCGCAAACACGGCGACGAGCAGGAAGACGACGGACAGGACCAGGCCGGTGACGAGCATGCCGCGCTGCAGCCCGACGCTCGAGCGGAAATGCGAGATCACCGGCAGCCGGTAGAAGAGGGGCTGCTTGCGCCCGCTTACTTTGGTTGCATTCATGGTTAGTACCTCACTCGCGGGTCGATCAGGGCTGCGACGACGTCCACGATGAAGTTCGTGACGGCAACGATAACCGCCAGCATCACGACGATTCCCTGGACGGCGACGAAGTCGCGGGCGTTCAGGTATTGCACCAGCTGGTAGCCGAGGCCCTTCCACTCGAAGGTGGACTCAGTGAGAACGGCGCCGCCGAGCAGGAGGGCAATCTGGAGCCCCATGACTGTGATGATCGGAATCAGGGCAGGCTTGTAGGCATGCTTGGTCACGAGCCGGAAATTGCTGACGCCGCGGGACCTGCCGGCCTCGACGTAGTCCTTGCCCAGTGTTCCGATGACGTTGGTGCGGACCAGCCGCAGGAAGACCCCTGCCGTCAGCAGCCCCAGAGTGAGTGCGGGGAGGACTGAATGGGACGCGACGTCGCCGAACGCAGCCATGTTGCCGCTGCGCAAGGCATCCAGCCAGTAGATCCCGGTCGGTGCGGCCAGGCTTCCCATGGCCAGTTCGGTCCTGGTGGAGGCCCGTCCTGCGACGGGCAGCCAGCCGAGCCAGACGGAGAAGGCCAGCTTCATCAGCAGGCCGGCGAAGAATACCGGGGTGGCATAGCAGAGGATGGCGAAGAACCGCAGGACGGCGTCGGGCGCCTTATCGCGTTTGTAGGCGGAGATGAGCCCGAGCGGGATGCCGACCAAAAGCGCCACGATGAGGGCATTGATGGCCAGTTCCAGGGTTGCCGTGCCAAAGGTGATGATCATTTCGACAACGGGCCGGCGGTCGGTGATGGTGGTGCCGAAATTGCCGGTCGCCACCTGGCCAACGTATTCGAGGTACTGCACGAGGATCGGGCGGTCGTAGCCGGCGTCGTGGATGCGCTGCGCGAGCGCCTCCGGGGGAAGCCTGCCGCCCTGCGCTGCGGTGATGGGGTCGCCGATGACCCGCATCAGGAAGAAGACCAAAGTCACCAAAATGAAAATGGTCGGAATGATCAGGAAGAACCGGACCAGGATGTAGGTCCCCAAGCCCCCACCCGAGGATTTTTTCTTGGACGGAAGAAGTCCGTCGGCGTCGTTTAGCGGCGCCTCAGTCAATGTTGTCATTGGTACCTAAGATTGTGCTGTCGCGGCCTTGGGCGGGCCGGCGTGAACTGCGGGGTGCGGCAATGACCAGCAAAGGCGGGGCGCCTTCAGGGCGCCCCGCCTCGCAGGCTGGTCAGGACAGCACGGATGCAGCCTTACTTGGAAATAGTTCCCAAACGGAACTTGAAGGAGGCATCGAGGGTGGAATCGACACCCTTGACACCGCTGCCGGAAATGGCAACCTGCGCGCCCTGGAGCAACGGAAGCGTGGAGATGTCCTTGGCGAGGGCATTCTGCGCATCCTTGATCGTGGACTCGCGTTCAGTCTTATCAACGGTGGTGAGCTGCTTGCTGATCAGGTCGTTGACGGTCGGGTTGTTGTAGTGGTTCTTCAGGAAGCCGCCCTCCGGGAAGAACGGGGTCAGGTAGTTGTCGGCGTCGCTGAAGTCCGGGAACCAGCCAAACTGGAACAGGGGGTACTCATCGGCCCGGCTGGCCTTGCTGTAGGTGACCCATTCCGTGGACTGCAGGTTGACCTTGAACAAACCGGACTTCTCCAGCTGGTCCTTGATCATGGCGTACTCGTCGCCGGAGGACTTGCCGTAGTGGTCCGGGTTGTACTGCAGGTTCATCGAGACGGGAGTCGTCACACCGGCGTCGGCCAGGACCTTCTTGGCCTTGTCCAGGCTGGGCTTGCCGGCGTCGCCGTAAGCGTCCTTGAACGATTCGTTGGCGCCGAGGAAACCGCTGGGAACGTTGGAGTACAGCGGCAGGTAGGTGCCCTTGTAGACCTGGTCCGCGATGGACTGGCGGTCAACGAGGTTCGCGATGGCCTGGCGGACGGCGAGCGCCTTGGCCGGATCTGCATCCGGAGCCTTCGCGCCGAACGGCATGGTGTCGTAGTTGAACGTGATGTAGCGGATTTCGCCGCCGGGGCCAATGTTGACCTTGACCTTGGAGTCCTTCTTCAGGTCATCGACGTCGGTGGCGCTCAGGCTGCGGTTCGCGACGTCGATGTTCCCCTGCTGGATGTCCAGCTTCATGTTGGTGGGGTCGGCGTAGTACTTGATCGTGGCGGCATCGTTGGCCGGCTTGCCGAGGACTCCCTGGTAGTCAGGGAATGCCTTGAAGCTGACCAGCTCGTTCTTCTTGTACGTGTCGATCACGTACTGGCCGTAGAACGCCTTGGCCTTGACGATCGAGTCGTCGTCAAGCAGTTTGTCGGCCGGGAAGACTTCATCGTCTACGATCGGCGCGGCGGGGCTGCTGAGGATCTGAGCGAACGTCTGGTCGTTTGCCTGCTTCAGCTTGAAGACCACGGTGTTGGCATCGGGGGCGGTGATGCTGTCGATGTTGGTCAGCAGGCTGGCGGGGCCGGCGGGATCGTTGATCTTGGTCTGCCGGTCGAAGGAGAACTTGACGTCCTTGGAGTCGAGCGTGTGCCCGTTGGCCCATTTGAGGCCCGGCTTGAGCTTGACCGTGTACTCGGTCGGCGAGGTGAAGGACGCAGACTCGGCCAGGTCCGGCACGGGATCTGCGCTGCCGGGCTTCGAGTTGAGGAGGAAAGAGTAGATCTGGTTCATCACCATAAACGAACCGTTGTCATACGCGCCCGCAGGATCCAAGGCGGTGACCTTGTCCGTGGTGCCGTAGGCGATCGGACCGCTTGCTGCGGCTGATGACCCGCCAGCGCCGCCGGTCGGCCCTGTGCAGGCCGTCAGTGCAAAGGCGGAAACCCCGGCCAGCGCGATGACGCTCTGCCAGGCCTTTTTGTTCATTGCCATCTGTGAACTTTCTGTTCGATGCGTTCTAGCGCAGCCCAAAGTGAAACGAATGACTCGATGGGCGGCACGCTTTGCTGATTCCTAGATTCAACCAGACAACCATTCGGTGAATCGTTGCATTTTGTGAGTTGAGACACAAAATTTACACGATTCGAAGGTTTCTCTCATTTTCTTCAGGATTCTGCCCGGATCTTCGACAGGTAGCGGGCGCATCTGCAACGCCCGCGGCAAGCCGGGGCAACGCGACGAAGGGCCCCGCCACGTGGCGGGGCCCTTCGTTTGATTGCGTGGGGACTGGGTGTGGCGGGCGCCTAGAGCGCGGCCCGCTGCAGSGASCGGGCGGCRTCGATCGTGGCCTGGCCCAGCACRCGGCTGCCCTGGTAC